>JAZBPA010000293.1:0-27939 GCA_036351435.1 Candidatus Competibacteraceae bacterium
GCTAAAATTTCCGCTTGGCGTTTAGCGATGGCTTGGATACTCTCTACGGCTTTCTTATTGGCGGCATTCAGAGCTTCAAGGTTTTTCCGTTGCGTAGCCATCAACGCATTGACGTCGAAGCCGGGGACCTGAAGGTTGCCCATCATTTTACTGATATCGAACTGACCAAGATCAAACTTGCCGAGGTCAAAATTGGCAAACGGATTAAATGGGTTGTTTTGCTCGCTCATGGCTAGAACCTCGCAGATAGGGTGAATTATTTTTTTGTGCACTGCACAATTGAATATTATTCTGCATCCGGTTTAGGATACTGTCAACGGAATTTTTGCACTGCAACAAAATGATTGATTTTATTTGGAGACACTTGTGGCATCACTGATTAATTATGGCATCAAAGGCGCGTGGCGCATTGCTCAAACAGTCAGTGTGTTGGGTGGAACCGGCCTAAGTTGGTTGCTGGGGGATCGCCCTCCAGCGCCACGGCTATTGCGTCAGACCTTTGAACGCCTGGGTGCAACTTATATCAAACTGGGGCAGTTCATTGCCAGTTCGCCGTCATTTTTCCCTGCTGAGTATGTCGAAGAATTTCAACTGTGCCTGGATCAGACCGACCCACTACCGTTCAAGACCGTAGAGAAGGTGTTGAAAAGTGAATTGGGTCGCTCACTGCCTCAGTTGTTTGCCGACATCGAACCTCAACCGCTAGCTTCCGCTTCCATCGCTCAAGTTCATGCGGCTCGCCTGCATAGCGGGGAAGATGTAGTCATCAAGATTCAAAAACCCGGCGTGCAGAATGTGCTAGTGACCGATTTGAATTTCCTGTACGCCAGTGCCCGTATTCTGGAATTTCTGCGACCCACGCTATCTTGGGCGTCGCTGTCGGCCATTATTGAGGAAATCCAGAAAACCATGTTGGAAGAATGTGACTTTCTCAAAGAAGCCGAGCATTTGAACCAATTCCAACAATTCCTGATAGCGACCGGGAACGATCAAGTCGTGGTTCCTAAGGTCTATGAACAAGCCACTACCCGACGAGTGTTGACTATGGAGCGTCTGTATGGCGTGCCCTTCACTGATCTGGACAGCATTCGTCGGTATACTCGTGAACCCGAAGAAACCTTGTTGGCGGCTATGAATACCTGGTTCGCTAGCCTATTGTTTTGCGAGTTTTTCCATGCTGATGTCCATGCGGGAAACCTTATGGTGCTCACCGACGGGCGGATCGGCTTTATCGATTTCGGCATCGTCGGCCGGATTTCGCCAGACACCTGGTCTGCTATGGCCACTCTATTGGAAGCCATTCCGGCGGCAGACTATCCAACCATCGCTGAATCCATGCTCATCATCGGTATTACCAAGGAACAAGTGAATGTGGCTAAGCTAGCAGAAGATTTGGAAAAGCTGTTCGAGCAAATCAACACCCTTGACGCTGAAAAAATTCTGCAAGCGCCGGAAAAAAACAACCCGGTCAACCGTTTTTTGCTCGACATCGTGGCTGTCGGAGAACGGCATGGATTACACTTCCCCCGAGAATTTGCCTTATTACTCAAGCAGTTTTTGTACTTCGACCGGTATGTGCAATTATTGGCCCCGGACCTGAACGTATATGACGATGAACGGTTGCAGTTCCTGCCCGCCATAGCCTGAGCCTGCAAGCTAAGCGTAATTGCCGGTTGAGCAAAAGTGGGTTTTATGTTCTCTTAACGTGACCCCAAGCAGAGCAACGTTAAGAGACGAGGATTATGGCTGAAAAGACTCCCTTGTTTACCCACCACGTCGCTCTCGGCGCAAAAATGGTCGATTTCGGTGGTTGGGATATGCCGTTGCACTACGGCTCGCAAGTGCATGAACACGAGCAGGTGCGTCAAAATGCCGGCCTATTCGATGTGTCGCACATGGCCCGGCTGGATGTCACAGGACCGCAAGCGCAGGATTTTTTGCGCTATCTATTAGCCAACGATGTGGCGCGTTTGTATCCCGGTAAAGCATTATACAGCTGCATGTTGAACAAGGCCGGCGGTATTGTCGACGACTTGATTGTCTATGACCGAGGCGAAGCCGGGTATCGGCTGGTATTAAACGCGGCAACCCGTGATAAGGATTGGGATTGGATGCTCAAGCAAGCCCGACGATTCGATACTATTGTGCAGGAACGGGCGGATCTGGTTATGTTAGCTATCCAAGGTCCGCAAGCGGCAACTCGTTTTACCGAGGTGCTGGATGCCGACAAAGCAACCTTATTGCATGATTTGCAGCCCTACCATGCATTGGAAACAAATGATTTGTTCTTGGCCCGCACCGGCTATACCGGCGAAGACGGGCTGGAAATCATACTGCCTGCTGATCAAGCCGTCACATGGTGGGAGCGGCTGTTAGCCGCTGGTATCCAGCCTTGCGGTCTGGGCGCAAGAGATACACTGCGAATGGAGGCCGGCATGAATTTATACGGCAATGATATGGATGAGAACATCACCCCGTTGATGGCCGGGCTTGACGGAACCGTCGCTTGGGAGCCAGCCGACCGTGACTTTATTGGCCGGGCGGCGTTGGAGAAACAACGCCAAGAGGGCGTCAAGCAGGTTCGGGTTGGGCTAGTGCTGGAAGATCGAGGCGTATTGCGGGCGCGCCAGCGAGTGATTACCCCCAGCGGCGCAACCGGAATCATTACCAGCGGCACCTTCTCTCCGACCTTGGATCGAGCTATTGGCTTGGCACGAGTGCCGGTTGACATCGGTGAGTATTGCCAAGTAGTGATACGAAATACCTATTGTGACGCGCACGTGGTCAATCCGCCCTTCGTTCGTCATGGCCGTTGTTTAATAGAGCTTTCCCCAGTTTAATTTCGACATGAATAGAACATCATGAGCACTATTCCACCCGAACTACAATACACCTCTACTCATGAGTGGGTGCGTTCTAATGATGATGGCACGATAACGGTTGGTGTCACCGATCATGCCCAGGCCCTATTGGGCGACATGGTCTTTGTGGAACTACCCGAGCTTGGACGCAAGGTGAAAGCCGCCGAAGAATGTGCAGTCGTGGAGTCGGTCAAATCCGCTTCGGATATCTACAGCCCGGTGACCGGCACGATAACAGGAGTGAATGATGCATTGATTGATGCACCGGAATTGATCAATCAAGACCCTTACAGCGAAGGCTGGTTGTTCCACCTGGAAACCGATGCTGCGCTGGACTCGCTATTGGATGCCGCCGCCTACACCAAACTGGCCGCGGAAACCGAATAATTCATTATTCTTGCTCTAGTAATAGGAGGTATTTTTATGGCCACTGTGACGTTTAAAGGCAGCGCATGTAACACCAACGGCGAACTGCCGACGGCTGGCGCTCAAGCTCCAGAGTTCAAACTAGTCGATGGCACGTTGAAAGATGTCGGTCTCAGCGAGTTTGCCGGCAAGAAAAAATTGCTCAATATCGTGCCCAGCTTGGATACGCCGGTATGTGGCTTATCCACCATGAAATTCAGTTCATACGCCAAAAATCATCCAGACACGGTGGTGCTGGTAATCTCTGCTGACTTGCCGTTTGCCCAGGGCCGGTTCTGCAGCGGTGAAAAATTGGATAATGTGGTACCCCTGTCCATGATGCGCTCACGCAATTTCGCTAAGGATTACGGGGTGTTGTTGGAAGACGGGCCGTTTGCAGGGATCACCAGTCGCGCTGTGGTGGTATTGGATGCCAATGATAAGGTGTTGTACACCCAGTTAGTTTCTGAGATCGCTGACGAGCCGGATTACGATGCCGCTCTAAAGGCGCTGGGCTGAGCACATCGGCAGGCCGCTAAAACTACTGACGGATGGGCAATCAACCGCATCGTGGCTTACGTCGTATACTTAACGCGACCGGTTACTCTTGGGCCGGTCTTAAAGCTGCTTGGCGCAACGAAGAGGCTTTCCGGCAGGAAAGCCTGCTGTGCCTAGTCATGACGCCGTTGGCGTTGTGGCTAGGCGATGGCGGCGTAGAACGCGTGTTGCTGATTGGCAGTCTATTATTAATCATCGTTGCGGAATTACTCAACTCCGGTCTTGAAGCCGTAGTGGACCGTATTGGTCCGGAGCATCACGAGTTATCGGGCCGCGCCAAAGACATCGGTTCAGCAGCGGTGTTCGTAACGTTGGTGAATGCTAGTCTGGTGTGGATTCTATTATTGTTGGATTGGTGAGGACTCTCAATGGCGGCGTTGATCTGCGGTTCCCTAGCGTACGATGTGATTATGGTGTTCCAGGATTATTTCAAAAATCACATCCTGCCTGACAAGGTACACATGCTTAATGTGTCCTTCCTGGTGCCCAGCATGAGGCGGGAATTCGGTGGTTGCGCCGGTAATGTGGCCTACACGCTCAAATTGTTGGGTAGCGAGGGGTATCCCTTGGGTACGGTAGGCGAGGATTTCGATCCTTATGCGCAATGGCTGGATCGCCAAGGTGTCAGTCGCCGGTTTATTCAAACCATACCCAACAGCTTTACCGCTCAAGCCTTTATCACCTCGGATTTGGCGGATAATCAAATTACCGCCTTTCACCCCGGTGCCATGGCGTTTTCCGCACAAAGCACGGTGCCGACCGATGCGGACATCAGTGTGGGTATGGTATCGCCTGACAGCCGCGAAGGCATGCTGGCCCACGCCGAACAATTCAAAGCCGCAGGAATTCCGTTCATCTTCGATCCCGGCCAGGCCATGCCGCTGTTCGATGCCGCGGATCTTGAGCACCTGATCGGCCTTGCCGACTGGGTGACGGTGAATGATTACGAGTTCGAATTGATTCGCGAACGCACCGGCTTATCAGTCACTGAAATTGCCGAGCGGGTGAAAGCCTTGATTATGACCTGCGGCGCCAAGGGATCATATATTCTGACCGCCGACGAGCGGATTCACATCCCGTCGGCGGTGGTAAGCGAAGTCGTCGATCCCACCGGCTGCGGTGACGCCTATCGGGCCGGCCTGTTGTACGGCATGATGCACGATATGGATTGGGAAACGACCGGCCGCATCGCCTCTTTAGCTGGCGCAATCAAAATTGAAAAGCCGGGCACCCAGAATCATCTATTTACCCTAGAAGAGTTTAAAGACCGGTTTGAAACAAGTTTCGGTTATCGGTTCTGAGTGGCTTTGAGATCTCTCCGATCTCCTAGAACCTTTCAAAGTAGACTGCTCTGCGCTCGACTGCATCGACCCGAAAGACAAGCGGTAATGTAGCACGCGATCATGATTTCTCGCTCCAACTTCACATTGCGCCAGATGCTGACCATCCCGTACGTGGTATTGGTTTTGCTGACGGCCGGCGTGATTGGCGTGTTGTCGTACAATGCTGGCCGCGGCGCGGTAGATACATTGTCGGATTATGTGCTGAGTGAAACAGTCAATCGCATCGCTCAGGCAGTGGATAAGCACATTTCGGGTTCCGAAGCCGTACTTGAAACGGCATTCCCGTCAGGTGTGGCCGCGCCTTCCTCAGTCGAAGACGATTTAGAGGCACTACGCACTCGTTTCTGGCTGGCGACCTCGGTGCATCGCGACCCCAATAACTATGCATACTACGGCAATCGGAATGGCCAGTTCTTCGGTCTTTGGCGGTTTACCGACACCGAGGCTGAGTTGCGCCTGCGCACCGATGGGGTGTCACCGCGTTCGATTTATCGATATTCCAACATCCGTGGCGAACTGAAGAACCCGGTGCAGGAAACGCGTATTTTCGAGCCGCGCGAGCGCCCTTGGTACAAGGCAGGTCAGAGGACCGAGAACCATACGTGGACGTCGATTTACATAGACTTCAAAACCTTGCAACTGGTTAGCACGCGGGCAAGGCGGGTCAACAATACCGCGGGAGAATTTGAGGGGGTGGTCGCTACCGATCTATCTTTGCAACACCTGAATGAATTTCTCAAACGGCTCAAGCTGAGTCCCAACGGTTTTGCGTTCATTGTTGAGCCCGATGGTAACCTGTTAGCAACCTCGCGCGGGCCACACTTGCGCAAAGGCATTGGGAACATCAACACACGGCTGAATGCCGCCGCCAACGACGATCCATGGATCGCCAAGACTTATAAAACAGTGAAGGCGCTTACTGATCGTCAAGACGCGTCAACCGGAACCCGTACCAGTTCGTTCATCGGCCCGGATGGCGCTGTCGTGCAGGCCGGCTATGCGCGACTGCGCGACAATGCTGGATTGGACTGGATTGTGGCTGTGGCCGTGCCCAGACATGATTTCATGCAAAGAGTGACAGACAACGTAAAACGCACCGTATGGCTAGCCATCATTGCCTGCCTGTTGATAGTCGTTATCGGCTTCGTGGTGCTCAATCTGATTGTTAAAGACCTACGCAAGTTGGCGGTCGCGGCTCATCAAATGGGCGATGGCATACTTGATGCGAAGATTCTCTTAGATCGAAATGATGAAATCGGCGATCTTGCCAAATCCTTTGCGCATATGCAGCAGCGCTTGCTCACCGATCGGTTGACGGGGATCGCAAATCGGGAGGCTATAGTAAGGCGCATTGAGGATCGCATCATTCGTCAGCGGCGCCGCGGCGATAATCATCCGTTTGCCGTGCTCTTTGTCGATCTGAACGAATTCAAACAGATCAATGACCGGTTTGGGCACGACGTCGGGGATCGTGTATTGCAGGAAATTGGGGAACGCCTAGCGACGAGCCTGCGTGAAAGCGATACGGCCGCCCGATTTGGCGGCGACGAGTTTGTCGTGCTACTGGACAACGTGGCGAACCGTAATGATGCCATGATTGCGCGCGACAAACTGGAACGCGTGTTGGCAGCGCCGTTGCGCTCGTTGATCGAAATCGCACCGGATGTGGCCACATTCGCCGCGGGTGCTGCGATCGGCATAGCGCTTTGCCCCGAACAGGGAAACGATACGGAGACGCTGCTAAAACAAGCGGATGAGGATATGTTTCTTCGCAAGCAGGCGCGGGCGGCGGGTACTATGCAGAGAAATCCAGGCTATATATAGCGTAACCTCTGTAAATCGATTCGATTTCAGAGATAAGTTGCGCTATAAATCAAATAGATATAGCTGAACACCGTGATCAAAATATGTAGTTCAGCTATCGCTATTGTCCCCAAGGAAAACTTTCTCGGGGGGCTATAATCCCGCCACCTTGGCCTAAGCTTTCGGCAACCCGAAGACCCTCATTCCATTTGGCCATCCGCTCCGAGCGGGCAAAAGAGCCTACTTTTAATTGTTTGGCTCCCCAGCCAACCGCCAGATGCACGATGGTGGTGTCTTCGGTTTCGCCGGAGCGCGCTGAAACGATCGACTCCCAGCCCGCCTTGCGGGATGCGTCCAATGCGGCTTTGGTTTCGCTGAGGGTACCGGCTTGATTAGGCTTAATTAATGCGGTATTACACGCCCCATGAGCGGCTGCGTCTTGAATGCGGGTGGCCGAGGTGCATATAAAATCATCGGCCACCACTTCGATCTTCTCGCCTGCCGCTGCAGTGAATTTTGCCATTGCCGGGGTATCGTCTTCGGCAAGCGGATCTTCGATGGATACGATGGGATACCGGGCAAGCCACTGCAACAGCATTTCCGATAGCCCATCGGAGTCTACGCGCTTGCCGTCCGTTGACAGCTGGTAATAGCCGTCTCGATAAAAGTCAGTGGCGGCAATATCAAGCGAGATGGCGACGTCCGTACCCGGGGTCAAGCCAGCGCCTTCAATGGCGCGCACCAGATAATCCAGGGCTTGTTCATTGGAAGCGAATGCCGGCCAAAACCCGCCTTCATCGGCAACCCCTTGCATGAGGCCTGCATTGGCCATAATCCTCCCGGCAGACAGATATACCTCAGCGGTCCATTCCAACGCCTGAGCATAGCTGTTGGCACCGACTGCGATGACCATGAAGTCTTGCACATCGACCCGCCTGCCCGCATGGGCACCGCCACCAAAGATTTGGATTTCCGGTAATGGTAAAAAAAAATTCTCGCGGCCTTTTCCTAAGAACTGCCAAAGAGGCAGCCGCGCATCAGCGGCAGCGGCGTGAGCAATGGCCATAGACGTGGCAATCAACGCATTGCCACCCAAGCGGCTTTTGTTGGGGGTTCCGTCAAGCTCGACCAAGGTCCGGTCAGCGCCTTGTTGATCAGTGGCGTCACGTCCGCGTAAGCTGTCCGCAATCTCCCCGTTGACCGCAGCGATGCCCGCCATGACGTCATAGCCACCAAACGCATTGCCACCGTCGCGTTTGTCGACAGCTTCAGCGCTGCCCGTCGATGCCCCGGCGGGAGCGATGGCTCGTCCGACGGCGCCTCCGGCCAGATGGACTTCCGCTTCGATGGTGGGACGTCCTCTGGAATCCCAGACCCGACGGCCCAAAATATGGGTAATGGCTGTACTCATTGCGATAACTCCTCTTGCCAAGCGTCTGCTACATCATTCAATCGGGTCTGTGGGTTAAACTACCAAGCACGGGCGCAGCGACGGGTTTTTGTAGTGCAAACGTTTGCACTAAACTAATTCTAGTTGGGTAAATAATAGTATTCAATATAAAATTATAAATAATGCAAACGTTTGTATTTTCTATAATGAAATGATTACTGTTAAAGATATTGCTAATAAGCTAGGCGTTTCGCCGTCAACCGTTACGCGCGCGCTCGCCAATAGCTCCCGCATCAGCCCCAAAACCAAACAGTTGGTTCATCGGACTGCAGCAGAGATGGGCTATGTGCCAAACGCTGCTGCCAAAACGATGAGAGGTAAGGAGAGTTCGCTCATTGGCTTACTGATACCCGATATTGAGAACAATTTTTACGCGCAGATCGCTAAAGCATTCTCAGAAGTCTGCAACAGCCATGATTTCCAGCTCACCTTAGCGGTAAGCGACGATAATCCGGCAATTGAAGAACGGCATATCCGCCAACTGGTAGCGGCACGTTGCGCAGGTATAGCCATCGTACCGACGGCGACGTTGACTCAACACAGCGTCGCATTATTATCTTCGAGGAATACTGCGCAGTTGATCAGGCGCAATAGCGCATTGAATACGGATTGGTACGGGATTGACGATGTTGCTGCACTTCGGAGCGCGACGAATTGCCTGCTTGATTTAAATCATCAACGCATCGGACTGGTTTGTGGTGAACCAGCACTTAACTCGGGTAGCGCTAGGTACCAGGGTTATCTCTCCGCTTTGCAGGAGCGCAATGTACCTATCGACCCAGCACTGATTATGCGCGGCCCGCCGAGAACCCATTTCGCGCAAGCGGCAACCAATCGATTGAGAATGCTAAGCCATCCACCCAGCGCGATCATTGCCGCCGGTGCAGGTTTAAGCGAAGGCATGTTGAATGCGGTAGCCACTTGGAGCAAAGACGACCAAAACGCTTTTTCGCTAATCGGCTATAGCGATAGCAGCGCATTTAGTTGGTGGGGCGGTTCAGGATTGACTGCCATAGCCCTACCGATACACCAGATAGCTGCCGATCTTTGCAATAAGCTCATCCAACTGGCTCAGGACAAAGAATCAAAGTTCGCTCAACCGGAAGACACTCTTTATGGTTCGCATCTTATTCTGCGAGGCAGTGTCCGTCCCTATAAAGACATTAGCGGGAGTGTGCCATGACACCGATAATTACCGAACAGCGAGGACAGATTGCTGTTTTAACCTTAAATACCGGCAGGACCAAGGGCATAAATCCGGCTTTGGTATTGCGGTTCGCTGAGTTGCTCAATGAGATCGGCAAGGAGGCCCGAGGGTTGGTGCTCTGTGGCGGCAAAAAGTTTTTCTCCGCCGGCCTTGATCTCCCAACGGTTCTTGAGCTGAATCGGCGTGAAATGGCCGAGTTCTGGTATGGGTTTAACCGACTTCTTATCGATTTATACACGTTACCGCTACCCACCGCGTGCGCCATATCGGGCCATGCCGTCGCGGGAGGCAATATCCTTGCCCTGGCGTGTGATTATCGCTACGCAACGACCGACGAAAGAAAAAAAATGGGCATGAATGAAATCAAACTGGGGATACCCTTTCCCTATCCCGCTGACCTGATGTTAGGGCAGATCGTCGGTGAACGTATCGCCGCCCGAATGATCTACGGCGGTGATTTTATCTCGACTGCAGAAGCTAAGGCGATTGGTCTGGTCGATGAAGTCCATCCCGATGAAGTCCTGGAACAGTACGCGGTAGCCAAAGTCGAGGAACTGGCTGCTTTACAAGGCCCAGCTTTTTCGGCAACCAAGTCCGGTTTTTGTGAATCCATCAAAGCTCAATATGAGGAAAATCATCAATCGAAACATGAGTGTTTCCTCGATTGCTGGTTTAGTGAGCCTACCCAGGAACTACTGAGAGATGCAGCCAAGAAATTGTGAGTTATTAAGCCGATTTCGGGCGGGTTTTTCATTCAGGACGGTTCCCGAAATTTACGCTATATTTAGCTAATTGCGAGTGAGCTGTTTACTTTTGCCAGATGAACACAACTATTTGACCGAGGGTGTTTTTTTGCTCACGATAATTCCCATTCCGTCGAGCTTGGAGTTGCGCGACTGAATGTCTATTATTCTGAATTTACTCAAAAAGTTTGTAAAAGCATCTTTAATGCCTAGTAATTTTACCAATAGAGTTTAATAAGCTTTTATCGAAGAATTTCCTGATTGACGACCTTGCGAGTTTACCGACAATGGTTGCTTGTACGAAATGCGGAGTTGGTCATGCAGCGATCAAAACTTATTATTTACTTTGGTGCCGCGGCTGCGGTTGTAGCTGGTAGCTGGTTCATATTGTCTATCACCACAAAGCCGGTCATCACTGACAGAACAAGCGCACTTCAAGGTGACGGAAGTGGTCCATTAGATGGCATGACGTTTACCGGAATGCTCGGACCGGAAGGCAAGCCCAAAGATATCGAAGATTCATTCGTATTTGAAAATGGCACCTTCGTGTCGAAGGAATGCGAACTGAGGTGTCAATACCCCCCTGCGCCCTATAAAGTGCATAGGGCTAATGGCCAGACTGTGTTTGTCAGCGAAACAAGGTGCCCATACAAGGATGCGAAGATTGTTTGGCGAGGTACTTTGGATGGTAATACGATAAGCGGCGTATCTACCTGGACCGTCAAGCGCTGGTACTGGACGGTTGAGAAGAACTTCGAGTTTGTCGGCACGCTGTCAATACCTGTGGCAAGCACACAGTAAGATATTACTGAGCAATTAGATGGCCAGATTGCGCTGGCGTACCCTTGTCAAGATTGCCTGCTTGATTGCATTGGTGGTCGCAGCGAACTTCTTAGCACATCAACTTGCCGAAACGCTAAACTTCCAAATTCGACCACACAACGAAGACGCGGTCCATAGAGCCATTATGGTTTCTGCTGTCTTGTATTCGGTTCTGCTGGCAATACCGTTTGTGCCAGGTGCCGAACTTGGGCTAGCCTTGATCGCTATGTTAGGGCCGCCCATCGCATTCCTAGTCTATGTCTGTACCGTCGCTGGTCTTTCATTAAGTTTTATCGCCGGACGCATATTCAATTTAACGGGATTTATCCGACTAGCCGACGAGTGCAATTTTATGCGCATGTCAGAATTGCTGAAATCGATTGAACCATTGGATCAACAAGCAAGACTGGCGTTACTCGCTAACAAAGCATCCAACAGATTCCTACCATTTCTGCTTCGACACCGGTATCTGGCACTTGCTGTTGCCCTTAACCTTCCAGGTAATTTCCTGATCGGCGGAGGTGGTGGAATTGCATTATTGGCAGGTGTCAGCAGGTTATATTCGGTGGGCGGCTTTTTGGCCACAGTGGCTGTTGCGGTGGCCCCGGTCCCGTTGGCGGTTCTTATTTTCGGCCAGGAATTCCTGGAGGGATAAGAATCGATCCACCAGGGATTAGAAAAGGTTGCCGTGGAGTAAGTTTTCAATGAATACGCGTAGGCATTAGCCTGCTAGGGTGAGCAACTGAGCGCCAACTTTTCCCCGTTTTGGGTGGGCAGCAATTTGCTCTTGCTGGAGAGTGATCAAACGATATGACTGGTTTCCTGCGGGGCCCATCTCTTCTTTCCCACTTGATAATTCTAGGTGCGATACTGGCAGCCGTTGTTCCATTGCTCGCTCAATGGTTAAATTCGATCAGTTTAGCTTTTGGGTTAGGCGCGGTGTTGGCGGCTTGTTACGGCTTTTTTGCGATGATTTTGGCAGGACGCAGCCGATGATAAAACCAGCGGAGTTTCGGGAAACCGGCTACGAACTGCAAATCAAGAGCCGCCTAGCCAAACCCTATCGTTAGTTTCAACAGATGCATCTCATACCAGACAGTTCGATTGTTTTATTTTTCATCACCTCCCTGGCCATTATCCTGACGCCGGGGCAGGACATGATTCTCGTCATGTCACGTTCGATCGCACAGGGATCGAAAGCCGGCGTTGTTACGGCAGCGGGTATCAGTACCGGCCTTTTAGGGCATACACTGCTGGCCGCTTTCGGATTGGGAGCAATCCTGCAAACTTCGGAAGTGCTGTTCACTGGTCTGAAAATGCTTGGTGCCGCTTATCTGGTTTATCTTGGCATCAAAATGTTCAAGGCTTCGCCAGTGAATTTTCTGGTAGCTCCTCAATCTACACCGTCGTTGCAGTCCCTGTTTTTTCAGGGCGTGATTGCAAATTTGAGTAATCCGAAAATTGCGATCTTCTATTTCGCTTATCTACCCCAGTTCGTGGCGCTTGATGCGGAGAACCCAACCGAAACGATTGTTGTTCTCGGTGCGTTGTTCGGACTACTCACTTTCTTGATTAAGGGACCAATAGGCTACGGCGCTGGTACGCTATCCGGTTGGTTGCGTGCACGTCCGATGACGCAACAGTGGCTCAATCGGATATCCGGTACGGTGCTTATTGGCTTAGGGATTCGGCTCGCGTTTGAAAGCCGTACCGGCTAGCGGTATTTTGACGCAAAACACCTTCGGTTTGCTTTACCCACGAAAACTCCATGCCACCTCAATGGTTTTCGCGCTGCGTTAAACCGGAGCTCCGCTTTGCACGGACAAGCCTGCCGATGCTGAAATCAAGCGTCCAATTGGTTGCTTTACCTGACTGGAATTAAACCCTGTAATTTATGCGGAAAAAGTTTAATGCCGATGACCCGCAATAATCCCTATCAAGACCCCCAAGCAGCTCAATAGCCAAACATCACTATGCAACATAAATGAAATAATTGTTCTTTAGGCTTATTTCAAGAAAAAACTTTGCTTTGGAGACCAAATGTGGCCACGGCCAGAAGAGAACGTAATGAGTTTGTCCATTTATTGTGGGAGTTCAAACGTGAACTTGCCAAGCTGGATGACGAAAACGAAATCAACTTTTATCAGTTCGCCAATGATCAAAGTTATCGTGAAGAGTTGCTTGAAAAAGCACTCCAGTTAAATAGCCGCAAAATCAAAAAGATAGTCCAGGAAATTCGAGCGATAGATCCTGCTACAAACGGTCATTCGTTTGGCGGGCAAGTAGATGATGCCGCAGCGGTTCAAAATAATTCACTAGCACTAGAACTTGGTTCCATCGCTGAAAAGGCCAATCAACAGCGTCGTTCTCCAATGACCCTAATCATTTGGGTTTTGCTCGTCGCGATAGTGGGCGGGGCTGCTGTTTATGTGGCAATGACCTTTGGCTTACCGCAGCAGATTGCTGCAATGACCAGAAACATTATGGCCAAACACGAAACTGTTTCCGGGTCGATTTTGCAGTCAACTGTGTGGCACTCGGACACCATTTATACCTTGCAGGGACTGGTCTTTTTAGAAGGCGACGCTACGCTGACCATTGAGTCGGGGACCACTATTTTGGGCGACAGCGGTTCTGCGTTGATCGTGACGCGCGATGCCAAGCTCTATGCCAGAGGTACAGAGAGTGAACCGATCATTTTTACCAGCTCCCAACCTATCGGCAGTCGTCAGCGTGGCGACTGGGGGGGGCTGGTGCTCTTGGGTAACGCTCCTTTAAACCGGGGAGTCTCGCACATCGAAGGGATCGCAGAGAACGATCCTCGCGGTACCTTCGGAGGCAGTGATCCAACCTCAAACTGTGGCGTCCTTGAATATGTGCGTATTGAGTTCGCCGGTTTTGAAATTGGCGCGAACAATGAACTCAATGGCTTGACGCTGGGCGGGTGCGGCAATGCGTCCATTGTTCGCTATGTGCAGAGCCATCGCGGCCTGGACGACGGTATTGAAGTATTTGGTGGCACCGTAGACATGCGCAACATTGTGATTTCCGGTGCGGGCGATGATTCGCTCGATTGGGATATGGGTTGGAACGGCAGAGTTCAGTTTCTAGTCGTCCAACAGTATAGTGATGAGGGTGACAATGGATTTGAGGGCGATAATTGGAAGCAGCAACCCGATGCCGAACCACGCTCAGCGCCCACTATTTACAACGCTACCATGATAGGTTCGCGCGACCAGCAACAAGACCAGAGCGCCATGGTGATTCGCCGAGGTTCAGGCGGAACCTTCCGCAACTTTGTCATCACTGGCTTTCCGTCAAGCGCGATTGACGTCGCAGACGAACCCACCGCAGCCCTAATTGAAACCGGCGAGCTATCGTTCAAAAACATGATCTTCTACAGTATCGGCAAGGGAGGTAGCGGCTATTTTGCTGCCGAAACAGGGGATGCAAATAAAGACGGTGGGTTTAACGAAGAATACTATTTCACAAATCCACTGAACTACAATAGGTTTGGCATTAACCCAAAGTTACCGATACTCGCATTCAGCCTGGACCGTCCCGAATTTACCCCAGATGCTGATTCCGTTGCTGGTGCTGTTACCGAAGTTGCTTCAACGCCTGTTAACGACGGACCGGCTGGCGGGGAATTCTGGGATAGATCGGCCAATTACCTGGGAGCTATCCGTCCCGGCGCCGGTGAGAGTTGGCTAGTGAATTGGACTGCATTCCCAATCAATTAAATCTGTCCTGTCCTCATAGTGATGTCAGTTCGCTTCACAGGGATTGCGGAAGCGAACCGGCATCAGACAGGCTGTCTAACAAGCAATCACATTTACCGCTAACCCGCCCCGGGCGGTTTCCTTGTATTTGGTTTTCATATCCGCCCCGGTATCGCGCATGGTTTTGATTACCTTATCCAACGATACAAAATGTTGGCCATCGCCGCGCAGCGCCATGCGAGCTGCGTTAATTGCCTTGATTGACGCCATGGCGTTGCGTTCGATGCAGGGCACTTGCACCAAGCCGCCCACCGGATCGCAAGTCAGCCCCAAATTATGTTCCATGCCAATTTCAGCCGCATTTTCGACCTGTGCCGGGGTGCCGCCGAGGATTTCAGTCAACGCACCTGCTGCCATCGAACAAGCCGTGCCGACCTCGCCTTGACAACCGACTTCGGCTCCGGAAATAGACGCATTTTCCTTATACAAAATGGCAATCGCTCCGGCGGTCAGCAGAAAACGAGCCACGCCATCATCACTGGAAGTAGGGCATAAGCGGGTGTAATAGTGCAATACCGCAGGAATCACTCCAGCTGCGCC
Organism: Candidatus Competibacteraceae bacterium; assembly: GCA_036351435.1. GTDB lineage: Bacteria > Pseudomonadota > Gammaproteobacteria > Competibacterales > Competibacteraceae > JAAUQA01. The sequence continues at coordinate 15,515 of JAZBPA010000293.1, forward strand.
ATTGGTCGGCGCTGTAACAACCCGTCCGCCTGCGGCATTTTCCTCGTTCACCGCTAAAGCATACAGATTCACCCAATCCAGGATAGTCAGCGGATCACGCAAAGCCGCCTCGGGGTGACTGCTCAAGGTCCGATACAAATCGGCGGCACGGCGGCGCACTTTGAGTCCGCCCGGCATCGTGCCTTCCCGTTCACAGCCTCGTTTGACGCAGGCTTGCATAACCTGCCAGATGTACAATAAGCCTTGTTTGATCTCTGCTTCGGAACGCCAGGCCTTTTCGTTTTCCAGCATTAATTGACTGATGCTGATTTGGTGTTGAGCGCATAGCTGTAACAACTCCGCGGCGCTCTTGAAGGGATAGGGCTGAGGAGTATCGTCCTCTTTGATCCGGTCGGCACCAGCGGCCTTTTCATCAACCACGAATCCACCGCCCACAGAGTAATACACCTGCTGGCGCAGCACTTCACCGAGTTCGTCGTAAGCGATAAAACGCATACCGTTCGGATGATAGGGCAATGACTCGCGCCGGTGCATGATGATGTGCTTCTTTTCCTGGAACGCAATCTCCCGTACCCCAAGCAATGCCAGTTTCCCAGTATTACGAATACTGGTCACATGCTCTTTGGTGCGGTCGGGATCGGTCAGCTCGGGTAATTCCCCGGCTAGTCCCAGCATGACCGCTTTGTCACTACCATGCCCGCGACCAGTGGCCCCCAGTGAACCGAATAATTCGGCTTTGACGCCAACGGTGCATTCCAGCAAACCAGCATCGCGCAAATCACTTACAAACAAACAGGCGGCCCGCATCGGTCCCACGGTATGAGAACTGGACGGGCCAATGCCGATTTTGAAGATGTCGAAGACGCTGATAGCCATGCTGATTCTCGATGATTTGAAATACGGGGTTTCTCATAAACTTACAATCAGCATAGGTCCCGGTGTTTAATTTGTGAAATCAATAGTTAAAATAAAATTATTAACAACATAAATAGGGGTGCGGGCGATGAAAAACCTCCCCATGGATTTATTACGAACTTTCGTCACGGTCGTCGATCTGGGCGGATTCACTCATGCGGGCGCACTGTTGGGCCGTTCGCAGCCGGCGATCAGTCTGCAGATCAAACGACTGGAAGACCTCATCGCGACCCCGTTGTTTCAACGCACCGCCGGGCAGCGCTTATGTCCGACCGAGACTGGCGAGATTGTGCTTAATTATGCGCGGCAGATTCTGTTATTGAATGATGAGGTCTTGTCCCGCTTGCACAAACCTAAAGTAACCGGTTGCGTGCGTATCGGTTTGCCGAATGAGTTCGCTGTGTCTCTGTTACCCGAGATCCTCGGCAAGTTCACCCAAGCCCACCCGCAGGTGAACCTGGAGGTCAAGTGCGATCTCAGTGTGAATTTGCTGACACGGTTGGAAAAACAGCACGAATTCGATTTGGTGATCGCTATTCGCCAGGAGCAAACGCCTCAAGCGGTTGCCCCTGGTTGGATGGAGGAGTTAGTGTGGGTGACCAGCCCTAATCACGCAGTGCATAGCAAAACGCCGTTACCGTTGATTGTCGCGCCGAACGGCTGTACCTATCGCAGGCGTATGTTGCAGATGTTGGAGAATACCGCTAAGCCTTGGCGCATTGTCTATACCAGCCCCAATATAGGCGGCATTCAAGCAGCGGTAATGGCTGGGTTGGGGGTGACTGTGCTTGCCAAAAGCACGGTGCCTGCCGGATTACAAGCAGTGGGAAGTCATGATAATTGCCCGCCGTTGGGACAGGTTGAAATCGGTCTTTATTACGCGCGGGACAATGTATCTGAAGCCGTCCTGCATTTGGTGGATTACATCACGTTAAACTTAAGCCAGGCTCGCAAGCTGGAAGCAAATGTCACGCCGTTCCAGTTACCGGAACGGCGTATTGGAATTGTGTGATAGCTTGGCTACTCAGGCTTAGCAGCCGGTTGCTCTGGGGTGGGTTCTTGCTGGGGCGGTGAGGATCCTGCCCCGGTAGAAGCCAGAAACATACTGGTTACATCCTTGCCGTTCAACCAAAGTTTGCCTTCCTTGGTCAGTTTCAGGTCGTAGGTATCGATCACCTTGCCGTCTTCTTCGGCCCGATTGGACATAGTTAACATCATGCCCAGCACCGGCATAAAGGTTTGTTGCTCCGGCGGCATGGTTTGTGCGGCTTCCAGCACTTTATCAATGCCGGTAATACGCAGCAGCATCTCACCAGCTCCTCCCATGGCTGCTTCCGGGTCGACTTGGGTTGTTACATCCAGGTCCACACGCGTATCGGGCGCGGCGATAAAGGTATCCTTAATATAAGCTCCCAATTTGCTGCCAAGAAACAGTGCGGGAATATGTTGGTTCATATAGGCTTCTTGCTCCGCTTCCGGCAATTGGTCAGCTGCGATGGCGATTTCCATGAAGCGGCTAAAGAGCTGGGGCGGGATGTCAGTCAGGCCCATCTCGAAACGGGCATCGGTTGGCGTTATATTGGCCGGAACGCCCGGTATCTGGGTAGCTAGATTCGAAAACCCCATTGCATAACCGAATGTTGAACCGTCGTCAGCGGCTGCAAAATTGGCGCTCAGCGCGACTTGCCCCAGCTTGAAGTCAGGTTCCTGGACTGAGCCGATAGCTAGGGTGTTCAGGGTCATTTCCGTATCAAACCGGCTGATCGAACCGTACATATCGTTAAGCAATCCCATCACTTTTTTAGCCGCTTCGCTGTCATCCAGATTCTCTGTTTGACTCAGCGCATTCATTTCTTGAGTGAATTTCATCAGCTTCTGATAATTCTGGCCGGCTGCTTCGCCTTCCGCGGTGATGCGGGCAAGACTGAGAGTCTGTCCTTCCCCCTGGAACTGTAAATCCTGTAATGCCATCTGCTGCTTGGCTTGCCAGTTGTCAGCGGCGTCGCGTGAGAGTTGATGCCCGAGAGTGACTGCATCGATGCTCACAATCGCGGCCTCACCCGGCACGACCACATTAATCTGTCCGAAGCTCGAGTCGAACTGACCGAAGCTCTCCAAGGCATCATCCCACGCCCCATGATTGCTTTGCTGGCTGATCAGCACCCGGCTCAATATCTTTTCTCCGTTACGTACGGTGATGACATCGCCAATACGTATAGCAACTTTAGAAAATCCCTTGTCACCGGGTTCAATGCGGAATGTGAGCGGGCCGAAATCGGCCCGGACCGGCGTGGCTACCCAGGCGGCCTTGGCAAACTGGGTAGTGAATGCCCCATTCTCTTGGGTCAGCACATAGTCTGCATCAATATCAAATCCGCCCATCTCAGCGACAGGCTTTGTGAAATAGCTCAAAATCCGGTCGATAATGGCCTTGACGCGGACCTCTTCAGGAGTGGTTGCAGAAACCGTCGGGTCGGCGGGCGCCATGCTTTGCAGTTTCTGAGCGGCTTCCTCTGCCTGACGAGTGGCTTCCTCCAGGCTTTGCTGGATTCCATCCCAACGGGCGCAAGCGTCCTGGTACTCTTCACCCTGCCAAGGACAGGGATCGGCAGCGTAAGACGGACTCCCGCAAGCCAGTGCACCCAATAACAGGCCGGATAACGGTTTTTTGCGTAGCATCATAATATTGTCTTACTCCAATAGGGGTTGTTAGTGATAATTGTACTGAAGCCAATCAGAATAGGGAGCGAAATTTTTCTGTAGCGCATCAACTTGAGATTCGACAGCTCAAGGCTCTTTCGGCATGGCCTCCAGCAGGTCTTGCCGCAACGCTTCAGCATCAGTGAAGAAAGCGGCTATCGGTTCTCCCGACACCCATTGAAAACTCGGTGGCTTCAAGGTGGTGTGATAGCTGGGAGCAGCGCTAAATTCACTGTAATCAACTTGGGTTTCCAATACGGTGAGGGCGCCCGCCACCACAGCCAATACAGCAGCTGTGACAACCAGTCGCCGTGGCGGAGCCAAGCTGCAAAACCGCAGATGGGCATACAGTAATAGAGCAAAAATCAACGCATTACCGAACAGCTGTGCTGCTTCCTCAAGCTGATCTGCGTTTAAAGCAAAGGCTAGATAACTCAGGCTGGTCGCCAAACAAGAAAATCCCAAGCCTGCGAGACAGGCGATGGCGCAGTGAATCAAAAAATTGAGCCGATGCACCAATAACCGACTGGCAAAGGCCCATACTCCCGACCAAACTAATATGCCGGCCACGGGTGCTACCAACGCCGCGACCAGTCTAGTGATTTCGACCGGTTCGTAACTGCCCAGATAATTGCTCAACAGCAACCATCCCAGGGTCAGTACATAAACCAGCACCAGCACTAGGGGTTTATGTAATAGCAGCAGCGGGCTACGGACGGAGAAGTCCACCAGCGGAGCAGGCACCTGGAAATCCTTATCCCGATAGCGCAAGCGAGTATGGCCTACGCGAACTTCGAGGCCGGAAGTCAATTCAATCTGTGACACCCGTTCCCGCTCCCGGTATAAGCCGTTGACGCTGTCCAAATCGTCAGCAACAAGGCGGTTCTCGCTGTCACTGTGCAGTCGCAAGTGCATAGGAGAGACATAGGGATCGTCCAGGATCACGTCGTTCTCATAAGAACGACCGATGGTCAGGGGTAGGTGGGATACCGTCAGCCGTTGCGTGACATGGCCGGTCCGATCAAGCACTTCCAACCAGCCTCTGACCTGAGATTCTTGCGGGTACACCGCCGATTGGGTTACGGAGTCCATCGAATCGTTTCCAAATAAGCTTGGGGAAAGCGGGTTGCACTCTCGTAGCTGACTCCCGCCAGCAACAGGTTGGTTTGCAGCATCTGTTGATCGTCGGTAAACACCGCTGCCATTAACGCTGCGTCATACAAACCCGGTAGTTTTTTATAGGCGCGCAAGCAAAAGACGACCTTGCTGCGCAACGTATCATGGGTGACGAAATCGGAATTGCATTCATAGTTGGTCACCATGTCCTCATCGGAGCGGAGGCGCAGGCGCTCGGTCTGAAAATTTTGTTCCAATAAACTGAAGAAGCGGATAGGGCCTAATCCTTTACTGTTGTACAACGCGTGGCTGTAGCGAATGACTCCAGAAGTCTGTTGATCGGACAAAAAGATATCGTCGCTGGTGGCACAGCTGTAGTGAACGAGTTCATACAATTCATCCTCGCGTTTGCGAGTATCCCCCCAGCAGTTCAGGAAATAGGCCAATCGCCCCGGCACGCTAAGCGGTTCCATACGCACTTCAGCAAAGGGTTTGGCGAGTAGGGCAGTCATATAATTGTCTTGATTAGCCAGTAGTTGTTCACCCATCAGCGCGGTGAAATCCGGCTTTGCTTGGCCGTCATGAGTGCGCGCTAACAGTCGATTCACATAAGTGGCCGGCACTAGAAAGCCCAACTGATTCCCCGCCGAAGCCACATTAACGCCGACCACCACGCCGTTCCGGTTAATCGTCGGCCCGCCGCTCATGCCTGGATTGATAGAACCGGTGAAGTGAATCCTCTCATACAACGATTTTTCCAGCTGACCATTGTAGGTCCCCTCCACAATCGTCAAACCGAGATCGTGCGGATTACCCAAAGAAAACAGCCGCTCCCCCTTGGCCGGTTCCTGGGTACTGATGGCCAAGAACCGATCCGCTGCGACATCCATTTTGAGCAACGCTAGATCGTGCACCACATCGATATCTAATAACTCCAGCTTGCCGGATCGGCCATCTTCGAATAGGTACTCCGCCCGGTACTGTCCGGGTTTATGGACTAGTTCGGCGATAACATGGAAATTAGTAATGATGAACCCTTGGCGATCGACCAAAAAGCCTGAACCGATGCTGGCTTTGGAAGCGGAAGCCTGATCCAGCATCCGGACCTGAACGATATTATCCTTGTAGTCGGTGAATACCCGCTCGGTTTCGTCCGCCGGGGCGGCCCAGATCGATTGACTTAAAAAGAGTCCCAAACAGCAGAAAAACAGGCGCAGCATACCCAGTCCTCGATGACCTAACTTAGCGATACTCCGTCAGCGAGTAGCGGAAAGTCAAGGGCGAAGGTCATGCGAAAAAAGGCTTGACAGATAATTGAACGTTGTTTAAATTAACTTTAAATGAACACCGTTCATTAACTAAGAAACCCTTGAGGAGATTGTCATGAGCAGTATTATTCAGCGCGTCAATGATCTAATAAAAGCCGATATTCATCATTTACTGGACCAGATGGAAGAACCGGAGCGGATGATGAAGCAACTGATCCGCGACATGGAGGAGCATATTCGGGAAGCGAAAATCAGTGTCGTGCGGGCGATTGCCGCGGAAAAACAACTATTCAATCAATTGCAGGAAAACCGCGCGCAAGGCGTCGCTTGGGCCGATAAAGCGGAATACGCCCTGCGCAACGAACAAGAAGAACTGGCCAAGCTGGCGCTCACCCGCAAGCTGGACTATGACCGCATCGCCGATAGCTTAAAACCGTCGTGGGTCACGGCGAAGAATACCTCGGCGCGCTTGCGCGAACAGTTGAAAAACATGGAAATGAATCTGCTGGAAATCAGCCGCAAGCGCTCGGCGCTAGTCGCCCGACAGCGAGCCGCCAAGGCGCAACAGTCCTTGAGTCATACCTTGGCGAATTTCAAAGGTGGATTAGACACGCAAGCTAAGTTTACTCATATGGAGGAACGCATCGCCGAGGCCGAGGCTGAAGCGCAAGCCATTACCGAAGTCATCGACGAGCAGGAATCGTTGGAAAAAGAATTCGCCGCGCAAGAAAAAGATCTGATTCTGGAACAGGAACTGGCCGTGCTGAAACAAAAAATCCGCGTCCGACCGACTGCAAGCGACTGGCAAGACTGTTAGCCCCTATCTGAAAACGATTATTAAACGAGGACAAGGTCATGGATATTCAAACTTCTCAGCTCAATTCGCCTTCCTGGCTGTTTTTTGTCAGAATCTGTTTCGTCGCTTCTGTGAGTGCATTAGGGCTCGGTATTTTCTTTATGCCTGCTGATTTGTGGGTGAAGGGATATATGGCGATGGGTACACTGTTCGTGGTCGGCTCCACGTTTACATTCGCTAAGACCGTGCGCGATGAATTCGAAGCGAAGAAACTGATCAATCGAATTCAAGATGCCAAAACCGAACGGATGCTTAAAGATTATGATACTGAGCCTGATGGATTGTAGACACTCGTTAGCGCCACGAGGACCCAAGCATTGACTCGGCAATTTAATCTCAACGAACTAGCCGACTCGATCAAAACCTGGGGCCGGGAACTCGGCTTCCAGCGAGTCGGCATCGCTGATATTGAACTTGGCGAACACGAGACCCGCCTACTGGATTGGCTGGCCGCCGGTTATCACGGCGAAATGGATTACATGGCCCGACATGGCACCCGGCGTAGCCGACCGGCGGAGTTGCGCCCCGGTACGTTGACAGTCATCACCGCGCGGATGGATTACTGGCCGCCGGACGGTTCCGATCCTTGGGCGGTGTTGCATAACCCGGAACAGGCGTATGTATCCCGCTATGCATTGGGGCGGGACTATCACAAAGTATTGCGGCAACGTCTGCAACGCTTAGCCAAGCGAATCGAAGCAACCATCGGGCCGTTCGGTTACCGGGCGTTCACCGACAGCGCCCCGGTATTGGAAAAAGCGCTGGCACAAAAAGCCGGTCTGGGCTGGATCGGCAAACACAGCAATCTGTTGGATCGCAACACCGGTTCCTGGTTTTTTCTGGGCGAGTTGTATAGTGATCTGCCCTTGCCGGTGGACGAACCCACCAGCGCACATTGTGGCAGTTGTACTGCTTGTTTCGACAGCTGCCCGACCAAGGCCATCGTCGCGCCTTATCAAGTCGATGCACGACGTTGCATTTCCTATCACACCATCGAATTGCATGGTCCCATTCCCGAGGAATTTCGCCGACCGATGGGCAATCGCATTTACGGCTGCGACGACTGCCAATTGGTTTGCCCGTGGAATCGCTACGCAACCCCGACGCCGGAGACGGATTTTCTGCCCCGCCACGATTTAGACGCTGCGCGCCTGGTCGATCTGTTTGCCTGGGACGAGGCCGAATTTCTGCAACGCACCGAAGGCTCGCCGATTCGGCGTATCGGCCATCTGCGCTGGTTGCGCAATATCGCGGTGGCGTTGGGAAACGCGCCCTATTCAGCGGCTGTGGTTAACGCTTTGCAGATGCGGGCAAACCACCCATCGTCATTGGTGCGTGAACATGTGAGCTGGGCGTTGGCGGAGCAGGACAGTAAGTAGACCCAAAGCACCGCTTAACCGTTCACACCATACTCATTAGGAAAATCACGAACAACACTACCAGTCCCAACGGTATAAGCAAGCCGGGCCAGTCCTTCTCCGCCTTCCGACTACGTTCTATGGCGGCTTTGATTCCTGGTCGGAACCATAGGATCAGTAGCACAGCCACCACGCCCGCCAGTAATATTTCCCAAGTCGGCGCTGTTTCCACCTGATAACCTCCACCGTTGTCGACCAATGTTGAGGGATGCTTGCCGGTTCCGCGCTGAGCGGAGATACTGAAAGCTGTCAGCATGATGACAGTACCGCAAAATCCCGAATAGATTCACCGAGAATTTAAAACCTATCATTGAACCCAGACAAAACCAAGGTCACGTGACCTTGCCGGGTACTCAAAGGGGCCAGGGTGGAATATTTGTGCTGTGATCCAAATCCGACTCGTTCTGGTATGGCCTGCCATAGCGTATGGTTTTTTTTGTTGCTGATCTTTTCCGTAACGATTTGGGCGAGGGAACCCACTGAACAGCTAAAGACCGCTATTGATGAGGAACAACAACTCCAAAACCAACTAGAGGAGGAATACTCCTCGGACGAGACGGGGTTCGAGCTGGAACTGGAAATTGCCGGCGAGCAATGGCGTCGACTAACCCTGGGTGAGGAAGCCGATGATGAACAGGGAGAGCTGGGCCTGGAACTTACCGCCAGCTTGGAATATCCGCTGTCGCCGCGACTCACGTTCTTTGGGGAAATCATCGGCTTGATTGAAAAACAATGGGACGATGCCGAAAGTGCTGAATACACCGATCGATCATTAGAGCGCGGCGAGCTCTGGTTGCGTTGGCAACCACCAGCAAACGATTCGCTGGCGATTCAGTTCGGCAGTCAGACTTTCAACGAACCCCGTGAATGGTGGTGGGAGGAGGACTTGGATGCCCTTCGGCTGGACTACAATACCGATCACTGGGAGTATATAGTCGCGTTGGCCAAGGAAACAACGCCACGTTCTACACTCGACGATGATATTCATCCCGAAGAAGATGATCTTGTCAGGGCTCTGGGTTATCTGGGCGGTGTTTGGGCGGCGGATCAACGATTGAAAGCGTTTGCGCTGATGCAGCGCGATCGCTCCTACTCGCCGCCAATAGGCGTTATTGCTAATCAAAATGATGCCTCTGACGCCGATTTGAATTGGCTGGGCTCGCGTGCTTGTGGATTGCTATCGCTGAGGAATTTCGGAACTTTGGCGTATCGTTTCGACGGCGCTTGGGTTTGGGGTCATGAACGCCTTTATGAATTCGCCGAAAGCGATGCTGAATCGGCGGAAGTAACCGACAGCCGCCGCCGAGATGTGCGGGGGTGGGCCTTGGATGTGGGAGGGACCTGGGCGCTGCCGTTAGCCGACGAACCTCGTCTCTTTTTCGGTTATGCTCTGGGATCCGGCGACACTGATCCAGATGGCGACATCGACCGGTCATTCCGGCAGACGGGCTTGCAGGAAAACGAAACATTGTTTCGCTACTATGGCGAGCTGTTTTATCCAGAATTATCCAATCTGCGCGTTTTCTCGGTGGGCGTTCATTGGCCTGTTCTTGATAACGGCCTGCTGACACTAGCCCATCACCGTTATCGGCAGGACGTGGCCGCACCTTATCAGCGAGAAACCGGCATTGACCGTGATCCCGAAGGTGATGATCCTGAGCTGGGCTGGGAGTGGGATGTGGTTTTTACTCTGGAGACTGAATACGGGCTCAGTTTTCAAGCCATCACTTCGGTGTTCGAGGCAGGCGGGGCGTACGGCGATGCCGAAGGCGAACGGGCTTATCGCAGCTATCTCAATGTGATCTACGAGTTTTAACGGACTCCTCTGCTACCCGAAAATGCGGGCTATTCCCGCCCTGATAGGACGGCAGGAAAGCCCGCTGCGCTCACAAACTCACGGCATTACTCAATAATGAAACAACTCTCGACGGCGACTTGATTGCCGCCAATTTTCTCTTTGACCAAGACTTCGTACTTGAATGAGTCGCTTAGCTCAATGACTTCTTGAGGAATGGTCATGGCCGTCGCATCGGGTGGTAACTCGACGCTGAACACCGATGTGAACTCTTCGCCATCTACCTCCAATTCCGCCTCAACAACGACCTGGTAAAGCGCCGGGATGATCTCACCGGGCGCACCGATTTCGGGATGATTAGTCGTGACCGGATCCCATGCGATGGTGACGGGACTTCCGGTTACCGTCACGTCGTAGTTCGGGTCGCCTTCGTCGCAGACCTCGGCCATCGCTTGGCGGTTGACGGTAGGTTCAGCCGGAGCAGGCATGACATGCCAAAATAAATCGGTGCTTTCCAGTTCTTCACCGTCCAGCGTTTTCCCCTCGATTTCGTATTCTCCCTCGGCGAAGCGGGCAAAGAACTCCTCCGGGGTTAGTTCGTCGAAGGGCGGTTCGGCGCTTTCGAAAAACAATTCGGTTAGTCCTTGTTTGCGCAGGCTGCCTCTGACATTGACATTGAGTAATTTACGTTCATTGGGATCTTCTATTTCCAGCCGTTTCCAGGCATCGCCATCAATGAGCGCATGAAAACCCAGATCGCCGTCGGTGTTGTTAAGTTCTGCGTACACGTCGGCAACGTCGAAGGGGATTTCATCCTCGTCGTCATCGTCATCATCGATTGGTCTCACTGGGCCGGATAACGACAGGTTGGATTGCGTGTATTGACGCACGGGTTCGCCGGTATCTCCTGCCAGAGCTGGCGGCGCAGCGAACAGTAAACCAAGTGCGGCAACTGCCGCGGGCGCGATAAGCAGTGGGCGGGTTGACCCAATGGGGTCGATTAAGTTGCTTTGGTGTGCTTGGTGAAGTTTCATGGCCATGACTGATTCTCCGATTGATTAGACTTAACAACTCGTCCGCTGCGAGATTCGCAAGCCGTTCGAGTGATAACAGGCTAACCGGCTCAGCTGAGCATTAACTTGTCGGAACATTGCCGTTAGCTTGCCGCAACATGATCATTCGGCAATGTTGGTAGGAAACCCGAAGTCGGTCGTAGACAACCCCCGGCGCTTGGTTCTATGGTAGATATAGCTGAACTACTTTAATCACAGTGTTCAGCTATATCCCTTTGATTTGTCGCGCAACTTATCCCTAGAATCGAATCGATTTATAGGGGTTGCGCTATATGGAACGGTCATGCGAGACAGGACTTAACGATGCGATTACTGCTCATCGAAGACGATCAGAAGATCGTTTCTTTCATCAGCAAGGGGTTGCGGGAAGCCGGATTCGTCGTTGAACAGGCCGAGGACGGCGAAATCGGCTTACAAATGGCGCTCACTGCCTCTTACGATGCGGCGGTGATCGACATTATGTTGCCCAAGTTGGATGGATTGGAGGTCATCGAACAGCTCAGGCAACAACGCATCAAGCTGCCGGTCATTATTCTGAGCGCCAAGCGTTCTGTTGAAGAGCGCGTCGCCGGATTGCTGGCGGGTAGCGATGATTATCTGACTAAACCGTTCGCGTTTTCCGAATTATTGGCGCGAATACAAGCCCTGTTGCGCCGGGCCGGGGATATTCCCGAACCTAACGGGATTACCGTGGCTGATCTCAGCATTGATGTATTAGCGCACACGGTGACTCGCGCCGGCAGGAAAATCGTGCTCCAACCCCGTGAATTCGCCCTGCTTGAATACTTGGCGCGCAATGTCGGCCGAGTGGTTTCGAAAACAATGATTATGGAACATGTCTGGGATTACAACTTTGATCCGCAGACTAATGTCGTTGAGTCGCGGATATCCCGGTTGCGCGACAAGATCGACAAGGGCTTCGATAAGCAATTGATCCATACCGTGCGGAGTATGGGATATGTTATTAAAGACACTTCGTGAACTGCGCCATACGCTCGCGCTGCGCCTAACCCTTTGGTATGGAGGTATCTTCGCCGGCTCGTCAATGCTGGCCTTTGCCTTCTTGTTCGCTTTCATGGTCACGGTCGTGCAGGAACGCACCGACGATGAGTTGGAAGATGACATTGAGGAGTTTGTCGAATTTATTCGTTCGGGCGGGCTGGAACGCGTCGAAGCGGAGATCATAGCCGAGACGCAAGGCGAGGAAGCCGAACAGTCCTATTTGCGGTTATGGACCGACGACGGTCGACAATTGATGAGTTCGGATCTTGATGCGTGGCCCGA
>JAZBPA010000294.1:0-6338 GCA_036351435.1 Candidatus Competibacteraceae bacterium
GAAACTGACCGGTCGCTGTGGCCTTGACCTGGGCCATCAGATCGCGTTGCAGCATCTTCCCACTGACAAAGCGTTCGTTGCCGTCCCTCAATAATTCTAACGCTTGGTCCGGCGTTAATTCGCTGCGCGCTTGTTTGGTCATCGCCGGTATTTCCGTCGCTGCCAGGGTGTGGCCGGGAATAGCCAGTGCGGCGGTCATTGCCGGGATAGCCTTGAGTAGCTGGCGTCTTGTTGTCATACGTTATGCTCCAATGGTTTTTTGGTGGTATGGCGATGTGGCTCAAAATGATGTGATAGCACCACACAAGAAACCTTAGCGCATATCAGTTTTTTGTATAGGCAGGATGGGCATGCTTGCCAAGTCGACAAACCCACGCTGTGACGGTATCACCCACGAATCAACGTGCCGATACCTTCGTCGGTAAACAATTCCACCAGCACTGCATGTTCGATGCGGCCATCAATGATGTGGGCAGCTTTGACGCCGGCGCGCACCGCATCCAGCGCACAACGGATTTTGGGTAGCATGCCGCCCTGTATCGTGCCGTCTCCGATCAGGTCTTGCACTTGACGAGCGGTCAGCCCGGTCAGCAAGCCCCCGTCGCTGTCGAGCACCCCTTTGATATTAGTCAGCAATATCAACTTCTCCGCCTGTAACACCTCCGCCATCTTGCCGGCGACCAGATCGGCATTGATGTTGTAGGCACAACCGTCCTCTCCCACGCCGATGGGCGCGATGACCGGAATGAAATCATCCTGGTTGAGCATCTGCACAATGCGGGTATCAATACTGGCCACTTGGCCGACGTGCCCCATATCAATAATTTCAGGCACATCCAACTCAGGGGTTTTGCGGGTGATATTAAGCTTGCGCGCGCGAATCAAATCACCGTCTTTGCCGGTTAATCCGACGGCACAACCACCGTGACGATTGAGATTATTGACGATTTCCTTGTTGACTAGACCACCCAGAACCATCTCCACCACATCCATAGTTTCCTTATCGGTATGCCGCATACCGTCCACAAACCGACTTTCCTTGCCCAAGCGTTTGAGCAAAGTACCGATTTGCGGACCACCGCCGTGCACTACTACCGGCTTGATGCCGACCAGCTTCATCAACACGATATCGCGCGCGAAGCTGTTTTTCAGCTGTTCGTTCTCCATGGCATTACCACCGTACTTAATCACCACGGTTTTCCCCGAAAAGCGGCGAATATACGGCAACGATTCGACAAGCACGTGGGCAATTTCAGTGGCGGATGAATTATTAAGGCTCATGGAGTGTGCTGTACCTGTAGGCGAATTTCACTGTTGGGCGTAGTAGCGTTGGGCAATCAAACCGACCAATTCAAAACCTAATTGCGTTTTGTCGGCGAGCGCCAAGACCTGTTCACCGCCTTCCCAGAGGACATGCAGGGCATTTTGCCGGCTTTCGAAACCACTACCCGGTACGCCGACTTGATTGGCCGCAATCATATCCAATTTTTTTCGGCGACGTTTGTCTTGCGCGTATTCCAGCACGTGTTCGGTTTCGGCGGCGAATCCGACGGTGAACGGGCCGTTCTCCAGAGCGGCAACAGCAGCGAGAATGTCGGGATTCCGTTCCAGAGTCATCGTGACGGTTTCTTGCGTCTTCTTGATTTTCTGTTCGGAAACCGCCAGCGGGCGGTAATCAGCTACTGCAGCGGTAGCAATGAAAATTTCAGTTTCAGCCGCGTGACGCATGACTGTTTCGTGCATTTGTGCAGCACTTTCCACGTCAATACGTTGCACGCCAACCGGCGCAGGCAATGCCACCGGACCGCTGACCAAGGTGACATGAGCGCCTGCAACAGCAGCGGCGTCGGCGATTGCAAAACCCATCCTACCGCTGCTGCGATTACTGATAAAGCGCACTGGATCAAGCGCCTCGCGAGTAGGGCCGGCAGTGATCAGCACCCGCAACCCGTCGAGAGAACCGGAACGAGAAAAGAAAGCGGCAATCAATTCCCGTAGTGCTAAGGGTTCCAACATACGGCCTTCGCCCACTTCACCGCAGGCCTGCTCACCAATGCCGGGGCCCCACAGTAATACCCCGCGTTGGCGCAGGGTTTCACAATTGGCTTGGGTGGCAGGATTGCACCACATCAACCGGTTCATCGCGGGAGCAACGGCAATCGGTCTGTCACTGGCCAAACACAGCGTGCTCAATAAATCATTGGCAAAGCCATGCGCCATCCGGGCGATAAAATCAGCGCTGGCCGGCGCGATGACAATTAACTCAGCCCAGCGTGCCAGCTCGATATGGCCCATGCCCGCTTCGGCATTGGCATCCAGCAGTTCCAGGCGCACCGCTCTGCCGGAAACGGCCTGTAAAGTCAGAGGCGTAATGAACGTGGTCGCTGCTGGCGTCATCACCACCTGCACATCAGCTCCCAACTCTTTTAAACGACGCACCAAGTCGGCGCTCTTATAGGCCGCAATGCCACCGGTAATGCCCAGCAAAATTCGTCGATCAAGTAAAATTGACATCATTCTGTTTACCGGCTGCCAAGGTCAAGATAGCTTACCGCAAATGAAATATTGCCTGACAATATGTTGCTTTTAAACAACATCTCTATGCAAGTCTGTGTAAGGGTGGATGACAACAGCAACAGCAAAAAAAATGCCCCGGTTTTACCGGGGCATTGCAGTGATGAACCTTGGCTTGCAGACTTATTGCATCAGTTTCTCGGAGGCCTCGACAGTGACCTCTACCCGACGATTTTGGGCCCGTCCAGCAGGATTGTCACGCCCATCAGGCGTGGTGTTCGGGGCTATAGGGTTGCTTTCACCTTCGCCGAACGCCGTCAGGATGGCAGGATCAACACCGCGTTGAACCAAGTAATCAGCTACAGCCGCGGCCCGGCGTTGGGACAACCGCTGATTGTAAGATTCGCTACCTTTGCTGTCGGTGTGTCCGACCACGGTAAGTGCACTGACGGATTCCACTCGCCGCATATCCGCTGCTAACTCATCCAACTTGGCCCGACCTTCGGGCTTGAGGGTAGCCTTATCGAAATCGAAGAAGGCATCGGCGCCTAAGGTGATGGTTTCAACCACCGGAGTGACCGGAGGTGGAGCTACTACAGCGACTTCAATACAACCTGGTAGAGCTTGTCCACCAATGCTGAGTACGCAGTTACCATAGGGATCACGGACCGGACCACCGGAACCGCATTGTACAAAGGCATCGACGGGCTGAGCCTGGACGGGGACTGCAACCGCCAGGAAAGCCACGGAAGCGACCAAGCTGAGGCCGTGCTTAGACAGTCTGACTTTCATCGTATAATCTCCTAGTTGCTAGTGGGTAACTACCAAAACATGCCGCGTGTATTAGTCTTTACCGTTATGGATATCGGAGCTAAATAGCGCTAGCCTACCTTAATAAAGGTATAATTAAGCGTTGTAAACTTTAATAAAGTGATAAAGTGTACCTAATAATACACCAATATATGCCAATGATACACGTTTGTGTCAGAATTGCAAAAAATGTTGTGTGCACAATAAAAGAGGCCTAACTTTGCGCATTGCTCTGCTTGAAGATGACGCCTTGTTGGCGCAGTTGATGAGCACGTGGTTAGCGGAAGCAGGCCACGAATGTGCCGTATTCAACACAGGCAAGCAATTTACCCACAGCCTGCGGCGGGAAACTTTCGATGTGCTGGTGCTGGACTGGATGTTGCCGGATACCGACGGTATTCAGGTATTGCGTTGGATCCGCGAGCACATCGACTGGCCGATTCCCGTGCTGTTCGTTACCGGCCGGGATGAAGAAACTGATATCGTAAAAGCGCTGAACCAGGGTGCTGATGATTATATGACCAAACCGGTCAAGCGCCTAGAAATGTTGGCCAGAATCACGGCTATCAGCCGCCGGACCGCTACTCAGGACAGTAAAGACATCTTGGAGTTCGGCCGCTACAAAATTGACCCGAACACGCGCACGGTTTATTTGGACGACAAGCCCATTGAACTGACCGAAAAGGAGTTCGAGCTCGGTTTATTCCTTTTCCGTTATGCCAGTCGGGTATTATCACGCGGGCATATTCTGGAAAATGTTTGGGGGCGTAACCCCGATCTCAATACCCGCACCGTAGATACTCATATCAGTCGGATTCGCCACAAACTCAATCTCAATGCCGAATATGGCTGGCAACTCAAAGCCGTCTATCAACACGGTTACCGCTTGGAACAAAGCGAGGAATTGGACCCACGGTCCTGATCAGCAGGTTTCCGGTAATCGATTACGATCTCTAGCATGGCAAACACACACGATCGAATTCGAGCTATCGTCTGGCGTGATGAGGCTCTTGAGCTACTGGATCAACGACTGTTGCCCGGTAAAATCGAATATCGCCGGTTAACCGATGTCGAAGCTGTGGCCCAGGCTATCCGAGATATGGTGGTACGCGGCGCGCCCGCTATCGGGATTACCGCAGCCTATGGCGTGGTCTTGGCCGCGCGCGCACGCTACCGACAAAGTCTCGATAGCTGGTCCTCCACAATTCAGGAGGATTTGAAAGCACTAGCGGCTGCTCGTCCCACTGCGGTAAATTTATTTTGGGCATTGCAACGCATGGAAAATGTCGTCGCCGCCCTGGATGACGCGCAAGATTACGACCCGACCGCGCCACTACTGCGCGAGGCGCAAGCCATCCATGCCGAAGACATCGCCGCCAACCACCGAATGGGCCAACTAGGACTGGAATTGTTGCAAGCATCACCCGGAGCGGTATTAACTCATTGCAACACCGGCTCACTAGCCACCGGCGGTTATGGCACGGCTTTGGGAGTGATTCGCAGCGGTTTCGCCGCCGGGGCCATTAATCAGGTCTACGCTGACGAAACCCGGCCTTGGTTGCAGGGCTCAAGATTAACCGCCTGGGAATTGCTGCAAGACGATATTCCGGTGACGCTGCTGGCCGACGGCGCAGCGGCCTATCTGCTCAAGCATAACCAGGTGCAATGGGTGATTGTCGGTGCGGATCGTATCACCGCCAATGGCGATGTTGCTAACAAAATCGGCACCTATAACTTAGCCTTAGCGGCGCACTATCACAGCGTGCGTTTTATGGTAGCTGCGCCAAGCACGACTATCGATATGAGCCTACCAGATGGCACCCACATCCCGATCGAACAACGCGCTGCCGAAGAGGTGTTAAGCGTAGCAGGGCAGTCTATCGCCGCCGCCGGTGCAACCGCCTGGAATCCCTCTTTCGATGTAACGCCCGCAACGCTGATCACTGCCTTAGTCACCGAGCGTGGCATTGTGCATCATCCTACAACGGAAAAAATGGCCCGCTTGTTGACTGACAAGCATTAGGGCTTTCGAGACTCTCATGCAACCACCCAAACTGCTGGATATGATTCGCGGACTGATCGCGATTCCCTCGGTGAGTAGCGTTTCACCACAATTCGATCAAAGCAACCGTGCAGTGATCGATTTATTGGCCTCCTGGTTAAACGATCTGGGGTTTGCGGTGGAGATTCAACCACTGGGTGTTGATTCTAGCAAAGCCAATCTCATCGCTACCCTGGGCAGCGGCGTGGACGGTTTGGTGCTGGCCGGGCACACTGATACCGTACCCTATGATCTGGGCCGCTGGCAGCACGATCCGTTTGGCGGGCACGTTAAAAATGAGCGTCTTTATGGCTTGGGTACGGCGGATATGAAATCGTTTCTTGCCCTGGCTACCGAAGCCGCTCGAACGATTGATCCCAAAACCTTGCAACGCCCTTTAGTGATTGTTGCAACCGCAGACGAAGAAAGCACTATGCAAGGCGCGCAAAGCCTGCTCGAAGCAGAGCGTCGGTTGGGACGCTATGCGGTGATCGGCGAACCGACCGGCTTACAACCGGTGCGTTTGCACAAGGGCGTCACTATGGAAGCTATTCATGTGGACGGGCGCTCCGGACATTCCAGTAATCCGGCGCTGGGAGTCAATGCCCTGGAAGGGATGCAACTTGTCATTGGTGAAGTGTTACGTTGGCGTACTGAACTACAGAAACGCTACCAAAATCCGCTATTCGAAGTCGCTGTGCCGACGTTAAATTTGGGGCACATTCACGGTGGCGATAACCCCAACCGTATTTGCGCCCACTGCGAGTTGCATATTGATCTGCGTCCATTGCCGGGTATGCCACCGATCGCGGAATTACGTCAGGCATTGCGTCAGCGTTTGACTCAGGCCCTGGCCGATCATCCCGCGCAACTCTCTTTCACTGCATTGATGGATGGGGTAGAAGCCATGGAAACCCCGGCGGACACCGCTATTATCCAAGCCGCAGAGGAATTGACCGGGCAACCTGCCGGC
>JAZBPA010000295.1:0-5930 GCA_036351435.1 Candidatus Competibacteraceae bacterium
CGACCCAGGCCAAGTGCTCGGGGTCGTTATCCTCCAGCACCAAAGTCTGTCGGCCATCTGCATCCAGTCTGATAACCCGGTTACTGACGATGCTGGTTATCCAGATGCCGCCTTCGGTATCAAAAGTGAGTCCATCGGGGAAGGTCCCGGCACCAAATTCAGTGATCGTGGTTTTGTTGAGCAGACTGCCATCGTCGGCTATATCAAAGCGGCTCAGCTTTCTGGTGAAGGTTTCATTAACGTAAAGGTGTTTGCCATCGGGATGAACCAGGCATTCGTTGGTATAACCCAAACCGTCGGCGACTACCCGCGCACCTGCGCTATCTAATAACACTATAAAGCCGTCTGCGTTGTCGGGCCTATAACCCTTGGCCCTTGGCATTAGGCGGGTGCTAACAGTTATCCACAAGCGGTTGTTGAAATCCAAATGTGCATAGTTAGTGGGTGGCAGCGGAACACCCTCCACTTCCATCAAATAGGGTGAGAGTGTGCCTTGCTCGTCTAAACGGAACACGCCACCATCATCTGCACCGAGATGAGTGAGCAACAACGTGCCATCGGATAACAGACAGATACCATTGGGCCTGACCTGAAACTCTGAATTGTTTGCTTCCAGCAGCCATTGACTGCCATCCGCTTCCAACACCCCGACGCCACCATTACCACGCCAATCAGCGGTAAATATCCGGCCATTGGCGGTACACAGTACGCACTCCGGGCGGTTCAATCCTTGACCGATAAATTCAAGATCGTGCAAATCAATATGGACTTGCTCGCTGTTCATCAATCCTCCTAATACTGCTTTTTCTTGCTGATTCGGAGAACCCAAGCAGTTCTCCACGAGCAGTGGTGCATTGCAAAAATAATTTTACGTATACGATAATGTATATTATATTTTAAGTACAGATAATGTCATGACAAAGGCAGTCTGTTAAACCCAGCTACGGGATCAAGCGGGTTAGACCAGCGGGCGAGTGATTCACTTGCCACACGCAACACAAAAACCATAAGGCGGAGAAAAGCGATGAGAAAACTGTTGTCAGTTATATCAGTGTGTTTAATTGCCGGTTCAGCTGCATTTGCCGATTCCTACCCGGACCGAGATATTACCAATGTAGTGGTCTGGTCTGCCGGTGGCGGAACCGATGTCAGTAACCGCGTAGTCTCAGCGGAAATGGCAAAAGCGCTGGGGGTTAACGTCAATGTAATCAACAAACCCGGCGGTGTAGCGGGTTCTATCGGCATGAGCTTCGTTTCCAAAAAACCGGCCGATGGCTATACCCTGGTGGGGCTTTCTGAGTCCTGCGTAACGGCCGGTGTGCAGGGCGGTTGGGATCAGAAAATGGATATCTGGTATCCGTTCATTATCGGTGGTTCACCGGATTTGATTTCGGTCACAGCCGACTCACCGTACCAAACATTGGATGATCTGGTTGCTGCCGCGAAAAAAGATCCCCGTTCCATCAAGGCCGCTGCTGGTGGTGCCGGTTCGATTCATCATTTGAATTTGTTGGCCCTTATGAAAGGGACTGGTGCCGAATTCAATTTCATTCCCTACGCGGGTTCTGCGCCAGCTCAGACTGCCGCGATGACCGGCGAAGTGACTGTAGTGGTGACTTCGCTTGCCGAACAGCAGCAATTACTGAAAGGTGGCAAACTTCGCGCGTTAGCCACGCTGACCGACGACGGACAGACTTTGGAAGGCGTCGGCGAAATTCCCTCGGCATTTGCCTCCCATCCCGAGCTGAAAGAGCATTTACCCATCTCACAAGCCATTGGTATGGCGGTGCTCAATGAGACACCGGATGACATCAAGGCTAAGTTAAGCGACGCATTTACGCAGGCACTCGCCAGCGATGCGGTTCAAGAGTGGGCGACCAAGAATTTCTACGTGCTTTCCGGAAAAACCGGCGAAGAGGCGCGGCAGGAATTTGCCAATCTTGAATCTCTGTTCGGTTGGACGCTGCATGAACTGAATGCGGCGAAAGTCGATCCCGAAAAACTGGGTATCCCCAAACCCTAAGACCATCCTTAGACGCGGGGAATGCAGCACTATTAAACCAAGCATTCTCCCGCGCCGGCATGAACGCTATCCCTCTCTCCCATGAGTGTTGCCATGGACAATCAAACGAGTCATTTGAGACGCCTGGATTTCCGAACCGGAATCATCCTGGCGCTACTAGCGATCGGTCTTATCTGGGAAGCGACATCCTATCCGATGTCGGATTCCTACGGTGGGGTGCAAAACGTCTGGTATGTCTCACCTGCATTGTTCCCCCTGCTGGTGGGCGGGCTATTACTGCTGCTGTCACTGATGCTGGTAGCCAACGCGGTTGCCTATCACGGGTGGCCGGGCGTGCTGCGGGAGCAGCAAAAAACCACCTCTTGGTTTGACGAACGTAATCAGCGTTTTTTGGCCATTTTGGTGTTGATCGCCACTTATGTTTACGCCTTCATCCCAACGGTAGACTTTTACATTGGGACCGCTTTTTTTCTATTTGCTTTCATCGCTGCGTTCTATCTTGAGCGGCATGAAATGTTGGTTATCAGCACCTTGTTTTTCTTTGTTGTTGGCGTGGCACTCGGGATTACCGATGGCCAGATAGGCAAGAGCGTATCTCAATTCGCTGTCGATGGCTTTGCCACGCTGGCATTCATCATCCTGTGCCTGCTGATAGTCCGGTTATGCCTGCAACGAGCTCTCGGCATCCGGCGCTTTCGTACTACGCTGTTGGTGGCGCTGCTGGTACCGCTGGTGCTTTGCCCGGTGTTCAAGTTCGGTTTACTCGTCCCCTTGCCGACCGAGGGTTTTTATATCGAAGCGATGGAGCAGGTGAAGTATCTGCTGCGCGCATCGGGTTAGCGAGGCCGGCACCATGAACGATTTTGTCGTTTTCTTCAGCACCATAGTCCATCTGCTTTCCGATCCATTCAATATCCTGCTGCTGTTCGGTGCGAGTTTTCTCGGCATCATTTTCGGTGCCTTGCCGGGACTCACCGCCACCCTGGGCGTGGCCCTACTCACGACGCTGACCTATGGGATGGATCTAAATACCGCATTGATCGCGTTGTTCGGTATGTATGTAGGCGCTATCTATGGCGGTTCTTACCCGGCGATTCTGATTAATATTCCCGGCACAGCCGCTGCTGCCGCTACTGCAATGGATGGGTATCCGCTAGCGGAAAAAGGCGAAGGTGGCCGTGCCCTTGGATTGACCACGACTGCCTCATTTATCGGTACTACCTGCGGCATGATTGTGCTGGTTTTAGCGGCTCCTCTCATCACAGAGATGGCGTTGCAATTCACGTCTTATGAATTTTTCCTGTTAGCTATTTTCGGCATTGTCATCAGCGGAACGTTAACCAGTAAGGATTTAGTGTACAAGGGCTGGATCGCCGGGTTGATCGGGCTGGTGCTGGCTTGTATCGGTCGTGATCGGCTGCAGTTTTTCCCCCGTTTCACCTTCGATATGCCTGAATTGGACGGCGGGATAGAGGTCGTGCCGGTGTTGATCGGCGCGTTTGGCATCCCTCAGATCATCAAGGTTTTGCGCGACAAGCTAGCGTTAACTCAACCGAAAAAATTTCAACGCATCTTGCCTGAGTTCCGCACCGTGGTGCGCAACATCAAGCACATTGTTCGCTCGGCAATGATCGGCGTAGGTATTGGAGCAGTGCCGGGCGTGGGCGAGGATATTGCCGGTTGGGTCTCTTACGGCACAGCTAAAAATACTTCCAAAAATCCGGACAACTTCGGCAAGGGCGAACCGGCCGGTATTGTGTCATCGGAAACCGCCAATAATGCGTGCATCGGCGGGGCGCTGATTCCGTTGCTGACCTTGGGAATACCCGGGAGCCCGCCAGCTGTCATGTTGCTGGGTGCTTTGATGTTGCATGGGGTTACCCCAGGCCCAATGATCGGTTTCGAAAAACCCACCTTTTTCGTCGAAGTGTGCGCCGTTCTATTCCTAGCATCGCTCGCCATGTGGATTAACGGTATCTTTCTCGCCCGCCAGGTTGTGAAGTTGTTGTTGATACCGACCGCTATCTTCCTGCCGGTGGTTGGGATGCTGTGTGTCATCGGTTCTTATGCGCTGGGGCTCAATATCTTCAATCTCTACTTGATGGTTCCCATCGGCATAATCGCGTACTTCCTTACCGAGATGGAGTATCCCATCGCGCCTTTGGTTATTGGGGTGATTCTCGGGCCGATGGCTGATGAAAATCTGCGTCGTGCGCTGATGGTCTCAGAGGGCAGTTTTATGCCATTCCTGCAACGCCCAGTCGCCGTCATTCTGATTATTGCCACCCTGCTGTTAATCGTAACTCGCCTGCCTATCTATCAACGCTGGAAAGACAGCCTGCTGGAGCGTTTCAAGCACTGGCGTCACCACAAGACGTTGTGAATCAGTAGAAAAAGAAAGCACTCAATCCAACAACGGCTAAACCGATGGCGATACGTCTCAACCCATCGGTTTACAAGGGGTAAATCATGTCCATTCAGTCAAGTTTTCGTATTGCAGTCATCCCTGGCGATGGCATCGGCCAAGAGATCATGGGCGCGTGTATTGAGGTGCTCGATGCCCTGCAACAGCGTAATAGCGGATTTCGTCTAGTTTATGAGTATTTCGAAATGGGTGCTGAGCTATACCAGCGTACCGGCGTTGATATGCGTGAGGAAGATTTAGACGCTATCGGCAAAGCAGATGCCATTTTACTCGGAGCCATCGGGATACCCGGCATACGCTTGGCTGATGGGACTGAAATCTCGCCCCATCTTCGGGTGCGGGACACGTTCAAGCTGGTATCGGGGGTCAGGCCGATCAAAGCCTATCCCAATGCTCCGCGCCGCTTATTAGATGAACGCGCCAAAGATATCGACCTCATCGTCTTGCGCGAATCGACTGAGGGGTTGTTTTATACCCACGGTCGCGGCGAAATCATTGATGACCAAGAAGCACGAGAGACCCTGCGGCTCACCCGTCCGGTCTGCGAGGAACTGTTCGATTATGCCTTTAAGTTGGCTCGCCAGCGCAAGGAACGTGGCGGACTAGGCCGAGTAACCTGTGTTGATAAAGCCAATGTGTTTCGCGCCTTCGCCTTCTTCCGCAAAATCTTTGATGAACGAGCCGCCCTCAACCCGGATATCGAGGTGAGTTACAACTATGTCGATGCGCAAGCATTGGATATGATCCGCCGTCCCTGGGACTTTGATGTGTTGGTGATGGAAAACATGTTCGGCGACATCATCTCGGATCTCGGCGGTGGGCTGGTGGGTGGCATGGGTATGGCACCCTGCGGGGAAATCGGCCAGCACCATGCCATGTTCCAGCCGGCTCACGGCAGTGCGCCCGATATCATGGGGCAGGACAAAGCCAATCCGAGCGCAATGTTTCTATCAGCGGCCATGATGCTGGACTGGCTTGGAGATCGGCATGGCGTACCCGCCGCCCAGGACGCTGCCATGCTATTGAATGCCGCCATCCATGAAGGGTTCGAGTCCAAAATGTTAAGACCGATGGAGTTCGGCGGCGATCAGAGTATGACCAGCTACACCCGCTCGCTACTGGGCATACTGAATCGTGGCAACGAGGCATAAGGAGGCGGTTATGATACTACTGTTAGGTTGTATCGCCGACGATTTCACCGGTGCGACCGATCTGGCCAACACATTAGTGAAGGCCGGTATGCGGACAGTTCAGGTGATTGGTATTCCAGAGGAAGGCTTCTTCTGCGCAAATGCCGATGCCATTGTAGTCGCGTTGAAATCACGAACCGCACCGGTAGACGAAGCTATCGCCGATTCGGTCGCTGCGCTGAACTGGTTGCAAGGGCAAGGGGCCAAGCAGTTTTTCTTCAAATACTGTTCTACGTTCGATTCCACCGATCAAGGCAATATCGGCCCGGTGGCAGAGGCTTTAATGATTGCA
>JAZBPA010000296.1:0-22391 GCA_036351435.1 Candidatus Competibacteraceae bacterium
GGGCAGCAAATGTACTTCCCCCAAGGTCATTTTGTCCGGATTGCTATTCGTGACGCGCAAATCTGGCGTGAATTCACCGGGGACAACCTTTCCGAGCTTGCTCGCCGCTATCGACTGACCTCACGGCGTATCCGTGACATCCTAGACCGACAACGAGTTATCCATCAACGCATCGCTCATTGATCCATCGCCCCTTCCCGCTTAACAAGAACTGGGATAAGCCGGGTTAAGCTGGGTTGAATTGGGACCGGCTGAATCAAGGTAAAGCTCATTCAAAAGTAGCACCCTGGTAGCACCGAAAAAATAAGGCTTACACCGACACGATGTAAGCCTTTGTTATCTTTGGTGGGCCGTGTTGGATTCGAACCAACGACCAGCGGATTAAAAGTCCGATGCTCTACCAACTGAGCTAACGGCCCCCAGGAAGCAGGCAATTATATATCAACAAGGCAAAATCGCAACCCGCGCGTTTCAGGAATTCAGTCAAAGTGCCTCAAGTCGGCGAACAGCACGGGGCAACAGACGCAAATCGACTAGGCTACTCAACAGCGCATCCCATAGACTGGCGTCTTCATACAACATCTGATAATACTGCACTTTCATCGTCGCAGCGCAGCCCAGAATAATCGCTCCCAAGGTCAGCAACGATCCCGAGGCCAGCATAGATATGCCAGTAATTCCCTGCCCTATCGTGCAGCCCATAGCCAGAACGCCGCCGACACCCATTAAAATCGCACCACTGAGATGACGCAGGAAATCGGTCCAGGATGAAAACCACTCCCAGCGTAACCGCCTCTGGAACGCAGCATTGAGCAAAGCGCCTACGATCACTCCGGCGACAGCGGCTACTCCAAAAGTTAATAAAATCGGATTATTGGGGTGCCTTACATAGATCAGCAGTTCGCTCAATGGATTGACGAAAGAATAGGACTGGACACCGGCATTCTGACCATTCAACCCTTGAGCCTGGGCAAGCCACTCTTGTTCCCACGGCCCACCGGTTAGATACCAACCTCCCACCACACCAACCCCAATGACTACACCGCTAAGCATGGCATCAGAATAATGGCGAAATTCCCTGGAGCGCAGAATCAGGATCAACACACCGGTTCCTAACACTGCCCCTAGCACTAATCGATAGGTCTTCGGGTCTGCATCCAAGCCAGCAGCAAACAGACCGCCTAAATCCTGTCCAGTAAAGCCATAGTGATTCAAGTCAATGGCCAACGAATGCAACCATTGGACGATTATAGTTAACGGCGTGTTATTCAAGCCATAAACGCATAACCCTATGACGATCACGACGCATAATGCTTTCCCGCTGCCTTCCCCGAGCCTAACTAGATTCCGCGAGATGCACCCGCTCGCCAGGGTCATACCGACCCCGAACAGCAGCCCGCCAAACAAATGCGCTAGCCAAGCCAAGTGAACACTGCGATAGGGCGGATGGGATTCAGTGAGATCGGCCATACCCAATCCTTCAATGATCGTTACACCGAGCAAAGCGATAGCAATAGCCAAGAGCCAGGCACGCAGCCGCTGGGTAGAGCCCATATTCACCCAATCCGAAACCGCGCCCATGGTACAAAAATGGGTTTTGTGCATCACAGCGCCTAATACCGCCGCAAGCACAAAACCCAGTAGGATCACGTGAAAGCTTAAACCAGCATCCACATTGTTGGGGCTATGAAAGCAACGTCTACAACGGGTCGCCTAGCGAAGTGCGCTCAAACGGGCCGAAGCGAGCCGTGCAGATTGGCTATTCGGGTAGGTATCCAACAGTTTTTGCAGTACATTCCGTGCTTTCGTCTTGTCACCCATCTCGTCGTAGATGTAGCCTAATTTCAACAGCGCATCAGGCACTCTATCGCTGTTGGGATAATTAATGCCCAACGCAATGAATGCGTCTTCAGCACTGCTGAAATCCCGACTGACGTAATACGCTTCTCCCAACCAATATTGAGCATTGCCGGCAAGACTACTGTTAGGGTTGGTTGTTAGAAAACTCTTGAACCCGGAAATAGCTTGGCTGTAACGACCCTCGCGTAACCGATTGAAGGCGGCATTGTAGGCAGCCCGTTCATCAACAGTCGGAGGCTGCGCGGGAGCTGAATAGGTGGGCTGTTGAGGCGGCGGTGTCGCCATTACGGTCCGGTAGTCGGGACGTTGCGATTCGACTGGAGCTTGGTTGCGCGGTGAATCGGTCACTGGAGGAGACGTGCTCGTGACTGGCAACGTGGCCACCTCCGAGGGTGCTGAGTAAGTAGACGACGGTGCGGAATTTATCGACGGATCAGTTTGAGTGGAGAAATCCGTTGCCGAACCCTCACCGGTTGCGGTTTGCAGCTGGCGCTCCAGATCTTCTTGGCGAAACCGGAAGACCTCCATTTCGCCCCTGAGTTGGCGGACTTCCTGTTCTAGTTGCTTCATCCGATTGAGCAATTGGAGCACAGCCGGATCGCTTCTAGTCTGCGCCTCAGCAGGGAAACTCCCGAAAAAGCTGCCTGACACCAGGGTGATAAAGGCTAGTCCGAATAGTGATCTAGCAAGCCAGTGTTTCATGGTGTCATCCTCTAAATTAGGGCAGTCTTTAGTAGACAATTTCGACGCGCCGGTTCTGTGCATAACTGGATTCGCTACTTCCATCCACTGCCGGGCGTTCTTCTCCATAACTGAGCGTACGGACCTGTTGCGGGGAAACACCGTAGGCAATCATGACTTGCCTAACTGCTTCGGCGCGCCGTTCGCCTAACGCGATGTTATATTCCCGTGTACCCCGTTCGTCCGCATGGCCTTCTAACACTGTCGCTGCACTAGGATTTTCGATCAAATAGCGGGCTTGAACTTCTATAGTAGGCCAGTATTCGGGGCTGACTTCAAAACTGTCGAACGCGAAATAGATCACCCGATCCGAACTGGCGACTGCGCCACTCAACGGTTGACCACCGGGAACAGTGCCTGATTGATACGGGTAGGAACTAGCCTCAGTACCTGTGGCAGAACCCGGATAATAACCGGTACCGGGATATTGATCTTGACCAAGGCCTTGACTCTGCGTTGCTGTTTGCCCGGCGTCGGGTGTTTCAGCCGGAGTATCGTAAGCGGTGGATGCGCAACTGGATAGTAACAACCCCAAGAGCATAATAAAGCAAATTTTGAATACACTGTTCATAGCGATTTTCCTGCAACCTTAATTTTATTGATGCTGAATTCAGTCTATTTAAAGTAAAGCGTCGGTCAGATCAGCCTCCAAAGGGTGACCAAGCCGGCTCCCGAACGTCACTGCTGCGCAATTGCAATCGTTGACGAACTCGACCGTCTACCGACACCGCCGCTAAAACGCCGCGTCCCCCGCGTTGCGAGGTGGCGTAAATCACCATGCGCCCATTAGGTGCGAAGCTCGGCGATTCGTCTAATCCCCCTTCAGTCAAAACGCGAATCTGTCCATTTTGCCGGTCCAATACTGCAATATAAAACACTCCAGCACGGCGATGCACCATCGCCACATAACGCCCATCGGGTGACACGCTCGGACGAGCGTTATAGTCGCCTTCAAAAGTCAGCCGCTTTGGTTGGCCACCCGCTGCACTGACTTGGTACAACTGAGGCCCGCCACCGCGGTCCGAAGTGAAAATGATGTTGCTGCCATCAGGCGTCCAAACCGGTTCGGTGTCGATCGCGCTGTTATTGGTCAAACGCAGTACCCCACCCCCCGCAACACTGGCCACATAAATTTCGGGATTACCATCCCTAGATAACACCATCGTAAGCCGCCGGCCATCAGGAGACCAGGAAGGCGCACCGTTGATCCCTGGATACGCGGCAACTACTCGGCGAGAACCGCTGAATACATCTTGCACGACAATTTGCATCTGACGGTTCTCAAACGATACATAGGCCAACCGATTGCCGTCCGGCGACCAGCTCGGCGACATCAACGGCTCAGTGGACCGCAATACGATTTGAGGGTTATACCCATCTGAATCAGCCACCATTAAGGCGTATTCGCCAGCTCCAGCTCCAGCGTTCTCAGTGACATAAGCAATGCGTGTATCAAAAGCACCGCGTTCATCAGTCAACGCTTGATATATCAGATCGCTGATAATATGGGCGAGACGCCGTAATTGTTGGGGTTTGACGTTGTAAGTCCGCTGCAAAAGCGGCTTACCTTCGAAAATGTTAGCCAATTGAAATTGTACGGTGTAATTACCCGCCGCTCCCGGACGGATTTGTCCCACCACCAAGTTATCAACTTGGAGAACCCGCCAGTCATCGAAGTTAACCTGACTGAGTTCGCTGGGGCGGAAGGGATAACTTCCCGGCGACAGCGGCTCGAAGCGGCCGCTGCGCTGCAGATTAGCGGCGATGATAGCCGCCATATCTTCCGAGGTCGGTACCTGGGCGCTAAAGGGCACCACGGCGATGGGAGAAGCCGCGTCCGCGATGCCGCGAGTGATCTCGATAGTGAGTTCCTCACTATGGACCCCGTTTACGGCCAGCACTAGGCTCAGGAGCAGCACGATGCGGTTGATTACATTCAAAGCGTAGCCTCCGGTTTGAATATCAGCTTGAATTCGTAATTATATGAGCTGAGAAGTTTTATGACGTCCGGGTCTCTGGGTGTTGGAAGCGGCGAGGCTCTTTTCACCGCCGCGATGGCGGAACGATCAAAGGCGGAGTTGCCGCTACTTTTTACGAGACCGACGCTCAATACTTGGCCTGAGGGAGACAGTTTAATTCTAAGTTCGCAGGACAGTCCCCGCCAATTGCTCTGAGGTAAGCGGTAATTGCGCGCGACATGCGTTCTTACCGAATCCGCATATTGCCCCATTTTTGCCCGAGTTGCTCTTCCACGAATTGATTGAGCTAACTGTTGCCGGGCTGCTTCTGCGGCTTTGCGTTCAGCTTCCGCTTTAGCTTTTCGTTTGGCTTCTGCCTCTGCTTCGCGCTTAGCCTCGGCCTCGGCCTTCTTTTTAGCTTCCGCTTTTCGTTTGGCTTCTGCCTCTGCTTTGTGTTTGGCCTCAGCTTCGCGCTTAGCCTCGGCCTCTGCCTTCTTTTTAGCTTCCGCTTTGCGTTTGGCCTCTGCCTCAGCTTTGCGTTTGGCCTCAGCCTCTGCCTTCCTTTTAGCTTCGGCTTTGCGCTTGTTCGCGGCTTCGGCTTCTGCCGTAGCTTCGGCCTCTGCCTGGGCCCGGAGGCGTTCCTGTTCCCGCTGCTTTTGCTGTTCGATCCGTTGCCGTTCTAATTCGCGGACTCGCTGTTCTTCTCGTCGGCGTTTTTCTTCCGCCTCACGGGCCGCCCGTTCTAATCGCTCTTGGCGGTCTTTTTCAGTTTGGATACGCTGTTGTTCGGCGGCATCCAATTTGGCTTGCGCTGCTATAAGCTGCGTCTCATCAATGGCGATTGCAGGTATGGCGGTAATTTCTGTGGTAGGTCCAGGTAGTTGTAACTCTGCCGGACTTTTGTTGTAAGCATAAACCAACGCTACCGCCAAGCCTAAATGCAGCAAAACTGCCAAAATGGTAGCCGTGGAATTCTGCACAGCACTTTGCCATGCAGGGTCGCTTTTTTTCATTGCGTCTCGGGTGATTCTGTCAATAAACCCACTTTTGCTGCCCCGGCACGCTGCAGGAGCACCATGGCACCGATAACCGCGCCATAATCGACGCTTTTGTCGGCTCTGACCAATACCGGTAGTTGCGGATCATTCTGCAAAGCGACCTGCGCCTCAACCATGATCTCTTCAGACTCCAAAGCTTGGCGGGGATCGGCGGATAGGTTCAAAAAGTATGCCCCTTCACTATTGATTGTCAGAATCAACGGCTGCCGTTCCTCGGTGGGCATCATTTCGGATGCCGCCTGTGGGAGATCGACTTCAACGCCTTGTTGTAACAGCGGAACCGTAATCATGAAGATAACCAACAAGCCCAACATTACATCAATGTAAGGCACCATATTCATCTCGGAAATAAAGCGTTTGTGGGGTCTACGTTTGGCCATTATGGCGACTCTAACAATGACAGCATGGCTGTGCTTAACAGTAGATGAACGCTGTTAGCTGGTTTGGTTTCAGGCTTTGCGTTGGCTGAGTGACTGCCGCTGGAGAATATTGGCAAACTCTTCGGTAAATGTATCGTAGCGATTTTCCAACCGGTCCACATGATAGGCATAGCGATTGTACGTCATGACCGCAGGGATTGCGGCGAATAGGCCCATGGCGGTGGTAATCATTGCTTCAGCTATACCGGGCGCAACTAAGTTAATCGTGGCTTGCTGGGCATTGCCCAAAGCTGAAAGCGCATTCATGATGCCCCATACCGTGCCGAACAAACCGATATAGGGACTGACCGAGCCGGTCGTGGCCAAAATTGGCAAATGTGTTTCCAGTTCATCGATTTCTCGCGAGAGGGCAGCACGCATTGCCCGTTGAGTGCCGCTGACCAGCGATTCCGGATCGGCGTTGGGTTGCGAACGCAGCCGCAGAAATTCACGGAACCCACCTATAAACACTGCTTCCATGCCATAAACATCTTCTTTGCGCCGTTCTATTCGGTTGTACAGAGAGGTGAGATCAATCCCGGACCAAAAGGTGTCCTCGAATTCGTCGGCGGCTGTCCGGGCGCGGGATAAGACCAAAAATTTTTTGAATATTACCCACCAAGAAGTGACGGACATAAACACCAAAAGCAGCATAACGAACTGCACAATAATACTGGCTTCGGCGATCAGACCCCAGAAAGACGACGACTCAGCTGTCATCGAAAATCTCCGTTAAGATGCTGCGAGGAACTGGCCTCGGTTTAAGAGAGTCAATGGCGACACAAGCAACTTTGATGTGTCCGGCACAGAGCAAATCCTGCTCCGAGTCCTGCTCGCGCCTTATTTTTTGTTCAAACACCATACTGGCCCGTCCTGTCTGAGCAAGCCGCGTGCGGACCTGCAATAAATCGTTGAAACGCGCCGGTCGATGGTAATCAATATTTACCCTGCGCACGACAAACATAATGCCTGCCTCGCGGCCCAGTGCGTCTAATTCAATGCCAAAACTGCGTAACCACTCGGTACGCGCCCGTTCCATAAACTTAAGATAATTGGCGTAGTAGACTACCCCACCACTGTCGGTGTCCTCGTAATATACCCTGACGGGCCAGATAAATAGATTCACTTCGAAAACCCGGCGCTGTGTGGTTAAAACTACGCGCGGCATTGTAACAGCGCTTGGTTGGCAATTCTAAGCAAACATGATGCTAAAGCTAGGCCCGCCAGTTGCGCTGCTTCTCCCTATTGGCGACAAAAATATTTATTACAATCAGCAACCTGAATACCACGATTGAAAACTGTTGCCACTCGGCGACGGGTTTATCCATTTTTTTCTTCCCATCACTGACTATGGCCAGGCGGACCTTGGGAAAGACTTCGTAACCTGTTGTTAATAAAAATGAATAGCAAAACAGGCATGGGATTTGTTAAAGACCACATCAAGCCTAGTGCTTAACTTGACTTACTACCTCAACTGATTAGGAGTAACCCATGAATAAATTGTTACCTGTTTTCGCTGCGTTGACGCTTGCTTCTGGTACAGCCTTTGCGGCCATGACTTTCGAAGAAGTGGATATCAATAAGGACGGAGTTGTGAGCACTGAGGAAGCGGCTATAGTTGAAGGTCTGGATTTTGCCGCCGCTGACGCTAATGGCGATGGTGCCATCAGCGTTCAAGAGTATCAGGCTGTTGTTGCCGAATAACGGGCGTTAAGTCTCGTCGACAACCATGACGATAACGGCCGGCACCGGTTTAATCCAGGCCCTTAAACAGGCGGGGATCAAGCTGGTGCCGGTTCAATAGTTTGTAGAATTCAGTACGATTGCGTTGCGCCAAACGCGCAGCTTTAGCCACATTACCACTGGTCATATTTAGCAATCGGACCAGATAATCCCGTTCAAAATGTTGCCGCGCTTCCGCTAACGGAGTGAGTTCCCCAGTTTTATCCCGTAGGGCTTTCTTGACTAGTGCAAGCGGAATCAATGCAGTGGACGATAACGCCACGCAGTTCTCCACTACATTACTCAGCTGTCGCACATTCCCTGGCCAGGGCGCGCTAATTAGACATTCCATAGCTTCTGGAGAAAACCCCGTCAGCTTGCGCTGATCGCGGCTACTCAGCTGCGTTAAGAAGTGATTGGCCAAAACCGGAATGTCCTCGCGCCGATCCCGTAACGGTGGCAAGTGCAGGACGACTACGCTCAATCGATAAAACAAATCCTCGCGAAATTCACCTTGTTCCATCATCGCTTCCAGATCACGATGGGTAGCGGCAATGATGCGCACATCGACATCAATCGTTTGCGTCGAACCCAGCGGCCGGATTTGGCGTTCCTGCACGGCACGTAGCAGCTTGGCTTGCAAGGTTAGCGGCATATCGCCAATTTCATCCAGAAACAGCGTACCGTCTGTCGCCGCCTGGAATAAACCGGGATGCGCGTTTATTGCCCCGGTAAAAGCGCCTTTGTGGTAACCGAACAATTCAGATTCCAACAATTCGCCCGGTATGGCGCTGCAGTTGAGCGCCATAAACGGTCGCTCACGACGGGTACTGGCGCGATGGACAGCCTTTGCGAACAGCTCCTTACCGGTGCCGCTCTCTCCAACAATCAACACATTCGCACCACTTTGCGCAACCCGCCAAGCTTCAATCAGCAATGCTTCTATGCGTGGACTACGGGTGATGATCTCATCACGCCATTGTTCCTGGATTTGCTCACTCGGCGGTCCGTTCAGAGTCAGTGCTTGCTGCACTTGCTCCAGTAACTCGCCGCTATCAAACGGTTTGCTCAAAAAACCAAACACCCCAGCCTGGGTAGCTTTAACAGCTTCTGGAATGGTGCCATGCGCAGTCAGAATTATGACGGGAATGTGTGAATGTTGCTGTTGCAGTGCTTGAAACAACGCCAGACCATCCAAACCGGCCATCCGCAAGTCGGTAATGATCAGACGGGGTTGTAAGGTAGCCAGAAACGCCAGTGCCGCTTCTCCACTGCCAGCGGTTTCCACCTGGTAGCTGGCGCGCAAGCGCAAAGATAACAACCGCAACAGATCGGGATCGTCATCGACCAGCAAAATATCGCATGTAACAAGTTTCATGGAGTTGCCTGTTGCTCCTCCTGGTTTAGCTTCTGTTCGATGGAGGTTAAACTTTGTAGTTGGGCTTCAAGAGTACGTACTTGTTCCTGTAAATCCCGAATTTGAGACTGAGAATCTTCCTGCTGTTTGGACTCAGCTTCCAGGGCTGAGAATTTTTTCTGTAAGGTTACGCCCTGCTTTTTTTTCTTTGACAACGATTGCCGTAAACTGCGCAATTCAGTTTGTAGCTGCTCGATTTCTTGTAGAGCGCTTAATTGCTGTTGGATATAGCCCCTGAGTAACGGTTCCTGTATTCGGGTCAGGCAAGCTTCGTATAACTGCCGGGCTTGTCCACGGCTGCTGGGTTCGGCCTTCGCTGCGCCTAGTTGTACTGCGACCCGAAGAGCTTGACGAGGTGCGCGGCAATCCAACAATTCATTGATATCGCCGGGATACCGCCAAGCGCCGCCGTCGTTATCGGACCGTCTTAAACTCTCAGCATAAGCATAAAGCTCCAGGACCCAGTCTGTGGCCCGCTCGGTAGAGTTTTGCGTCGGTTGCGCAACGTTCAGAGCACAGCCGACCAAAGACGTACTCAGACAAACGAATAGCACTTTGTGCATTACTCAGTAGTCCCCAGCGGTAAACTGAGTCGAATACAACCGCCGGGTGTTCCGGGGTCAATGATATCTAAGCATCCGCCGTGAGCCAGGACATATTCCCGAGCGATTGCTAGTCCCAGCCCCGAACCCTTGACGTGTCCACCCGCAATAGTCCGTCCTTGATAAAAGGGTTGGAAGACCTGATCTCCAGCTGCCGCATCGAAACCGGGTCCGCTGTCTGTTACCGTCAGATGTGCCGTTGCTTGTGTCACAGTTAGACAGATGCTGATCGAGCAGTCTGATGGAGAAAATTTGATCGCATTGGACAATAGATTATCCACCACCGTAGCCAATTTTTCCCGGTCAGCTGTCAATGTGACAGGGACTAATTCGACTTTCAAGTGCAAAGATCGCGCTTGCCAGGCCAGCTGTTGGGATTCGATGACTTGAGCGATCAGATGGGCCAGATCAACCGGTTGCGGGTTCAATCTGAAGGTCCGCGAGAGAATTTGATTGAAATCCAGTAAATCTTCAATTAAACGCTGCAACCGTCGGCTGTTCGCTGTTAAGATCAAGGCCACTTCACGTTGTTCCGAATTGAGTGGGCCAATGACTTGTTCGCCGAGCAACTCGGCGCCTTCGCGTAAATTGGCTAACGGCGTTTTAAGCTCATGAGAAATATGACGTAAAAAACGTGCTTTTTGATTCTCCAGCTCGGCTAAACGATGTCTTAACCAATCCAGACGATTGCCTAATTCCTGCAAATCACGTGGCCCCCCCACCCGCACTGTAGTCGTGAAATCCTCGTTACCCAACCGTTGAATGGCCACTGTCATACGGCGTAACGGGCGAACGATCAGCATGGCGAACAAACCGGCCAACGCTGCCACCGTGGGAATAGTCGCTACGACAATCCAGGTGAGTTTAGTGGCGGCATCAATCGCCAGATTTTGCAGTTGCTCTACGGCCTTATCTACATCGCCGAAACTCTGCGCCAGAAATTCACGGGCCACATCACGTACCTCGGTGAAGCCAGCGACAGCTTCGGCATGTCGGAGCGTATTCACCGTGCCGAAACGAAACAAACTATACAGCTCTGCTTCATGCTGATTCAGATATTGCAAGCGCGCTTGTTGTTCGACGCTCAGTGATAAATCTTCCAACCGCAGTAATGTTTCTTGCCAAGCAACACGAGTATCTCGATAGACCGTTAGCAATTGCGGGTCCTGCACGACCATATATTGCCGGACATTACGTTCCATAGCCGTGATTTGGTTGAGCAGGCGGCGTCCCCCTTGAGTGCCTTCGACAGCCTGAACAACAGTGACTTGGCTTTGTCGGGCTAACCGGTCCACATAGAAAACCGCCAATGCTAGAGCCAGCGCCAATGGTAGCGACGCGATGATAAATCCTGTCAGCAGTAGAGCGGTGATGGAATTAGAATGCGGGCGCACTAATGAAGATAGCAGGTTAATGCGTGCTGTTGCCGAACAAATCAGACGTGGCGTGGGTTGCTTCGCCGCGCAAGCCGAAATGCTGATAAGCGTGCTGCGTGGCTACTCGACCGCGTGGGGTACGCATAATAAAGCCTTGTTGAATCAAAAAGGGTTCCAACACATCTTCGATGGTGCCCCGTTCTTCGCCCAACGCAGCGGCTAGGGTATCGAGTCCCACCGGACCGCCACGGAATTTTTCAATCATCAACAACAGCAGCCGTCGGTCCATGTCGTCGAAACCTTGTTCGTCGACCTTAAGCAGGGCCAGGGCTTGTTGCGCTACTTCGGTATCAATTCGCCCGTCGGCTTTCACCTGAGCATAATCCCTAACCCGTCGTAGCAGACGATTGGCGATGCGTGGGGTTCCCCTGGAACGGCTGCCGATTTCAGCAGCGCCCTGCTCATCAGTATCGACTCCCAAAATTTGGGCCGACCGACGCACGATTTGAGTCAGTTCCTCGGTATTATAAAACTCCAGCCGCTGCACGATGCCGAAACGGTCACGCAGTGGTGAAGTCAGCAAACCGGCACGGGTCGTTGCACCTACCAGGGTAAACGGTGCTAAGTCCAATTTGATCGAACGGGCTGCCGGACCTTCGCCGATGACGATATCGATTTGATAATCTTCCATCGCCGGATACAAGATTTCCTCAATGACCGGACTCAAGCGATGGATTTCATCGATAAACAGCACATCACGCGATTCAAGATTGGTCAGCAATGCGGCCAAATCGCCGGGGCGTTCCACAACCGGTCCCGAGGTTTGGCGCAAGTTGACACCCAGTTCATTAGCGATCACGTGCGCCAGGGTGGTTTTGCCCAGCCCCGGTGGACCAAACAACAGCACATGATCCAGTGCTTCGCTACGGGCGCGGGCGGCGCTGATGAAGATTTCCAGTTGTTCCCGCATCGCCGCTTGGCCGACGTAATCGACAAGCGTGCGGGGCCGGATCGCGCGTTCCAGCAGCACGTCTTCGCCATCGGCTTGGGAGGAAATCAGGCGGTCGGTTTCAATCATGGGGGAGGAGTAAATTGCAAGGTGATCCAGTATACAGGAAACTTAAGCTACTTACGCACGGCTGCTTGTAACGCAAGCCGAATGATCTGTTCGCTAGATAACTCCTCGGTGTTCAGCGCATTGACCATTCTGACCGCGTCAACCGGCTTATAACCCAGCGCGGTTAGCGCGCTGACGGCATCTTCCAGGGGGTTGCTCGTTACCGGCGTGGCTATGCCGTCGGATCGTTGCGCGCTACGGTTAGAATCCGTCAAATCCATGTTCGCAATGCGGTCGCGCATCTCCACAATCAGTCGTTCGGCGGTTTTTTTTCCCACTCCCGGCAAGCGGGTCAGTGCCACCGCGTTTCCCTCCTGCACGCAGCTTGCAAATGCGTCCACGGTCATCCCGGATAGGATCAGCAGCGCCAGTTTAGCGCCGATGCCACTGACTTTGATCAGGTTACGGAACATGACCCGCTCCGTGAGGCTAGCAAAGCCGTACAGCGCATGGGCGTCATCACGTACCGCAAAATGAGTATACAGAGTGATTTCTTCGCCCACCCCGGGCAGATTTTGAAAAGTGGTCAGGGAAGCTTCCAGGTCATAGCCTACTCCTTGCACCTCAATCATCAAGTAAGGCGGTTGCTTGACTGCCAGCACACCACGCAGCCGACCAATCATCGCCGCTCTCCCGACCGAAATCCCGCTTGCTGTAAACGGGTTAAAGTTTGTACTGTATGCCCATGGCATAAGGCCACGGCTAACGCATCGGCGGCATCGGCCTGCGGCGATTCTGTTAAATTCAGTAACACGCAGACCATGTGTTGCACCTGTTCTTTGGCTGCACCGCCTTTACCAACAACGGCTTGTTTGATGGCGCGCGGAGTGTACTCATGAATCGGTAGCTGCGCCAATGCCCCAGCGCACAGGGCCACTCCGCGCGCATGGCCCAGTTTTAGCGCAGAGTCGGCGTTACGATGCATGAAGACTTGTTCTATAGCCATTTCATCCGGCCGATACTCGCTGATGAGCTGCGTTACCGCCTCGAAGATAATTTTCAAGCGCTGCGCCAGCGGTTGTCCGCTGGGGGTGCGAATATGCCCGCTTGCTTGATACCGACTCCGTCCACCGCTCATTTCGATAATCCCATAGCCGGTGTTTTGTGAACCAGGGTCGATACCAAGAATGCGCGCCATGGTCAGCAGCCGGGGTCAATTCTAAGCAGTCGACCTGCGGCCAGCGTCACAATTGGGCCATGATGTCATCGCTAATATCAGCGTTGGAATAGACATTTTGAGTGTCGTCTAAATCTTCCAACATCTCCAACATCTTGACCATTTTCTGTGCGTTTTCCAAATCAAGAGATACGTTGGTTTGTGACCGCATGGTGACTTCTGCCATCTCCGGCTCCAACCCTTCATCCAACATCTGTTGTTTAACTGCCTGAAATTCCGCCGGGGTGGTCAACACATCGACGGAGCTATCGTCATTGGTGATCACGTCTTCGGCCCCTGCCTCTAAGGCAACTTCCATGATTTT
This sequence comes from Candidatus Competibacteraceae bacterium, assembly GCA_036351435.1. GTDB lineage: Bacteria > Pseudomonadota > Gammaproteobacteria > Competibacterales > Competibacteraceae > JAAUQA01. The sequence goes on from JAZBPA010000296.1 coordinate 13,752, forward strand.
TTCCTCGTCGCAACCCACCGGATAACTCAATACCCCATGTTCATCGAACTGGAAGGCGACCGAACCGGTCGTGCCCATGCTACCGCCGCATTTACTGAAGGCATGACGAACCTCGGCCACGGTGCGATTGCGGTTATCGGTCATGGTATCCACCATCACCGCTACTCCCCCTGGTCCGTAGCCCTCATAGCGAATCTCTTCGTACTGCACGCTATCCAACTCGCCGGCACCGCGTTTAGTCGCCCGTTCAACCGTATCTTTGGTCATATTGGCGGCTAGCGCCTTGTCTACTGCCAATCGTAGTCGGGGATTGCTGCTGATATCAGAGCCTCCCATCCGGGCAGCGATAGTGATTTCCCGAATTAACCGTGTGAATAGTTTGCCGCGCTTAGCGTCTTGTGCATTTTTACGGTGCTGAATATTCGCCCATTTACTATGTCCGGCCATTTAATCTCCGCTCACAAAAGTTTATGATGATTGAAGACTTGCGAAGGCTGCATAAGCCAGCAACACAAATCTGAAACGATCCAACATCACAGTTTAGCACTGCCTTTATGAGCTACCCAAGCTCAGTCCGATCCAGCAAACTAGCCATGCATTATTAAATTAATGAGCACTCAAGCAGAGACTGTGGTGTTGATCCACGGTCTATATCTACATGGCTTTTGCATGGAGTTGTTGGCCCGCCGACTGCGGCGAGCGGGATACCGTACCCTGTCGTTTTCCTATCCCAGTCTCGGTAAGACGGTAACCGAAAGCGCCGATTTACTGGCGCAGCGATTGATGAGTTTGGAGTTACCTGCGGTGCATTTCGTCGCTCATAGCTTGGGAGGATTGGTGGTGCGATGCTTAGTCGCTACCACCCCGACCTTGAAGCCCGGACGGGTGGTTACCTTGGGCACTCCGCACCAAGGCAGTCAAGTCGCCCGCGTTCTGAGTAACGGCAAATTAAGGCGCGTTTTAGGTCGCAGTGAACCAGGTTTGTTAGGTGAGTTACCCCCCTGGCCAACAGAATGGGCATTGGGTTCGATAGCCGGCACCCTGAATGCCGGATTGGGCAAATTGATTACCCCCATAGCCGAACCGGCCGATGGTACGGTGACTGTTGCGGAAACCCAGTTGCCTGAGATGACCGATCATATCTGTTTGCCGGTTAGCCATAGCTCCATGTTGCTTTCCGCCAAAGTCGCTGAGCAAGTGAGCTACTTTCTGGCTAACGGGCGGTTTCAGCGTCAGGAGGCTGGGTAATATTGAAAAAAGTCCGCGCCGTTTCAGTCGTTGTTGCAGCTAATTCTTCTGCTGAAAGTCCAAGACAATGAGCAACCTTAGTGAGCACATGAGGTAAAAAAGCAGGTTCGTTGCGCCGTCCTTTGGGCGCAGGTCGCAAGTCGCGCGGTAGCAGATACGGCGCATCGGTTTCCAACATCAACCGGTTTAGCGGAATCTGCCGGACCAGCTGTTGTAAATGTAAGCCACGGCGCTCGTCGCAAATCCAGCCGGTGATACCGATATGCAGATCCATTTCCCGGTAAGCTGCCAAATCATCTACATTACCGGTAAAGCAATGCACCACGGCCGCCGGGAGTTGATCCCGGTAACGAGACAAAATCCTCACGAGGGATTGGCGTGCTTCCCGTTCGTGCAGAAATACCGGCATGTGCATTTCAGCGGCTAATTCCAGTTGCACTTCATACGCTCGCTCCTGGTCAGAACGTGGCGAGAAATCGCGGTTGAAATCCAACCCCATTTCACCCAACGCCACCACCTCAGGCGCGGCGGCTAATGTCTGCAACGCAGTGGCGGAATGGGTCTGCCAATGACGGGCCTCATGGGGATGAACACCCGCTGTGGAATACAACGTTCCCGGATGATTCTGCGCTAGAGCCAGTGCCGCTTGGCTGACGGATTCGCTGGTGCCGGTGATCACCAGTTGCGTGACGCCCGCCTCCTTGGCCTGCTGAATGACGTTCTGTAAATCGTGTTGAAAGCTGTTATGGATTAAGTTAACACCAATATCAACGAGTTCCATGTGTCAAAGATTACCTTTATGATCGTTCGGAATCATGATTGTTTGGAGGAGCTATGATCAGGATAGCTGCAGTTACCGTTACATTTCTGTTAGCCGCTTGTCAGGTCGTCCCACAAAAATACGACGAAAATTCGCCCTTTAGCCAGGTGCCGGATAATTCGCGTTTGATCTTGAATCAGGCTTTAACCATCGCGCCTTACGGCTTAAAAGCCTATGTGCAAAACGGTCAGATTAGCTATGGCCCTAATCAATATTATCCATTTTGCAAATTCGAAGTGCGCGTGGTCAAAGAAACATCCCAAATTGTCGAACCCGACGAATTCGAAATAACTAAAGTCCGTCAGGCGAGTGGTTTGATGGCCGGCCTAAATCGGCACGCGCTGATTGCCGGTATCTCATTTGATTCGAATGATGGAAAACCCAGTCCCATTGTGTACGCGACTCAGCTATTTTTGAATTCACCGCGCCAACCCCAAGTGTACAAATTGAGTTGTGGTCATCTGCAAGATCCTGGCCTTGAAGCCCGACATCTGAGCATTAATCAAATTCGCGAGGCATTGGGTGGTGTGTTCACCCTGCAAACCACTGTGGAGTGAAGCCCCTACTCTTGATGCTGTTATGGAGAAGTCATGACTTTACCTCAGACTGTAAAAATGGTCGAAGTCGGACCGCGCGATGGGCTGCAAAACGAACCCACGCCAGTGCCCACCGAGATCAAAATCGAATTGATTAATCGGTTGACGGATGCCGGATTACCGGTGGTGGAGGCCACCAGTTTCGTCTCTCCCCGGTGGGTGCCGCAGATGGGCGATAACAGCGCAGTGATGGCTGGCATCCAACGCCGACCAGGGGTTGCTTATCCGGTACTGACGCCCAATTTAACAGGGTTTGAGGCCGCCTTGGCGGCCGGTGTCGAAGAAGTAGCGGTGTTCGGTGCTGCGTCGGAAAGCTTTTCTCAGCGCAATATTAACTGCTCGATTGACGAGAGTCTGGAACGCTTTGCTCCGGTTATGGAAGCTGCCCGGAATCACTCAATTCGCGTGCGTGGCTATGTCTCTTGTGTGTTGGGTTGCCCCTATGAAGGCGCGGTAGCACCGGCAGCAGTTGCTGAAGTCGCTGAACGACTTTACGACATGGGGTGTTACGAAATTTCCTTGGGCGACACCATCGGCGTTGGCACACCCAGTCAGGCGCGTGCGATGATTGAAACGGTAGCGGAACGAGTGTCGATTGAGAAATTGGCGGCGCACTTTCACGATACTTACGGTCAGGCGCTAGCCAATTTGTTCGCCGTATTGTCCCTGGGCGTGGCAGTGATTGACAGCTCTGTAGCAGGGCTTGGCGGTTGCCCGTATGCCAAAGGCGCTTCCGGCAACGTGGCCAGTGAAGACGTGTTGTACATGCTGAACGGCCTGGGTATTGAGACCGGAGTAGATCTGGACCGACTTGTCGCTGTCGGTCATTTCATTGCGGATTTTCTGGGTAGACCCTCCGGTTCTAAGGTAGGGCGGGCTATGGTCAGCAAAGCTAATTGATCTTGACGATTTTCCTGTATCTCGGCTCCACAGCGGAGCCGAGATACGGCAGTCGTTTCTTGCGAGCAGATAAGTCTTGATCAACTCTTCGGCGTTGACTCTGCTTCCTCAAGCTTCCAGGCACTCACATCAATATCTAGATCCGAAAACTTCGCCGGATCAAACACCGGGTGTTCGATTCCGTGTTTCAACTGATCCCTAAAGTCATTCAACACCCGCATACCGACTGGAAACAGCATGATAACGGCCAGCAAGTTGACAATGGCCAGAATGCCCATCATAGGGTCGGAGAAAAAGAATACCGACGTGGCGCCAGGTGCCGTGCAGCCAAGGAAGATCAATCCGATCACCAGGATACGTAGAACATGACGTGACAGATCAGTATCGGTGAAAACCGACAGCGCGTTCTCGCCCAGGTAGTAGTTGTAGATAATGGAGCTGAAGGCGAACAGTAATATAGCGATTGACAGAAAATACTGACTCCAAGCCCCGAAGTGCGATACGAGAGACTGTTGGGTCAAGGCCACCCCGTTGACATCCGCCGCCCCGGGCACGTATACCTCGCCGAGAAGAATCACGAAGGCAGTGCAGGAACAAATCAGAATGGTGTCTATGAACACGGAAAGAGACTGCACGATACCCTGGCTAATTGGGTGCCGCACGTAGGCCACCGCAGCCACGTTCGGTGCACTGCCCAGGCCCGCTTCGTTGGAAAACAACCCTCGGCGCACGCCCTGAGCGATAGCAGCGCCCATACCACCACCGACGGCCTCTTCAATACCGAAGGCATTCTTCACGATCATCGCCAGCACAGCGGGAACATCCCCGAGGTTGATTAGAATAACAAGCAAAGCCATAGTGATGTAACCGATGGCCATGATCGGCACGACGACATCCGCAACATGAGCAATACGCTTGATACCACCGTAGATCACGAAACCAGACAATGCCGCAAACGCTATCCCGGTCCAGAGCCGCTCGACGCCTATGCTGTCCTTCATCGCGCTGGCCACAGTGTTGCCCTGAAACGCGTTGAAGCCCAACGCAAAGGCTGCGATCAGACATACGGCATACACGGCTGCCAGCCATTTATACCTGTGGCCCAAGCCGTAAATGATGTATCGTGCCGGCCCGCCCCGATAAGTACCATCGCCTACCGAACGTTTGAAGACCTGAGCTAAAGTACATTCGAACAGGCTGGTGGCCATACCAATCAGCGCGATCATCCACATCCAGAAAACCGCGCCGGGTCCTCCTAAGGTGATGGCGACGGCCACCCCGGCGATATTGCCTCCACCGACCCGCCCGCCGACACTGACCAACAGTGCCTCCCGTGAGCTGACATGCCCTTCACCCTTGGGCTGCTGGCCCGGAAACAGTACCCTGAACATGCGCCCGAAGAACTGGAACTGGACGAATCCGGACGTCAAAGTAAAAAACACGCCAAAGACGACTAGTAATGGGATCAAAGCCCAACCCCAGGTAGCGTCGCCGATGAAGTTGAAGATGTTTTCCAAAAAAGTCATATATTGTCCCCTCTTTGGAGCCAGTGTTGCGCTCAAGTTGCTTATGGTGGTTGTAGGAACGTCCGGGTCGTGCTGACCTGGGGACTTTGCCGCTCAAGTTTTGAGGGACACCGGCATAAAATCGCTGTTTTTGGGAAGACAGGAGCGGGGGTAGCTACATCGAGTCAGTCCTGAGTAGGTTAGATTTGCGAAATACCTCTCTAAACAGTGCGGCTATTTAACAGTGTAGTGGCGACACTGGGGTTAAGCCAGCCGTTCCAAAGGATTATCTGCGAGATGCAGATGTTCAGATTGATCGTTTCGGGGCGGGCGATATAAGTTTGTGGTCCGAGGCTTGCATCAGATGGGCATTCGGTAATGCTAGGCGAAGTTACTTAGATAGGACTTAATTGGACTTAATTGGACTTACGCAGCTCGTTCCAGAGGACGCCGTGAATACTTCCCTGTAGGCTTGACGACGGTCATCCAGACCGTCGACACCTCTGCTCACGAGCTACGCAAGTCCCTAGTGAGCGTCAGTTCTTGCAGGCAGTCAAATAGATGCACTGAATCAGGGAAACCTGGGGCGGAGCTTGTTCTTTTTTGGTGCTCGCGGGTTTGGGATGGTTGAATAGTCTCCAAAAGCGGATGACCGCAATAGTTTTCAATAGGGGCGATCAATATGTGTGGAATTAGCGGCGAAATTCGCTTCGATGGGCAAACGGTGGACCCCGCCGGCATCCACGCCATGAACAATCGGATGCGCGCTCGCGGCCCGGATGATGCGGGTGTGTTTTGTGTGGCTAATCGGGCTTTCGGGCACCGCCGACTGATGATCATGGATTTGTCGCCGGACTCGCAACAGCCGATGTTCGATCCCAATCTGGGCTTGGGCATTGTGTTCAACGGCGCGATCTACAATCACCCCCAACTCCGTGAGACCTTGACCGGAATGGGTTATCGCTTTTATTCAACGGGCGATACCGAAGTCATTTTGAAAGCCTACCATGCCTGGGGGCCGGACTGTCTGCAGCGATTCAACGGCATGTTTGCTTTCGCCATTTGGGAACGGGACAGCGGTCGCACCTTTTTGGCGCGTGATCGCTTGGGCATCAAACCCCTGTATTACACCCGGCAGGATCAGCGGCTGCGCTTCGCGTCGAGTTTGCCGGCACTGCTGGCAGCCGGCGATGTGGATACCAGCATTGATCCCGTCGCCTTGAATTATTATCTGAACTTCCACGCAGTAGTGCCAGCACCGCACACCATGCTGGCCGGGGTCAAAAAGCTGCCGCCGGGGCATTACATGAGTGTCGAGGCTAACGGCCACACCGAGCAGGTTCGCTATTGGCGCTTGGATTTTACCCGCCAGAGCGGTGACGCCGAACGTTCTTTCGAAGACTGGCGCGAGGCGCTGCTGGAAGAACTGCGACATGCGGTCAAACGTCGCCTGGTAGCAGCGGTCGATGTTGGCGTGTTGTTGTCCGGTGGGGTGGACTCCAGTTTGTTAGTGGGTTTAATGGCGGAGAATGGTGTCAGTAACTTGAACACCTATTCGGTCGGTTTCGAGTCGGTGGGCGGCGAGGCTGGCGATGAGTTCAAATACTCGGATATCATTGCCAATCACTTTGCCACTAAGCACCATCAAATTCGCGTGTCTTCCAGCGAGTTGCTGGAGCAATTACCATTAGCCATCACCGCAATGTCCGAGCCGATGGTCAGCCATGACTGCATTGGCTTTTATTTGTTATCGCGGGAGGTGGCCAAAACCTGCAAGGCAGTACAAAGCGGGCAAGGCGCCGATGAGGTGTTCGGTGGCTATCATTGGTATCCGCCGTTAATCGATAGCACAACGCCGTTTGATTCCTATCGTCAGGCATTCTTCGACCGCGACTTCGCTGAATATCAGCGGGTTGTACAAGCGCGTCTGGTCGATACGGATCATGCCGAGGCATTTGTCCGGCAACACTTCGCACAGCCCGGTGCTGATGATCCGGTGGACAAGGCATTGCGTCTGGATACCACGGTGATGCTGGTCGACGATCCGGTCAAACGGGTGGATAATATGACGATGGCCTGGGGCTTGGAAGCACGGGTTCCTTTTCTTGATCATGAGCTGGCTGAGTTCGCCGCCCGTATGCCGTCGCGCTTCAAAGTCGCTAATGAAGGCAAATACATCCTCAAAGAGACCGCCCGCGCAGTCATTCCCAGCGCGGTCATCGACCGTCCCAAAGGCTATTTTCCCGTGCCGGCGCTCAAGTATCTGCAGGGCAGCGTGCTGGATTACGTGCGCGACGCCTTACTCAACACCAAGGCGCAACAGCGCGGACTGTTTCAACAAGACTATGTGAATGGTCTGCTGGATGACCCGGAAAGCCACATCACCCCATTACGTGGTTCTAAACTGTGGCAGCTCGGCTTGTTGGAGATTTGGTTGCAAGCTCAGGACCTTTAACTGTTGATTCGGTTGGCGACGCAGAACGCCTTTAATCTCATGTTCATCAAACCGTTCCACTTTTACTCGCACCCTTTCGTCCAATGGAGAGTAACGTGACGATGAAAAAGAATATTTCGATTTATTGTGGCTGGGGCCGAATTATCATGGGGCACACGTTTGCTGATCCCGCTGCTTTGGCGACCGAGCTCTGCCACGAGCGGCGTGGCAATCGCGATATTGCAATCTACGTCAATCAACCTCATGTCGTGCTGTCCTATGCGCCGCAGCAACTGTTTTTGGATCCGTCCGATACCCTGCGCCTGAATATGCAGCATTTTGAAGATACTGAGGATGAATCGAGCGAGATCACCGTGCGGCCGATTAGCAGCGAAAATGATGCTTATGCCATCAACGAGCTGTATCTGAAACGAAACATGATGCCCACCGATCCAAACTACGTTTGGCAAATGCGTGACGCTACCACCATCGTGTTCCTGGTCGCGGAGGATCCGGTAACCCAGCGAATTGTCGGCACGGTCATGGGGATCAATCATTGCAAACTGTTCGATGACCCTGACGCCGGTTCCAGTCTGTGGTGTCTAGCGGTAGATCCGCAAGCGCGCCAACCCGGTATCGGCGAGGCGCTGGTTAGAAGCCTGGCCGGGTATTTTCAACGTCAACAGTGCGCCTATATGGATTTGTCGGTGATGCATGACAACGAATTTGCCAAAAGTTTGTATAACAAACTAGGGTTTGAACAGGTTCAAACCTTTGCCATCAAAAATAAAAACGCGTTTAACGAAGCTTTATTCGTTGGTCCCGATTTGGAAGGCAATCTCAATCCCTATGCCAAAATCATTGTGGACGAGGCGCGTGCCCGCGGTATCTCGGTTGACGTGCTGGATGCCGAAGAGGGCTATTTCCGCCTTAGCAGTGGCGGCAAAAGGATTACCTGTCGTGAATCGCTGAGTGAGTTGACCAGCGCGGTGGCGATGAGTCGCTGTCAGGATAAATACGTCACCAACCGTTGGCTCAGCAAGGCCGGGCTGAAAACCCCAGCGTTTCAATTGGCCGGTTCCGAGGAAAGCAATTTGGCTTTTCTTGAGCAGCATAACTCGGTAGTCGTCAAGCCGA
>JAZBPA010000297.1:0-3787 GCA_036351435.1 Candidatus Competibacteraceae bacterium
CAAAAATGAACATTGTTCGATCGATCAACCGGGACAAGCCGGAGGCATTTTCAGTCCCGATTGAATTCAATCGAGAGTGGTCTATCGGGTTCATGAGCGATTCAATCTCTCGGTGCAAAAGGAATGGACAGGCATATGTCTGAATCCGGAAAGCATGCACGGGACTTAGTTACTCAATAATCGTGAATCTACAACAACGAACGAGCCGATTCAGCGATCGGAGGGCAGCCCGGAAAACAACCGATAAAAAAGCCCAAATTCTACGAAAAAATGCGACGCGGAGAGGAGGGGTGCAGGAGGTGTGAAGAAAATGAAAACACCAGCCAGCGATGTTCTCTCATATCCAACGCCTGTATAAAAGTGACAGGCGTGAAAATACACAAGCCACCTGTTGAACAACATCCTCGTTGTTCAGCTTTACCTGCACTTGGCCAAGGCCAAAGTCGGAGCCAGAGCCAAGTGCATTAACATTATCCCCTGGGATTCTCTCCTAGAAAGAGTAATCGAGAGTCACTCCATAAGTGCGTGGCATGCCTACATAGCGGGCAACCGAATCTGACTGTTGAACCACGTTGGTTACGTAAAGTTCATCCGTCAGATTGCGAGCCCAAAGGTAAGTTGCCCACTTGCTTCCAGCATCGGAAATACCGATACGTGCATTGACCAGAGTATAACCATCGATTCTGAAGTTTTCATCAAACACGTAGGGAAGTTCCTCTCCACTACCATCAGGAAGGGTGTTGTAAGTAGGTTCTGAACTCTCAAAGTCTGCATTTGAATCGTCCGTGTAGGACACATCCAATGCTATGTTCGCCATCAGATTATCGCCAACGCTCCACTCATACTTGGCCGTACCACTCGCTTGAATTCTACTCGAGAAGGGCAGCTCAGAGCCTTCAAAGTTAGTAAATTGGAGTCGCTGACTTGTTCCTTCAAAGCTGGAAATTTCCGTATCAAGGTAGCTGATTCCGCCGGCAATGGTTAACCCTTGCACGGGAACCCACTGCAGGTCTAATTCAGCACCGACTACGGTGGAGGAATCCGCGTTTCTTACAGCAAATAGGGAACCAAAAATAACGTCCGGTATCTTGGTCAGCAGTTGCTTGTCCGTATAATCATAGTAAAAGACTGAGCCATTCAGTTGAGCTGCACCATCAGCCAGCGTGGATTTAAAGCCAAGCTCATAAGCATCTAACTGCTCCTGAACCGCAGGAGCAAACTGAGATGCGTTTAGCGCACCCAGCGTAGGGAAGCTGCCCGACTTAAAGCCTCGGCTATAGGAAATGTACGCTGACGTATCATCAGTAAAGGAGTAATCCGCAGCCAGGCGCCAGGAAATTGAATCTTCTTTCAGCGTGTCGCTGTGCTCTGCGCTTTTAAACGACTCATTCAGCGTCACACATTCTCCTGCTTGAGCTTGAGGATCCACGGCAGCTAGAACAACGTTAAGAAAGTCCGCAAGATCACCAGGACCGGGGTCCGCCGAACATCCAGTGAAATCAGCCTCATCTTCGGTGTAGCGTAGGCCGGTTGTCACGACCAGATTGTCGGTAAGCGTCCAGTCCGCACTCGCAAAAACCGCGTATGTGGTTGTTTCCTGGCTCCCAAAATTTTCCGACCCTGTAAAATTAAGAAAGGGAGCAGGACCGAAAGCCGTAGCTGAATCCGCTTCTTGGATTTGAATATTACGATTGTCTACGGTGCTGTTGCTGTAATAGACACCGGTAATCCACGTCACGTTGTCGTATTCGCCCGTCAGACGAAATTCCTGGGTAATAGAGTCGATATCGTTAAACGCTTCGTAGCCATCATTAAAGAAGAATCCTGTTGATTGACCCGTAATGCGTCCACTCTTGTAGGCATCCGGGACATCTGATGCTGGGATTCCCTGTATGCCACCGCGCTCGTAAGTAGAGCCGTTTTCCTCGAACTCCGCATAGCCCGTAAGCGACTTAAAGGTAATGCTGTCGTTTATAGCGTGAGCTATTTGCAGTGAGACACTCGTGTTTTCCATGTCAAAACGTTGGTTGCCGTTCTGCGTCCAGTCTGCGTCCTGAGCATCATCAAGAGGCTGGTCAGGGAGGTAAGCTAGCAGCACTTGAGACAAAGCATCCGAGTTATCAGGATCTTGAGGGTTGGTAAACTCAACGAATTGAGGCGCGATAGTGTCCGATTCGTCTTTCCAATAACCCAAATTAAAAGCGACATCCGTGTTGTCACCCAGTTGAGCTGCAAGACTCAGGCGCAGGGCCAGTTTGTCCTGCTCACCCAGGTCATCATCACGCGTAACACTTTCTTGCCAGCCTTCACTCGAATTCACTACTTTTGCGGCTAAGCGCGCCTGTACATTATCGGTTATAGAGCCACTAACAAAACCATCCACATTGAGCGTGTCAAAGCGACCGTATGTCGTTGAAATCCTTGACTCAAACTCCTCCGTAGGCTTATTGGCGATATAGTTAACCGCCCCGCCAGTAGAGTTACGGCCATACAGGGTCCCTTGAGGTCCTTTAAGCACTTCGACACGCTCCACATCCAACATGGCTCCCCGGGTCATTATTGGGAAGGGAATCGCAATTTCATCCACGTATACACCGACGGTAGAGGTTGCCTGGGTGCTTTGCTCATTAAACCCAATGCCGCGCAAGGTATACACCGGTGCGCCGGCCTGCGATTCACTAAAAGCAAAACCAGGAACAATAAGCGCCAGGTCTGCGGTATCCTGAATGCCCATTTCCTGCATGCTGTCGCCGGAGAACGCTGTTATCGCCATCGGAATATCGTTGATGCTTTGCTCCCGCTTCTGGGCCGTCACTACCACTTCCTCCAGGACCAGGGAGCGGGCGCGACTGGGTGCGTCCTGAGACAATGCAGGGAACGCGGTTCCCGCAATGAGCGCCGCGCTGACGGCGGCGGTTAAAGGTTTTACACCGTTCAAATAAATCTTCCTGGTTTGCTTGCTCATGACGTTTCCTCTGATATAAATTATTATGAGTGAATGGTCTTGCGAGTTAATGGGGCTGCACAGTTCTCCGATGAACAGTGTTCCTATTCCCAGCTGAGTGCCCGTTCGGATTCTATTTTGCTCTCGTCCACATCGATGCCTATCCCGGGTACTTCTGGTGGGGTGAAATAGCCGTCGACCGGTATAAGTGGGTTCGCCAGAAAATGCTGCGTCATTTGCCTGAAGGCGATCAGGTCTTCCATCATGGGTGCGAGCGTTGCGTTCTGGGCGAAAGACACATGTGCATTGATGTGGCTTGAACAACCGTGCGGAATCACTGGTACGTCGTAGGTGGAAGCCAGCGTGTAGATTTTCATCAATTCGCTAATGCCACCAGCCCACACAGTATCCATCTGGTAGATATCGCAGCAGTCATTATCCATCATCGCTTTGGCCCCCCAGCGCGTAAATTCGTGCTCGCCACCAGAAATCTTTACAGGACACTCTCGGCGCAGGCGGGCGTAGCTTTTGGGTAGATCCGTCAGCACGGGTTCCTCGAACCAATGGGGTTCATACTCCTCCATCAGTCGGGCCATTTTAAGGGTGTAAGGAACATCCCAGCCGCTCCAGGCGTCCAGCATGATCCTCATGTCGGGGCCACCGGCCTCGCGAATGGTTTTTATCAGCTCGACGTTCTTGCGTTCACCTTCCGGGCCGTCTGTCGGTCCTTCGCTGACGAACCACTTGGTGGCGGTATATCCATCGGCGCGAAACTGTTTGACCTTTTCGTAAACCTTTTCAAGGTCGAGAGAGAAGCCAACGGTGCTGGCATAGGCGGGAATC
>JAZBPA010000298.1:0-2080 GCA_036351435.1 Candidatus Competibacteraceae bacterium
GACGGCGATCCAGATCTTTATCTGCTCAACGGGGCCGCGACCCCCGGTTCGAACTTGCAAACCACGCCACTGAATGCCTTGTATGAGAATCGCGCCGGACGATTTGTGGACGTGACCAAAAAGGCCGGGGTGGGCGACAGCGGTTATGGCATGGGAATGTGCGTGGGCGATTACGACAGCGACGGTCGGATCGATTTTTTAGTCACTAATTTCGGCCCGGATCGGCTTTACCGTAATCTCGGCGAAGGTCGTTTCGAGGAACGGGCCGAGGCAGCCGGGGTAGCCGACTCTCGCTGGTCGACGGGTTGCGCATTCGGCGATCTCGATGGCGATGGCGACTTAGATCTTTATGTTGCCCATTATGTCGATTTCTCATTCAATCGCTATCGAGCCTGCGGCGACCAGTTGCAACAGATTGAAGGCTATTGTCAGCCGCTCGCCTTCGCCGGGCAGGTGGATGCGCTTTACATCAATCAGGGTGACGGTCGGTTTCGCGAACAGGGCAAAGCGCGGGGCATTGCGCAGACCAACGGCGACCGGGGTTTCGGTGTCATCCTAAGCGATATCGATAATGACTCCGATCTCGACATCTATGTCGCCAACGACGGCACCGAGAACCGGTTGTATCTCAATCAAGGCGCAGGTGTGTTTGAGGATGCCTCCCTGCTCAGCGGCGCAGCGCTGAATATGGCCGGACAAGCTGAAGCAGGCATGGGGGTCGATTTGGGTGATGTGGACGGTGATGGCCTGATGGATATCATCGTGACCCACTATGCTATGGAAACCAATACGCTCTATAAAAATTTGGGCGGCGCCTTTTTCGAGGATTCGACTCACCGCTTCGCGCTGACCAAACCCTCCTATCTCACGGTCGGTTGGGGGGTCCAGTTCCTGGATTATGACAACGATGCTGATCTGGATATCGCCGTAGCCAACGGGCATGTTCAGGAACATATTGCCGAAATCGAACCGCGTCTGCGCTACCCTCAGCGCAATCAATTGTTTGAAAACCAGGCCAACAAAATCTTCCGGGAAGTCACCGAGCAGGCCGGAGCGACCTGGGCCACCGCCAAAGTCAGTCGGGGTTTAGCGGTAGCGGATTGGAACAATGATGGTCGCTTGGACCTGATGATCACCAATACCAATGACAAGATCGATTTGCTGGAAAATCGCCGCTCCGACGATAATCATTGGTTAGGCATCGTTTTGCAAGGACCGGCAGCAAACCGCTTTGCCATTGGGGCGCAAGTCACCTTGCGAGCGGGTCAACGCAAACAAGTTCGGGAAGTCAGGAGCGGTGGCAGTTTTCTCGCCCAGCCGGATCTGCGACTACACTTCGGCTTGGCGCGTTACCATGGCCCGGTAGAGGTTGAGATTCGCTGGCCGGATGGGCATCGGCAAATCACCAAAACTGATGAACTGGACCGGTATTGGCTTATCCGGTATGGTAATCAACCGCATTAAACCTATGCTATAAGAGCGGAGCGAGAGTGCCATTAATATTCAACGCCATTTCCAGGCGCTGTTGATCGATCCGCAAGATGGGTTGCGTCGCAATAACGACTATCATCTTGCAAACTAACTTTTCGGGGAGCGCGCACGATGACGAAGCAAACAACATTCGGGCTCATCATAGCCCTATGCATGCTGGCGGCGTGCACGACGGTCGCTGCTCAGCAGGAGATTGATCCCCAGTTGGTGGAGCAGGCGGAAGACGATATCGCCGTGATGCGGACCATGACTCCCGAACAACGGCGAGCTTATCAGGAGGAGCAGCGGGCCAACCGCACCCCGGAACAACAGCGCGCCTATCAGCGGGCTTTCAAGCTAGCGCGCGAGCGCGCTCAGGCGGCTCCCAGCGTTACCCGCCGCGGGGGTAGTGCTTACACGCCATTGGAAACACCGCGCTCGGTGGAAACCAACGCAGCGATTCGGGCACCTGGCACCAGCATTCAATACGATTCCGGCACGGTTACCGGTACCGCCGGCGTTGCCTCGCAAATGCTCGGCAATCGCTTCGATACAGCACGCAACGGGGGCGGGGTTTGCTGCACCCCGGTCGAAATGAGCGGCTCGATCA
>JAZBPA010000299.1:0-2510 GCA_036351435.1 Candidatus Competibacteraceae bacterium
CGGATGGAACCAGCCCTTCGGGGAAGCGCCCAGATTGAGCAAAAAGTTACCGCCCTTGGAAACCACATCAACCAGCATATGAATGCAGGTCGTGGTGGATTTAAAAGCATCATCCGATTTATAGCCCCAGCGCCGGCCCATCGTCATGCAGGTCTCCCAAGGGTAATCGAGTGCTACCGGCGGAATCTGTTGCTCCGGCGTCATATAGTTTTCATAGCGGCCGTGAATCATGCGATCAACCATAATCAGGCCTGGCTGTTTTTTGCGCGAATCCCGTGCAACATGCTTCATCCGAAGATCCTGCCATTTGAAATTCTTATCCACCCACAGGCCTTCCAGCCACAAGATATCGATCCTGCCATAATTCGTCATCAGCTCATCAATCTGATTGTGGGTGAATTGCAGAAAACGTTCCCACCGAACCGGATGTTCTACAACACTGTAGTTGGCATCGCGGCCCAACGCCTTGCGCTCCTTCCACCAGAAATCATCGTGGTGCCAATCCGGCTTGGAATAATAGGCCCCGATCTTGAAGCCTTGCGCCCGGAATGCATTGAACAATTCCTTGGTTACATCCGCCTTCGGATTTTCGCTGTAAGGGCAATCGGGCGCAGTAATTTTGTAGTCCGAAAACTGCGTATCATACATCGTAAAGCCATCGTGGTGCTTGGTCGTGAAAACAAAATATTTCATCCCCTCCTCCTTCGCCAATTCGGCCCACGCCTCCGGATTGAATTGAGTTGGATTAAACTGCTTATTCAAATCCCAATACATCTTACGGAACGCCTCGATGTCCTTGCCGCACTCATGCCATGCAGGCACCTCGTGCCGATCCCAATCAGGAAACTTATTTCCAGGAGTGGCGATCAGCGGCCAGGATTCGCGCGATCCCCAGACAGAATAAGCACCCCAGTGCACAAAAAAACCAAACTTCAGATCCTGCCATTCCTCAAGATTATCGAGCACCAGCGGATCCTCGATGAAGTTCCGCGGATCCTCGGCCACCTTATATCCCGCCAACTCATCGGCATGGGCCATGCCCATTGCCCCCACAAGTATAAACAACAACCATTTATGTAGCTTCATATCCGCTCCTTCCTTACCTGCAGATTCCACATTTAGTGCGACAATTCCTGCAACTCAATTTTCCCGTCCAACAGCAAGGCAAGAACGGTCGCATCCTGATCCAGAGCTTCCTCGGGAATCGTAAATACCGGATACCCGGGTGAACCAGCGATCCATCCTCGCGCCAGTTGACATATGCGCCGTTGCCAACCATCCAGGCACGCGTCTCGTTATTTTTGAGCCCCTTCAAACGAATCGGACGGAATAAGCAAACTTGGCATATTTTCCGGCCGTGTGGCCAAAATCGTAGGCGCACCAATGCCCCAAAGTTAAAGCCACCAGACGGTCGCGATTTTCGGAATAAGCCAGTGTCATTTCCCTCTCTTGCCCTCGGCATCACATTTCACATTCACTCCATATTTCCGCTCCAGAAACCTCACACGGTAACTGTCTCAAATGAGGGTTTGAATAGCAAACAGTGCATATTTGACCATCGAAATGGTTATAACGTCCTTCACCGAATAAAAACACTTGATGACATACAATGCAACGCCCAGCCACGACCTCACTGTCTTGAATATTCGAATTCACCAGCCCTATCCTCAGGCGTCCTGTTGCCACTCCGGCTTACCGTCATACACCCAACGATAGTAGTCGGCCAACCGCAGCTTCGAAGTAGCCGCTTCATCGATGAACACCTTGGCGCGCGGATGATGCTGAAGGATCGAGGCAGGCATGATCGCGGCCACCGGCCCCTCGACCGAAGCGGCCACCGCCTCGGCTTTGTTTTCCCCGAAGGCCAACAGCAGGTTCATCCGCGCCTCCATAATGGTACCGATGCCCATCGTGATGCAGTGCTTCGGCACACGGCTTTCATCGCCCTCGAAAAAACGGGCATTGTCGGCCACGGTCTGCTGCGTCAGCGTCTTAATGCGGGTTCGTGATCCAAACGAAGAGGTCGGTTCGTTGAAGCCGACGTGACCGTCGGAACCAATGCCGAGAATCTGAATATCGATGCCGCCAACTGCGACAATCCTTCGTTCATATTCCTCGCAAAAGGCCGGAACATCTTCGCTCCCGCCATCCGGCACATGGGTATTTTCCATCTTGATGTTAATATGATCAAACAGGTTTTCGTTCATGAATCGGCGGTAGGATTGCTCATGATCATCTGTCTTGAGCTTTGGTATTCTGCGCTGGGTGCTCCGGGGCTGTCCGAGCACCTTGCAAGCCCGGCGTTCGGAGACTCGTTCCATGCCCAGGAACTGCCGTATATGAATAATCGCCCGCCGGCGTTTGGCAGGCGTCAGAAGTTTCCCGAGGCGGCTTCCTTCAAGATCGCTTTATCCAGCTCAGCTTCGGCCAGCAGCTTTTTCAGCCTGCTGTTTTCTTTTTCGAGATCCTTGAGCCGCTTGGCATGGGAGACCTTCATGCCTCCGTATTCC
>JAZBPA010000300.1:0-21306 GCA_036351435.1 Candidatus Competibacteraceae bacterium
CTCGGTATTATCCAAATCCCGCATTGCCTGTTCAAGCAGAGCACACTAAAAATCTCATGACCCTAGGTGTATTGCATATCGTTTTCTGTAAGTCGATTGATCAGGGCAAGGCGACCGGTTATTTCATTCGTATCCGCACATAAGATCCCGGCGCGTTTTCAATAACCGGTAGACGACCGGCACCGGGAATCCTCGCGGGCACCTTATCTCCGGCCCACTGGCTCAACCAATCGATCCAGTCTAACCACCAAGATCCCTCATAACGCTGCGCATCCGCAAACCAGCGTTCATGGGTAGGCGCGTCCTCAGTATTGACCCAATAACAATATTTGCTGGTGGCTGGTGGATTAATCACCCCGGCAATATGTCCGGAACTGCTCAGCACGAAGCGGCGGGAGGTCTGCAATGAACGGGAGCCTTGATAAACCGCAGTCCACGGCGCGATATGATCTTCGAAAGCAGCTAGAAAATAGGCCGGCACATCGAATTTACCTAGATCAATCGGGCGACCAGCCAGAGTGATACCGCCGGGTTTGATCAAGGCGTTTTTCTGATACATATTGCGTAGATAAAAGCTGTGCATCCGTGCCGGCATCCGGGTGGAATCCGAATTCCAGTACAGCAGGTCGAACGGAAACGGCTCCTTGCCCAGTAGGTAATTATTGATATAAAACGCCCAAATCAAATCATTGGCGCGCATCATACTAAAGGTCATCGCCATTTCGCTGCCTTCCAGATAACCTCGCCGTTCCATGCGCTTTTCCAGCGCGCTCAATTGTTCTTCGTCGAGAAACACCTCCAATTCGCCGGGCTTGGAAAAATTCAGCAAGGTGGTCAGAAAGGTGCAGGCGTTAATGCGCCGCACGCCTTGATCAGCGAGATAGGCTGTGGTGATGGCTAATAACGTACCGCCCAAGCAATAGCCGATACCGTTGACTTCCCGCTCGCCGGTCGCTTGTTCTATAGCATCCAAGGCTGCCAATGGACCGTTTAGCAAATAATCTTCGAAATTCTTGTCAGCCAATTCCCGGTCAGGATTGATCCAGGAGATCACGAACACCGTCAATCCCTGCTCGACACACCATTTGATGAGCGAATTTTTAGGCCGTAAATCCATAACATAGAATTTATTGATCCACGGCGGCACGATCAGCACCGGTTTTTGAAAAACCTGCTCGGTGCTGGGTTCGTACTGAATCAGTTGCATCATTTCGTTTTGATAAATGACCTTGCCTGGCGTGGTCGCGATATTCACACCCAGTTCAAAGGCGTTGAGATCGGTCATCCGGATCTTGAGTTTGCCTTTGCCCCGTTCTAAGTCGTCTAGCAGATGATTTAGCCCGCGTAACAGGTTTTCCCCGCCTGATTCAACTGTGACCCGCAGCACTTCTGGATTGGTTGTGGCGAAGTTGGTCGGGGCTAGTGCATCGACAAATTGCCGGGTGTAAAAGTCCACTTTTTTGCGGGTGTGTTCATCCAATCCTTGTACATTGGCGATCAGATTCTGCAGCCAGCGGGCGGTTACCAAGTAAGTCTGCTTAATGAAATCGAACCAAAAATAATCCTGCCAATCGTCGTGCTTAAATCGGCGATCATCGGCGGCGGGAGTGATAACAGGATCACTCTCCTGACCCCAGAAAGCTAGCGTGCTGCGTTGCCAAAGAGCCAAGTAATCCTGCCATAAGGCGTATTGCGCCTGCGCCAATCTCATCGGATCGGCCATCATCTTCTGGGTAGCGTCCATGAAGGCTTTGCTGATGTTGGCGCTGATTTCCAAATCCAGCGTACCGTCAGTGGCCTGCCGTTTCATGAAATCGCTCACTAACCGCTGGCTTTTGGCGGTAATCTCCCCCATTAGCCGGGCTGTGCGGGTCGGATCGGGAACCTTGATGGTGAAGCCTTGAGGCTCAGACATGGCGATCTCCTGCGCGGGTTTGAGACAAGTAAACCGGCTTTTAGGATGGTTGGAAACGCCGTATTTCATTAACTATAGAGCTGGTAGGGTCTTTTTTCAGAAATAACCTGAAATCGGCCTAGATGAGCTGCAAATGAAAAGACCTTCCAGGCAAGCGGAGTTTGTCAAGTTAACGTTTGTTAATGAATTGGAAAGATTCTATTAAGGTGCCTTGCGCAACAATGGACGCTCCCTGACAGCCGTCAGTATCACAGCCATATGAGGATGATAGTGATGAACCATCGAGCGATGCCCTGGCCTCTTACCGCTTGGCGTTTGGGAGGTATTGCGCTACTGCTATTCAGCTTGGTGACAGCGCAAGTGTTAGCTGCTGCTCTACCCGACTTTACGCAGCTGATCGCGCAGAACAAAGATGCCGTGGTCAGTATCAATGCCACCCGCAAGAGTGGTGACAGAGCGGATGCAATTCCCCATAATCCGCAAGTGCCTGATATGTTTAAGCACTTTTTCGAGCAGTTTCCTGACCGCCAGCCGACACCCAATGCGCGTTCTGCGGGTTCCGGATTTATCATTTCGGCAGACGGTTATGTGCTGACCAATGCCCATGTAGTCGCCAATACCGAACAGGTGACCGTAACCTTGAATGATCGTAGCGAATTCCCAGCCAAACTGATCGGTGCGGATGAAAATACCGATTTAGCCTTGCTGAAAGTCAATGCTGATGGGCTACCCACTGTTAAACTGGGTGATTCTGAGCAGCTCAAGGTAGGCCAGTGGGTATTCGCCATCGGCGCGCCGTTCGGCTTCCAGCATTCGGCCACCCAGGGCGTAATCAGTGCTTTGTCGCGAAGTCTGCCGGATGGCACTTATGTACCTTTTATTCAGACTGATGTGGCCGTCAACCCGGGTAATTCCGGTGGTCCGCTATTCGATCTGGACGGCAATGTGATCGGTATCAATTCGCAGATCTACAGCCGCAGCGGTGGCTACATGGGCCTATCCTTTGCTATTCCGGTCAATGTTGCGAAAAATATCGTTGAACAGCTAAAAACCAACGGCTATGCCAGCCACGGTTGGTTAGGGGTATTGATTCAAGATATGAATCAGGCCTTAGCGCAATCCTTCGGTCTGGACAAACCCGCCGGTGCGTTAGTAGCCCAAGTGACTCCAGACAGTCCAGCCGCAAAAGCGGGGCTGCGCGCGGGCGATGTGATCGTCAACTATAATGGAAAACGGATTAATCGCTCCGGTGATCTGCCTCCCCTAGTCGGCGCTACCGCAACTGGTTCGCAGGTACCGGTAGACATACTGCGTGAAGGCAAGAAGATGTCTATGACACTCACCATCGGCGAGCTGGAGAATAAATCCGAGCGCTTGTCGATGAATCGCTCCGACGCAGCGACAGCGGATAGTCCGTTGGGACTGGCGGTGGAACAGCTGAACGACGCCGAGCGTAAGGAGCTAGGTGTAGCCAACGGTGTGTTAGTGGCGGGCGTGGACCCCGAAGGAGTGGCGGCGGCGGCGGGTATCCGTCCGCGTGACGTGATTCTGTCGTTCAACCAACAACCGGTTAAGAACGCAGCGCAATTGAAACAGTTGATTAGTGCTGCACCCAAGGGCAAACCCGCTGCCGTGCAGATACAACGGCAACAACAAGCGTTATTTGTTGCTGTTCCCATTCCTACCGGCAAGGTAGGCTGATTAGTCAACCAACTGAAAGCAACCCATGCGGATTCTAGTCATTGAGGATGATCAAGGCGCAGCCGCTTATCTGATCAAAGGACTGACGGAAAGCGGCTACGTGGTCGATCACGCTGCTGAAGGCCATGAGGGACTCCAGTTAGCGTTAACGGATGTTTATCAAGCGCTGATTGTGGACCGCATGTTGCCCGGTTTAAACGGCATGTCGATTATCGCCGCGCTGCGTTCAGCCGGGATTAAAACACCGGTTTTGATTCTCAGCGCCCTCAGCGATGTGGACGATCGGGTGGAGGGGTTGCGCGGCGGCGGCGATGATTATCTGGCCAAGCCCTATTCATTCAGCGAATTGCTGGCACGGCTGGATGCATTGCTACGCCGAGGCCAACTTGAGCAGCAAGACACGTTGTTCACGGTTGCCGATCTCGAAGTCGACCGCTTAAAACGCAAAGTCACTCGCGCCGGGCAGGTGATTCAGCTGCAACCCAGAGAGTTTCGGTTACTGGAATACCTGATGCGGCATGCCGGTCAAGTCGTGACCCGAACCATGCTGCTGGAAAACGTCTGGGGCTATCATTTCGACCCGCAGACCAACATCATTGATGTGCATATCAGTCGGCTACGCACCAAAATCGATAAGGATTTCTCTGCCCCTTTACTGCATACCCTGCGTGGTGCCGGCTACTGTTTGCGTGAGCCGGATTGATGCGGCTGTTTCGCACCACCGTTTTTCGGTTGTCGTTAATTTATGCCTGTGTCTACAGTCTGCTGTCGGCGGTAGGCTTGGGATTCACCTATTGGTCCACGGCCACCCATAGCATGGCGCAGGTCGATGCCCGGCTGAGTTTGGAAACCGATGTTCTGCTGGAGCTTTACCGGACCCGCGCATTGCCTGAATTGACCGAAGCGATTCGCCGCCGTAATCGGGACGATGGCCAACGTAAGGTTTTTTTCTATTTGTTGCACGGCCCGGATAATGCAGCCCGTACTGATAGTCTCCATCCTTGGCCGGAGGAAGCACGCTATGCCTATGCGACTTTGCGCTTCGGCGACGTGTTTTCGATTCCACGCAGTTGGGGTAATGCCGATGACAAGGTGCGGGTGTTAAGAATACCCCTATCGAGTGGTCATCGTCTGTTAGTGGGACGAGATCTAAACGATGAACGAACTCTACTGAATCACAACCTGAAATTAGTCATGATCGTGATTACCCTGACCTTTTTACTGGCTTTAGTGGGCAGCATTATTCTAGGGCGGCAAACCCTGCGCCGGATTGATGCCGTCAATCGTACTGCCCAAGCCATTATGGCGGGCGATCTGTCCCAGCGCATTGCCAGCACCCGGCGCAATAATGAATTTGACGAACTGGGCCGGACCCTGAATGCGATGCTGGAACGCATTGAGCAGTTAATGACCGGTATGCGGCAAGTCACTGAAAACATCGCGCACGATTTACGCAGCCCACTCAATCGGATGCGTAATCGCATGGAAGTCACTCTTCTGGAGCCGCGTGAACCCGCTGAATATCAAACCGTGTTGGAGCAGAACGTGACCGACGCCGATGCGTTAATCCAAACCTTCAATGCATTACTCAGCATCGCGCAAGCCGAAGCCGGCCTGCAGCGCGACTGGGCCGAACAGGATTTATCTGCTTTAGTAGAAGATTTGGCCGAGTTATATAGTGTTCTAGCGGAAGAACAAAACATCAGCTTCACGACTGCGATCACAGCGGATTGTATGATTCAGGGTAATCGGCAATTACTCGCCCAGGCGCTAAGTAACCTGTTGGATAATGCCGTGAAGTACACTCCTGCTAGCGGCCGGATAGCACTGAAGGTGGAACGTATTGATGGTTGTACGACAGTTACGGTTGCCGATTCAGGGCCGGGCATACCCGCCGATCAGCGCGACAAGGTCACCGAACGTTTCGTCAGGCTAGATACTGCCCGTAGTTCGCCCGGCAACGGTTTGGGATTGAGCTTGGTCAAAGCAGTAGCGAAACAGCACGGCGCACAATTATTGCTTGAGGATAATCAACCGGGGTTACGGGTGATTCTGCGTTTTCAGGAGTAATGTGCGCATGTGCCGGTGATATTCTCGTCCTATCCGTATAAAATTCAGGGTTATAAAGCGAGTAACCACCGATACCGGGAATAATCCGGTAGGAGAAACACCATGATCGACAGAAAACTGATTGCCTTATTGGCCCCTCCATTAGCAGTAATAAAACACGGTTGCGCCAGTTACACCGCTGCCCCTATCGCTGTGTTCTGGTTAGCCGGCTTGGTGAGTATCGGCTATGGCTTGGTGGGCGGTGTATTGGATTTGCCGGGCAAAAGCTGGGTCGAAATCTTGCTGGGGATCGTGTTGTGGGGAATCTCAGCGGCATGGACCCGCTTGGTGATGGGTGGCGTGTCGGAGGATTTGCAGCAAGGTCAGAATAGCCCTCTGCAACGCCGGGTCGCGCCCCATACTGAAGAACCCGATCCATTTAATGAAGTGCGCAACGTGCATTAAGCGGATATCCCAGCCGATCATAGGGTGGGCATGGCCCAGCTGATTCTGTTACTAATCTCCCGCAGTGTCTTACACTGCAAACCTGGCCACCAGCGGATCGGGTAGGCCCGCCTCTGCAAAACCCTTGGCGCGCAGCTCACACGCAGGACATCGTCCGCAGGGAGGCTGGTGACCTTCATAACAAGTATGGGTAAAAGCCAGGGCATCTAAAGCACCTACCGATTGGGCCAGTTCGACTGTTTCCCGCTTGGATTTGAACATCAG
Source organism: Candidatus Competibacteraceae bacterium (assembly GCA_036351435.1). Classification (GTDB taxonomy): domain Bacteria; phylum Pseudomonadota; class Gammaproteobacteria; order Competibacterales; family Competibacteraceae; genus JAAUQA01. The sequence continues at coordinate 6,395 of JAZBPA010000300.1, forward strand.
CGGGGTGTGCAAGGTCAGCTCATAGTCCATCCCCAAACGAATGGCTTTTCCCAACGCTTTCAGAGTCGCTTCTCGGCAATCCGGGTAACCGCTATAGTCGGTTTGAGCCACGCCGGTGATCAGGTGATGAATGCCCTTCTGATAAGCGTAAGCTGCGGCAAAGGTTAGGAAAATGAGATTACGTCCGGGCACAAAGGTATTTGGCAATTGGGTGTCGGGATCCAATTCGCTGTTTACCGCAACGTTCAGATCAGTCAGTGCATTACCGGTCAGGGCTGCAAATGTGTTGATAGGCAAAACGGTGTTGGGTACCCCGGCCAAATCCGCCACTTGCCGTGCGCAGTCCAGTTCGATGCGATGGCGCTGGCCGTAATCAAAGGTCAAGGTATCGATTTGTGTCGCGCCGAAGCGGGCGATAGCCCAATATAGGCAAGTTGTTGAATCCTGGCCTCCAGAGAGCACCACCAATACCTGAGTCATAATGTTAAATTTCCTCTGATGAATACACCCGCATCGGGCCACTGAGCAAGTAGCTCATTTTGCCATTTCTCCGCGTTTGCCGCGCCTTCTGTCATCAATCTGTAACATTAACCGGATTAAGTATCACTCCATGAATATACAAACTACCGATGATTTCCGGCTTGAAACGTACAAAGACCTATTGGCCGATGTGCTAAAACTGCGTGAGGATGTGGTGCGTGATGCCGTGCGACGCCTAACGCCTTTTCAGACCTATTATCCACGCGGCCATTTTAGCCACAGCGCTCGTAACCTTGCCCATTACCTAGCCTTGCGCCAACGCGATATGCGTCCTTTGCAAGATCGTTTAGTGCAGGCCGGTCTCTCGTCCTTAGGGCATATAGAACCCCAGGTGTTGACTACGCTGGACCGGGTTATCGAATTGTTATGTTATGCAACTGCTGAAGACGATACCCCGGCACCTGCGGTGTCCAGCCAATATCTTTCCGGTGGTTCGTTACTGCTACGCCAACGGACTTCCGAACTGTTCGGGCCACACCCTAGAACCCGTCCCGCTTATATCATGGTCACGCTGCCTAGCGAAGCAGCAGGGGATTATGAACTCATCCGCGCGCTAATGATGGAAGGTATGGACTGTGCGCGTATCAATTGTGCACATGATGGGCCGACCGCTTGGCAGGCTATGATCAACCATGTTCGGCGTGCCGAAGCGGAAACTCGGCTAAATTGCAAAATTCTAATGGACCTTGCCGGCCACAAGATTCGTACCGGACCACTCGCGACATTACCTGCAGTCAGACGGTTTCGAGTCAAGCGAGATGTTTTCGGCAGGATAATCAATCCGGCGCAAGTGCTACTCGTTGCCGAATCACAGACTGAAGTGGTCCTACCTGAAGAAGCTGATACTTGGTTAGCCATTGCACAAGAATTACACGAGCAACTAGCCCCGGGTGATCGCCTGAGTTTCACCGATAGTCGCGGGAAAGATCGCTACCTGCAGATCATTAATCAACTCGCCGATGGCAACTGGCTGGCGCATTGCCCACAAAGCACTTATCTGGCGGATGATGCTACCCTGGTCTGGCAACGCCGTGAATCCGCTGAAGTCGATCACTGGCAAACGCAGGGAGAATTTGCGGTCAGCCCCTTCGCCGGGCAACCGGTCAGCATTCGGTTGCGCCAGGGTGATCCGCTGTTACTAGGCCGCACCGAAGATCCCGGCCAGCCCGCAGTAATGGATGATGACGGACAGTTATTGACCCCGGCCCGTATCGGCTGCACCTGCGCCGCGATCATTGACGACCTGATACCCGGTGCGCCGGTATGGATTGATGACGGCAAGCTTGGCACGGTGGTGGAGTCGATTACCCCGGAAGGCGCCTTGCTGCGGGTTACCCATGCGGGACCGAGCGGCGTGCGGATACGTAACGATAAAGGTATCAACTTACCGGAAACGCGACTGCATCTACCGCCGCTCAGCGACAAAGATCGCCTGGACTTGGAATTTGTCTGCCAACACGCCGATATGGTGGGCTTTTCTTTCGTGGAAACCCTGCAGGATATGGAGAACCTCATTAAGGTATTAGCCGAGCTCGGTGCGCCGCAGCTACCCATCATTGCCAAGATTGAGACCAATCGGGCAGTACGCAACCTGCCGGATATTATCCTCGGCACCTTGGGACGCCATACCTTGGGCATCATGATCGCACGTGGCGATTTAGCCGTGGAGCTTGGTAGTGTGCGTATGTCGGAAATTCAGGAAGAAATACTGTGGTTATGCGAAGCGGCGCATATTCCGGTCATTTGGGCAACTCAAGTATTGGAATCGCTGGCCAAGAAAGGGACAATTTCGCGCCCGGAGATTACCGATGCGGCTTCCGGTGTGCGCGCCGAATGTGTCATGCTTAACAAAGGCCCATATATTTTGCGGGCAGTACAAGTCCTCGGCCACATTTTGTCACGTATGCAAGAGCATCAGCAGAAGAAATTCACCCGCTTGCGGGCCTTGCATTGGTAGACTTTCTTGCAGCCGTTTGAGGTAACCTTCCAAGCTAAATTATGGCGTTATGCACAATCCAACCTGACAACTTACCGATGTTGCAATTTTTTGGCAGCATCGCGTTGATTGGTGGCGTTCTTAGCTTGATAACCGGAAAAACCTATTTCAGAGGGCCCGTCAGTCGATATACAGCGCCCTTTAGCTACTGGAGCAATACCATCGGCCTTTTCCTGCTAGGTGGAATGATGTGGCTTGGCATACTATTTTGTTAGTTTGTTCATTCCCCTGATCATTTACCGCCAGGACTAAACTCACCGATGACCCAAGACCGCTGGATCACCCTCGCCCACGGCAACGGCGGGCGTTTTATGCGCGAGCTGATTGATGACCTGTTCGCCCGCCAATTGGCCAATCCCGGCTTGGATGTGCAAGCCGACGCCGTGCCTTTGCAAATCACCGGCGAACTGATGTTCACTACCGACGGTTTTACGGTGCAACCCCTGGAATTTCCGGGTGGCAACATCGGTTCTCTGGCGGTGCACGGTACGGTGAATGATCTTGCGGTTGCAGGTGCGATTCCGCGTTATCTCAGTCTTAGCGCCATTATCGAAGAGGGCTTGGAATTCGACCTATTGGAACGGCTGATGGCCAGCCTTGCCGAAGCCGCCCGTAATGCCGGGGTTCAAGTGGTTGCAGGTGATACCAAGGTGGTGCCGCGTGGCCAGGGCGGCGGATTGTATTTGACCACCACTGGTGTCGGGACCCGATCTGCTGGTATTGCCTTGGGTTTAAATCAAATTCAGGCAGGAGACCGGCTACTGGTCAGCGGTCCTGTCGGTGACCACGGCATCGCGGTCATGTTGGCCCGCGAGGAATTCGGCTTGAGCGGCGATTTACAATCCGACAATGCCTGTGTACTGCCATTGACGCGTGCCCTATTGGATTTGCCGGGATTGCGGTTTATGCGCGATCCCACCCGTGGCGGATTGGCAACCGTTGCCTATGAAATCAGCCGCGCCACCGGCTTACAGACGCGACTACACGAACCCTCAGTGCCGGTGCACGACCCGGTACGCTCGGTGTGTGAAATGCTGGGTTACGATCCTTATTATCTGGCGTGCGAGGGGCGGGTCGTAGCGGTGGTGGCACCGGATCAGGCGGACCAAGTCTTGACCCGTTGGCGTGCTTTGCCGCAGGGTCAGGAAGCAGCGTTGATCGGTCAAGTTGAGGCTGGTAAATCACCAGCAGTGATACTGGAAACCGAGTTGGGCGGGGAACGTCTATTAGAAGAGCTAGAGGACGACCCGCTGCCAAGGATTTGCTGAAGGCAATCCAACTCCCACGACGGATGAATAAGCTTCCACCTGAACCGGCCGTATCAACCGACACGCTGATCGGTCGCAGGATACGCATTCAAGGGCGAGTACAAGGCGTCGGGTTCCGGCCCTTTGTCTATCGGCTGGCGCAACAATTCAATCTCACCGGTTGGGTACAAAACCGCAGCGGCGAGGTGGACATTCGGATTCAGGGCGAACAGGAGTCGCTCTCTGCTTTTCAACACGCCTTACTCGAAGACTCGCCTCCGCTCGCACAGCCCATTCTGAAATTCGCCGAAACCGTTCCGCTCGAAATGCTGACCGATTTCGTCATCATCGCCAGCGCGGCGGACGAACGGCCCGATATCCATGTGCCACCGGATTATTTCACCTGTGCCGATTGTTTGGACGAGCTACGCGATCCCAATGCCCGCCGCTATCGTTATCCGTTTATCAACTGCACGCAATGTGGTCCCCGCTACACCCTGATTCGCGCACTGCCCTACGACCGACCCAATACCACTCTGGCCGGTTTCCCGCTGTGCCAGGATTGCGAGTCGGAATATCGCAACCCGTTGGATCGGCGATTTCATGCCCAGCCGTTGGCCTGCCCGGTGTGCGGCCCACAGCTGAGTTTTCGGCAGGGACAGACCCACATTCAGCAAGAAGAGGCATTAGCTGCCGCTGTAGCCGTTTTACGGGCAGGGAATATCGTAGCCGCTAGAGGAGTAGGCGGGTATCATCTGCTGTGCGATGCGACTAATCCTGACGCTGTGCAGCGACTACGCGCACGCAAACGCCGCCCGCAGAAACCACTGGCGGTGATGTTTCCTCAGCAAGGCGAAGACGGTCTGGACGTATTGCGGCAATACATCGTGCTGGACGCGGCTACGGCCCACTGTCTAAGCGATCCCATGCGTCCCATCGTCCTGGCGACGCAACGCCCCGATACCGCATTGGTTGAGGGATTAGCGCCCGGCTTGCGGGAGTTGGGGGTGTTTCTGCCCTATAGTCCCTTACATCATTTACTGCTGAGCGATTTCGCCGGACCGCTGGTGGCAACATCCGGCAATCTCAGCGGCGAACCGGTCATTACCGATAGCGAACAGGCGGATAGCCGGTTGGACCGAATTGCCGATGTGTTTTTGCATCACGATCGGCCTATCGAACGCCCGGCTGATGACCCCGTGTATCGGCTGATTGCGGACAGCCCTCGCCCTATTCGGTTGGGACGCGGCAATGCTCCTCTGGAACTGCAATTGCCGCAACCTTTGCCGGAACCCCTGCTGGCCTTGGGTGGACACTTAAAAGTCACTGTGGCACTGGCTTGGGAACAACGCGTGGTGGTTTCGCCGCACATCGGCGAGTTGGATTCGCCGCGCAGTCTGGCGGTTTTCGAACAGGTCGGACAGGACTTGCAGCGGCTCTACGGCGTGACAGCGGAGCGACTGATTTGCGATGCCCATCCGCAGTACACCGGTACGCGTTGGGCAAAGCGGCAAAACCTGCCGATGTCTAGCGTATTTCATCACCATGCTCACGCCAGCGGTTTGGCGGGTGAGCATCCGGCTATCGAACAGTGGTTGATGTTCACTTGGGATGGGGTCGGTTATGGCCCGGACGGTTCTCTGTGGGGCGGTGAAACGCTGTGGGGTAAACCCGGTGCTTGGCGGCAAATCGCTGGTCTGCGGCAATTCCGCTTGCCCGGCGGCGACAAGGCCGGTCGCGAACCGTGGCGATCAGCTGCGGCGTTGTGCTGGGAAAGCGGATTCGACTGGCAGAATACCGCCATTACCGACTGGGCATTGGCATATCATGCCTGGGAGCGGGGTTTGAACAGTCCGCTGAGTTCGGCGGCAGGCCGCCTGTGCGATGCGGCAGCAGCGCTGATTATGGGCATTCATCGCTGCAGTTTCGAGGGCCAGGGTCCGATGCAATTGGAAGCACTGGCCGACGATTGCCGGGATTGCGACGACTCAATTGAACTGCGGCTGTCGATGGATGAGGCCGAGGTGCTGAGGTGGGATTGGTCGGTATTATTACCTCTGTTAACAGACCAGCAAGCATCCCCAGCCTACCGAGCTGCGGTATTTCACAATAGCTTGGCAGATGTAGCGGTCAAGCAAGCATTGTCAATGGGTGAACACTATCCTTTTAAGGCGGTGGGCCTGACCGGTGGGGTTTTTCAGAACCGATGGCTGGCGGAACGCATCGTCACTCGTCTGAGCGAACGCGGTATTCCAGTGTATCTGCCGATCAAAACGCCTTGTAATGATGGAGGCTTGAGTTTCGGACAGATCATTGAGTGGGCGGCTAGTCGCTGAATGATCCGACCTGCGGTGAACGCACACAACGTTCGCTAGGGTGCCGCTCAGCCATAATTGACACACCCACCGATCCCCATTACTGTTTCCCTTTCCGCCAGTTTTTTCTGGCGATCCGATTTATCCCTGATACGAAGTGAATACCTTGAACACCGAATTTGCCAGAATCCGTCGCTTACCGCCTTATGTCTTTAGCATCGTCAACGATCTCAAAGCCAAGGCTCGAGCTCGTGGCGAAGACATCATCGATTTCGGCATGGGCAACCCCGAACGCCCACCCGCCCAGCACATTATCGATAAGCTGTCAGAGGCTGCACAACGGACTAACACTCATCGTTATTCGGCTTCCAAGGGTATTCCGCGCCTGCGGCGAGCGATCTGTAATTGGTATAAAACCCGTTACGACGTGAATCTTGATCCCGAAACCGAAGCCATCGTAAGTATTGGATCCAAAGAGGGGCTGGCACATTTAGCGTTAGCGATGGTCGAGCCGGGCGATACGGTACTGGTGCCAAACCCGGCCTACCCTATTCATCCTTACGGATTCGTGATTGCTGGTGCCGACATCATGCACGTGCCGCTGGTGCCGGGTGTTGACTTCTTCGCCGAACTGGAAAAGGCCATCAAAAACACCTGGCCACGACCGAAAGCTTTGGTGCTGAACTTTCCCGCCAATCCCACCACCCAATGCGTGGAACTGGACTTTTTTGAGCGGGTAGTAGCGATTGCTCGTGACCATGAAATCTGGGTCATTCAGGACATCGCTTATGCCGACATCGTGTTCGATGGCTATGTTGCTCCGTCTATCTTACAAGTACCGGGAGCCATGGAAGTGGCCGTGGAAAGCTTTTCACTATCCAAAAGCTATAACATGCCCGGCTGGCGGGTCGGCTTTATGTGCGGTTGCCCGACCTTGATCGGCGCACTAACCCGCATGAAATCCTATCTGGACTACGGCATGTTCACCCCCATTCAGGTAGCGGCTATCGCTGCTCTGGAAGGCCCGCAGGAATGCGTCAAGGAGATTTGCGATTTGTATCAACGCCGCCGCGATGTGCTCTGCGAAGGGCTAACCGCCGCCGGTTGGACTGTAGAAAAACCACAGGCCACCATGTTCGTGTGGGCGAAAATCCCCGAGGAATACCGCGCTATGGGCTCGTTGGAATTCACTAAAAAGCTGTTGGCCGAAGCCAAAGTTGCAGTATCACCGGGAGTCGGTTTTGGCGAGTACGGCGATGATCATGTGCGCTTCGCCCTGATTGAAAACCAACACCGTACCCGCCAAGCCATTCGCGGTATCCGCGACATGCTGCGCAAAGACAACAAGGTCAAAGAAGGAGTGCCGTCTTGAAGCCAGTAAAAGTGGGTCTATTGGGCCTAGGCACGGTTGGTGGCGGCACCTGCCGAGTATTAGCGCGTAATGCCGAGGAAATCAGTCGGCGTGCGGGTCGCGAAATCTCAATCACGCAAGCGGCGGTGCGCAATTTGGATCGCCCGAATCCGACCCAAGTGTCTCTGACTACCGACCCGCAGCAGATCATTAACGATCCTGAAGTAGAGGTCGTCGTGGAGTTGATCGGCGGTTACGAACCGTCACGGACGCTGGTGTTGCAAGCGATTGCTAATGGCAAGCACGTGGTCACAGCGAATAAGGCCTTGATCGCCTTGCACGGTAACGAAATATTTCAGGCCGCGCACGAAAATGGCGTGATGGTGGCGTTTGAAGCAGCAGTCGCGGGCGGTATTCCGATCATCAAGGCAATTCGCGAGGGCTTGGCGGGTAATCGCTTGGACTGGGTGGTCGGCATTATTAACGGCACCAGCAATTTCATCCTCAGCGAGATGCGGGAAAAACGCCGCGATTTCGCCGACGTGCTGGCCGAAGCGCAGGCGCTCGGTTATGCGGAAGCCGACCCTACTTTCGATGTTGAAGGGATCGACGCCGCGCATAAATTAACCATTCTCGCCTCCATCGCCTTCGGGGTTCCCTTGCAGTTCGACAAGGTCTATACCGAAGGGATTACCCATATTACCCCAGACGATATTGTTTATGCCGGGGAGTTAGGGTATCGCATCAAGCATCTGGGGATTGCCCGCCGCGCGCCGGCTGGGATCGAGTTGCGAGTCCATCCAACCTTGGTCCCTGAACGGCAATTGATCGCTAATGTTGAAGGAGTGATGAATGCGGTGCTGGCCATCGGTGATGCAGTCGGACCGACCTTACATTATGGCGCAGGTGCCGGCGCTGAACCGACCGCTTCGGCAGTGGTGGCCGACCTGATTGATGTGGTGCGCACGCTCACCGCAGACCCCGGTAATCGGGTCCCTCATCTAGCCTTCCAGCCGGATGCCTTAGCCGATGTGCCGGTCTTGCCTATGGAGCAGGTGGAAACGGCCTATTATTTGCGCTTGCTGGCGCTGGACCGGCCCGGCGTGTTGGCGGATGTCACGCGGATTCTCGCCGATCAGGATATCAGCATTGAGGCGATCTTGCAGAAGGAGCCCGCATCGGGTGCTGCGGATGTGCCGATTATCATCCTGACCCATGCGGTGCTGGAGCAACGCATGAATGCGGCCATTGAGCGCATTGAGGCTCTAGGCAGCATCAAGGACAAGATCAACCGCATCCGCTTAGAACACCTAGGTTCAGATTGATCGCCCTTGATCAACGCTCTGCATCTGGTTATTCCTAATTTGCTCGGCCCAGCTTGGATTCAAGCGGGTCGACTGGAGCCGGATGCGCCAGCTTTGTTGCGGCTATTGAATCGAGCCGATGCGCAAAACACCGCGGGACAAGGCGTCGAAGAGGTTCTGCTAAGATTGTTCGGAGTCAACTCTGACGGTGATTGGCCTGTCGCAGCAATCAGCAGATTGGGTGAAGACGATATCGATCCTAACCAAGTCGCCGAAGATTGGTGGATACGAGCCGATCCTGTCCATCTGCAGGCCGATCTGAAACAGGTGCTGTTGACCGACAACAACCCGGATATTGAACTCGAACAAGCGCAAACCTGGGTAGCCGAACTCAACGCCTTATACGAAGATGCTGACTGGCGTTTCGAGTCCCCTCATCCCAACCGGTGGTATTTGCACCTGAACGACGATCCGGGTCTACGCACTCACCCCTTATCTGAGATGGCGGGACGGAACATTGCCATGCGGTTACCGCAAGGCCCGGCAAGCCCGCTTTGGCAGGCCCGCCTAACGGAAATCCAGATGCTGCTGCATAACAGCTCGCTCAACGAAGCCCGCGAAGCTCAGGGTCAACTGACCATCAACAGCGTTTGGTTTTGGGGCAGCGGTCGGTTACCGCAACGAACGAGCCATTCAATTACTGATGTGCATGCCTCTGATCCACTCAGTTGCGGGTTGGCCCGCTGGTCCGGCGCGACACTCGCACCAGTTCCAGCAAATGCTGGTGAATGGCAAGCAACGGCTAATTGCGGCGAGCACTTGGTGGTGTTGACTACGCGTTTGACCGAGCTGAGCGATTACACTTCATTGAGCTGGTTCGAACAGCTTGAGACCCTGGAACGCGATTGGTTTGTACCCTGCTTGAGTCTGCTTAAAACCGGCCTATTGAAGGTGCTAACCCTGCATCTCGGCAATGCTCGGATTTACGCTATCACTCGCCGCAGCCTGCGCCGATTCTGGCGTCGAACGCAACCATTGGCGATGCACTAATTGCTGACCAGCTGTCTCACCTCGTGTACGCTGTCCAAGTTGCTTCAAAACGCTTTTACCTGAACTGTTGGGGACCTCTATGCTGACCCGTTTGTGCGTTCTGCTCATGCTCGGCCTGATAATCGGACTATCCGGTTGTGCTTCTACGGAAACCATACTGCGCGAAAACCCCGACCCTTTCGAGGGGTACAATCGCGCCATGTTTGGATTTAACGATAAGGTCGATGTCGTTGTGCTCAAGCCCGTCGCCAAGGGTTATCAGTTCATCATGCCGGAATTGCTCAATGATGGGGTTACCAACTTTTTCAGCAACATCAATGACGTCATTATCCTTTTCAATGATCTACTGCAGCTTAAATTCGAGCAAGCGGCGATGGATAGCAGCCGGATCGTGTTCAATACCACCTTTGGCCTACTTGGTTTCTTCGATGTGGCTAGCCGTTACATGGATTTACCCAAACACAACGAGGATTTCGGGCAAACTTTGGGCTACTGGGGAGTCGGCGAGGGTTACTATTTCGTACTGCCGTTATTGGGACCCAGCACCACTCGCGATGTATGGAGTATTTTGGTCGATAGCGTCGTCGATCCTCTTCAACGCTTTGACACCACCTTAGAACGCCTGGGCACACGCGTCTTATACGTAATCGATTTACGCGCGGGCTTGCTGCGGGTCGAGCGCGCATTTCAAAATGTGCAACTTGATCCCTATTCTTTCCAACGGGCTGCCTATCTGCAACGGCGACGGAATCTGGTGTTCGATGGCAACCCACCCAAACCACCGTTGGATTTTGATGAAGAGAGCATTCAGGACATCCTGAATAACCCTGAAGATCCGGAACAGGAGGCGAGCGGTCCGGATGGTGACGATAGCACGCTTTGATTTTCTGCCGCAGGCGGAAATTGCTCGTGGCCGCTTGCTGGCCGAAGGCATTGATTGCCGCTTAGCCGATCAGCACCTAGTGCAAACCGACTGGCTTTACAGCATAGCAATTGGTGGCATCAAACTGCAGGTCGAACCCCAGGACGCGGCACGGGCACAGGTTATTCTGAATCACGATTATTCCGCCGATCTCGATTCCGAGACCGATGAATCGACGTGATCTCGTCGTTCGGTTGCTTCGCCTCAGTGCTTGTTTCCCTCTCCCGGTCGTCCATGCCGTCGGTGCGTTTATCGGTTGGTTGCTGAGCTGGATTCCCAATAAGCCAAAACGCATCGCAGCCACCAATATTGCCCGTTGTCTACCCGAGTGGAACTCAGCCGAACGTGACCGGCTATTGCGGAGCAATTTAGCGGAAACCGGCAAAGTTATGCTGGAGCTTGGACCATTGTGGCTGTGGGATGGACAGCGGGTACTAGGCATGATTCAGTCGGTGACCGGCGAAGAGTCTTGGCAGGCCGCTCTTAGGCAGGGTCGAGGTGGAATCGCGATCACGCCCCATTTGGGTGCTTGGGAAGTCTCCGGACTGTACGTCTCCAGCCGTTACCCGACCACGATTTTGTATCGTCCCAGCCGTTTAGGCATTGATGAATTGATTTGCGCGGGCCGAGAACGTGCCGGTGGACATACCGTGGCCACGGATAGCGCCGGTGTGCGTGCGCTTTACAAAGCATTGCAAGCCACGGAGGTGCTGGGCATTTTGCCGGATGAGGATCCGGACCGGGAAGCCGGTATTTTCGCGCCATTCTTCGGTCAACCCGCCCATACTATGGTGCTGCTGTCACGGTTGGCAATGAAATACCGTTGCCCGGTTTGCCTGGTTTTCGCCGAACGGTTGCCCAAAGGCCAAGGATACCGATTGCGTTTTGATTTGTTACCGAACACCGTCAGCGAGGGTTCGCTGGAAGCTTCGGTGACTACCGTCAATGCCGCCGTAGAGCAAGCCGTGCGGCGGCGACCGGAGCAATACCTGTGGGCGTATAAGCGCTTTAAGACTCAGCCCCGTCAAGTTTAATCCCAGCAGTTTCCTTGAGCGTGAATACAACCAGCAACGAGATGAGCGCCGCTATCGACAGATAAATCGCCGGCGACAGGTCGACGTGAGTAGTCTTGATCAGATAAGCGCTAACCATGGGCGATGTGCCGCCAAACACGGCGAAACTCAGATTGTAGCCCACCGACATCACCGTAACTCGAACGCGAGCCGGTGCCAACTCAGCCATCGTGGCGGGCATGACCCCCGCCAATAACCCGACAAACAACGCAAAACCCAATTGCCCCATAAGTATCATGCTGCTGTCCTGATGATGCATGAGTTGAAACAACGGGTAACTGAATACGGCAAGGCCACCAATGGCAACCCACAAGATCGGCTTGCGGCCAATGCGGTCAGAGAGCAGCGCGCCCACAGGGATGATGATCAGAATTGAAGCCATCGCAAGTGTATTAATATCGAGCGCGCGGGCTTTAGACACATGCACCATCTCTTGCAGCCAGGTCGCTGCATAAATGAAGACCATGTAGAACGCAACGGCTAAAACGATTGCCAAAGCGGAAATTCGCAGTAAATCCCGCCAATGGTAGCGAAAGCTTTCTACCAACGGCGACTCAGAGCGCGGTGCGTTGGTTGCCGGTTCGCTGATACCACGTCTGATATAAAGACCGATAAACCCGATCAAAACGCCGCCCAAAAAAGGTAAACGCCAGCCCCAGTCCTGAGCCGCTTCTGCACTCATCGTGTTGGAGATCAAAGCGGCCACGCCGGAACCGAGCAGGATTCCGGCATTTGCACCCCAGACACTCCAGCTACAGAAAAAAGCCCGTTTTTCCGGGCGGCTATGCTCAGCCAGAAAGGTGATAGATGTGGTGTACTCGCCCCCTACTGACAAGCCTTGCAGCATACGCAGCAAAACCAACAGCACAGCTGCCGCGGGACCGATTTGATCGTAAGTCGGCAGTAGGCCAAGACAAAATGTCGGGATCGCCATCAGCATCACTGATAATGTGAGCGCCCGCTTACGACCGAGTTTGTCACCCATGTGTCCGAAGAACAGACTACCGACCGGACGCATCAGAAATCCCGCAGCGAACGCGCCAAAGGCCGCAATTACCGAAGTCGTCGGATCGTCGGAGGGAAAAAAGTGCTTGCCGATGGTCAACGCGAAATAGCCGTAAACGGCAAAGTCGTACCATTCCAGCACATTACCGGAAATACCGGCTGCGATAGCTTTACTACGTTCGTTGCTCATCGGTTATTTTCCACCCTGTGGGATCACCAAGACGACATACCAGCCGGTCAGCTTCGTCGTTGTTGCCAGTACCCGCCGATTATCACGTTCGAAACTAATCACGGCGGCCTGCGGGTCGGAGTTTGCCTGAATAATCACCTGTTCAGTGATGTCGTTAATCCAGGGATTAGCTGAGGCCACTGCCTTGACCACGCCGAGCTGTTGTAAGGCATCTGTCGTTCGATAATGAAGAATGGCCTCTTTTGCCTTGCGATTGACGGTATCCAACTCTTGGGCGAGCTTGGCATCGGTAACGCCGACTACCAACCCGGAAGCACTGACAATATAGGCGATTGCGTCGTCTTCCAAAACCAGATGGCTCAGCACGGATTCCGATAACTGTTTCAATGTGATGTCGTGGGAAACTACCCCGAGCAGCGTATCGCCATCATAGGCCGGGTAAGAGACGGTGATCATCATGCCCGCCCCGACCAAATCCAGATACGGCAGGGTCCAACCAGCCCGACGATTTTTGAAATCCGCGCTGGTGTAGTACACCTGTTCCGTCGGCGTTTGGTTGTTCACCGCTTCATTGATCGGTAGGTAGGGGTAGATCAACATCGCGTTATCGGCGGTGGTGAAATAAGACCAGGAAAAATCGAAGGTCCGATACGCGGCGCGAAACAGCGGCGTCACTTTCTCGAACAGGTTGAGCTGGCGGAAGGTCTCGGCGGTGAAATCGGTACCGTTGTAGGTATAGAAAGCGACCTGCGGGGCTTGGAATGCGGGCGGCGATTGCAACTCGCCAGGCCAGGTTTTAAAGCCGACCGTCTTGCCAATTGAAGCGTAACGCTCCAACCAAGTTTCTTGTTCTTTTGGCGTAGCAGGTGGGACGGTTCTGGACAGCGTCACATACTCTTCCGCTAGCGCACGAGTGCTGGCCGCCACATCGCCGAAAACCGTATCAATACGATCTGCTGACAGCCGAATGAGTGCATCCAAAGTCGAGGCGTATTCCGTATCTTTAGCGAACACCCCTGACGAGAGCATCGCAAACGATAGCAGTGTCAGCGCGATTTTCTTCAGCACGGAACAAAACATCATAGGGACTCCTCAAGGCAGATGTTCGGACGATAGGTTTGTTGTTGCAGGTTAGCCGAAAATCCCGCTCTTTTTTATGCCGCCGCGTTGAGGCCGCACCAACTGGCAATGATCCACTAGCAGCAGGTTGCAAGGGATACAACGCCATCCCAGGTTGAGATCTGGTGGTAAACCGAAGCTTACGGTATTGGGTAGTGCTTGACCAATATGCGCCACGTTACCGGGCGCTTGCTCCGTTCGCGGTGCCCAGATAGCCCCGCGCCCTAATAACAGGTAACCCGATTGCATCGGTTTGCCACAGTCTGGGCAGATATAACTATTGGTGATGCGTGTCGCCTGTTGTTCAGGAAGGACACGATTGCGCCTCATGAAGTATTTCATCAGCAACCACGCCAGGACGAGCACACTCACCGACAGCAAACCGACAATAACGATTTCAGGCATCTGATCGCTGCTCATGAATTAGACCTTGATACTCATCATAGCGCTTCCCTCACACCCGAACATTACAATGCGGTAACAAACCGCACAGTGACTAATCATGTGATTAAACTATGGTCAGAAAGATGAACATACCCTTTCATGCAAGATGAAGAGAAGTAAGACCGATGGACTACGTGATCGAACATTTTCGCGAAGTATTGTTGGAAACGGTTCCTCTCATGGAAGGGGCTCAAGCCCTGCTACGCCAGGACGATGAGTCCTGGATTATAGCGTTCAATGACGAAGCAGTGCTCGAACTGCATGTGGACGACCGGCTGCACAAGCTGGTACTGAGCATGGCTTTGGGCGCGACAAAAGAACACCAGCGGGCCACGACCTATCACGCGCTCTTGGTA
>JAZBPA010000301.1:0-8205 GCA_036351435.1 Candidatus Competibacteraceae bacterium
AATGCTCGGTTGGCCAAGGCCGCTTAACTTAGTGTCCGTTTTTACTTAACCACCTCAGTCTTTCAGCTCAGTAAAATACGGCCGCGGATTCGGTAACATCGGCTAATCCCAAAATCCAACACCCTACCTGAACCCGTTGTTAAGGCTACATAGCGTGATCGCCCTGGATATCAAAATGAATAACTTGTATAGAGTCGATGACTTTGATATAAACTCTGGTTCAATTAAATTTCATCGGTCAGGGGGTATTCCCGATGTCCAGAGTCTGCCAAGTGACCGGCAAGCGTCCAGCCACCGGTAATAATGTGTCTCACGCGCACAATAAAACCCGTCGCCGGTTTTTGCCGAATCTTCATACCCATCGGTTTTGGGTTGAAAGTGAAAAGCGCTTTGTAAAGCTGCGCTTGACCACCAAAGGTATGCGCACTATCGATAAAAAAGGTATCGATACCGTGTTGACGGAAATGCGTGCCCGTGGCGAGAAAGTCTGAGGAGTTACCATCATGCGCGATAAGATCAAGCTGATCTCCACCGCCGGAACAGGTCATTTTTATACCACCACTAAGAACAAGCGTACAACACCAGGCAAGTTGGAATTCAAGAAATACGATCCCAAGGTGCGCAAACATGTTCTCTACAAAGAGGGTAAGATCAAATAACCGGATGCATAGCCGGAGCCAGTAAAAAACCCGCTTAAAGCGGGTTTTTTACTGGCAACGCCTCAGACGGCGCGTAACGAATAACTGCGCAGAGACTGGGCGAAATCCTGTAAATATTTGATGCCGCTTACTTCTGCTTCTGCGCACCACTCCTGTAAAGCTGCCAGTAATTTCTCATGGCTAGCCGAAGTACGTCCCCAAATAGCCTGTAACCGAGACCGGAATTCGTAGACGGTGCGCAGAGCTTGGCTGGTTTTAAGCGCGGACTGTAAATGATCCCGCTCTTGCGGTGCCAGCAGGGTATCTTCCCGAAGCAAGGCAGCACGTGCCCGCTTGAGAAAATGTTGCCGAGAGGCATCAGCTTTGCGCATCTCTTCTCTGAGTACCGGGACTACCACATGGCGACCGAAATCGGCCATGACATGTAAGCGGTTCAACACCACCGCACGCACGGTATCTAAATCTACAATCTGCTTATCGGGAACCCGTTGTGGCATGGGAGCAAGCTTTTTAACCCGCGCCAGCCCCAGGCTTTGCAACCAACAAATATGGAACCAACCCCAGTCCAGTTCCCACCATTTGTTGGATAATTTGGCCGAACTGGGAAAAGCGTGATGATTATTATGCAGTTCTTCACCGCCGATAAAGATACCCCAGGGCAAGATGTTGGCTGAAGCATCTTGGGTTTCGTAGTTGCGATAACCCCAAAAGTGGCCAATTCCATTAATAACCCCGGCAGCCCAGAAGGGAATCCACAGCATCTGTACCGCCCAGACGGTCAAGCCGAGCGCGCCGAATAGGACAACATCAATAATCAGCAGCAAACTGACACCAAGAATGTGATGTGGCGTATACAGTTTGCGTTCTATCCAGTCGTCCGGCGTATTGTGTCCGTAACGCTCCAGCGTCTCGGCATTCAAGGATTCCTTCCGGTACAGTTCGGCGCCATTGAGCATGACCTGATCGAGACCGAGCACTTGTGGGCTATGGGGATCGTCGGGTGTTTCACACTTGGCGTGGTGTTTGCGGTGAATAGCGACCCATTCTTTGGTCACCATGCCGGTGGTCAGCCACAACCAAAAGCGAAAAAAATGACTGACTACCGGGTGCAATTCCAAAGCACGATGCGCTTGTGCACGGTGCAGAAAAACAGTAACCGAAACAATCGTGATGTGAGTCAGCAACAGGGTGGTGAGAATAACCCCCCCTACCGACAGGTCCAAAAGACCGTTGAACATAGATGAAGGTACCCCAGTTGGTGGTGATGTGGCGTTGCTATGCTGCTCGTCACTACCCCTAAAGATGGGGATGGGACATCCCGAGCACAACCCAACACCATTAAATTATGTCTAGGCAATCGCCTAAATTGATGACAAAACTATAAAACATAATGGTGCAGTCGTCCATGTCAGTAAAGCTTAAGGTATTAAAAACTTAGGTCTTATTTTGCTGCACTAATTGTGTGCGCACATACTCCAACTCTTTTTGCGCAACGACTAACTCTTCGTTAGCCAGTTTCAATCGTTCAGCGATAATCTTGGCGAGCACCCCGTACAATACCGCATAACATGCATTGCGCTCTTCGGTGGACAGCTTATGCAGAAAGGCAATGCTGATTGCCAAGCACCAGCTTTTTTCAACTGCAATCACTGCAGCAGAGCGTGCCTCACCATCCAACATCGACAGTTCGCCGAATAGCTCGCCTGCGTCTTCGAAGGTAGCAATCCATGCTTTGTTTTTTATCACTTTTACTTTGCCGCTCAGCAGGATAAACATTTTGTCATCGAAACCACCCTCGGCAATGATAATCTCGTCGGGCTCGTAGATAATCATTTTGCTGGCATTGAGCAATTCTTTGAGATGGTCTTCGCCGAACGATTGCAGGAATGGGATTTTCCGAAAATTATCGAGTGAGCCGACCAACTCGGCACCAGTCTTATGAACTCTCATGCAAGTCACCCTTGGCGCGTGTTGCGGAAGCCGAACAGGTGCGCGGTGTTTAATACCCTAACCGATTGAATTATAGTACCCGAGCGCTAACAGTACCCCACTATGCCCGAATTACCTGAAGTCGAAACGACCCGACGTAGTATAGCCCCTCATCTGCTTGAACAACGCATCGTCCGAGTGATCGTGCGAGAACGACGCTTCCGTTGGCCGATCAATCCGGAACTGGAATACATAATAACCGGGCAACTGATTCACGCGGTGGAGCGGCGCGCCAAATACTTGCTGTTGCGCCTAACCCAAGGCACTGCGCTATTGCATCTCGGCATGTCCGGCAGTCTTCGCATCCTGCGTTGTGGCACGTCAACGAATAAGCACGATCACGTCGATCTTGATCTGAGCAATGGGTTTTGTTTGCGCTTTACCGATCCGCGCCGTTTCGGTGCGCTACTCTGGACCACTGATGCACTTGATCAGCATCCGTTGTTAAGCCATTTAGGGCCCGAACCCTTGGCTGACAATTTTACCGCTGACTATCTCTACCGTGCAGCACGGAACCGCAAGATCGCGATCAAACCATACATTATGGATGGCCGGATTGTGGTTGGGGTGGGTAATATTTATGCTAATGAAGCATTGTTCCTGGCAGGTATCCATCCGCAACGTGCCGCTGGACGGCTCTCCAAAAAACACTATGGAGCGCTAGTGAAGTCTATCCGCGAAGTGTTGCAAGAAGCTATTGCGCAGGGTGGCACGACCTTGCGCGATTTCACTAGTGGAGACGGCGAACCCGGTTATTTTAAACAGCGATTGCGGGTCTATGGGCGTGATCGCCAATCGTGTCGGCAGTGCGGAGAACCGATTCAGGTTAGTCGTTTAGGTCAGCGCGCCACTTATTATTGCAACCGCTGCCAGCGATGACTATGCAACCGTTGGGCGTAAGTTTTGCTTGATGATGAAGCAACGCTGTGATTGTTGATATAATCACTCGGAAATTAACCGTCAAGAGCGGTTCCTGTTCCACCCAGCGACGCGAATCAGCATTATGTGGCAACGTTTACGAGAAGACATCCTTTGCGTGTTCGACCGCGATCCGGCAGCGCGCAATGTCTTTGAAATCATAACCAATTACCCGGGCATCCACGCCCTACTTACTCATCGTTTCAGTCATCGTCTGTGGCGGATGAAGCTGAAATGGTTAGCCCGCTTTGTGTCCACCCTGGCACGCTGGCTGACTGGGATCGAAATTCATCCCGGTGCGACCATCGGGCGGCGCTTTTTCATTGATCACGGAATGGGCGTAGTGATCGGCGAAACGGCTGTCATCGGCGATGACTGTACGCTCTATCATGGCGTTACCTTAGGTGGCACTAGTTGGCGTAAAGGCAAACGTCATCCGACCTTAGGTGACAATATCGTTGTAGGTGCTGGCGCCAAAATTTTAGGTCCGATTACCGTTCATGACGGCGCTCGCATCGGTTCCAACACTGTGGTGCTTAAAGATGTTCCCGCTAACGCCACTGTGGTCGGTGTACCGGGACGGCTAGTGGAACATGCCCCACGCCAGGACAAAGAGTTACGCCAGGAAATCGCTCGCAAGCTAGGATTCGACGCCTACGGCACGACTCCGGACATGCCCGACCCGGAAGCCAGTGTCATCAACCGGATGCTGGAACATATTCAACTACTGGATGGTAAAATCACTGAGATGTGCAAGGCGATGCAGGCAGCCGGTTTAGAACCAGGCGGTACCCCGTTACCCTGCTTAGATGCGCATGAGATCCGATCAGCGACATGCCGGGAAAATGATGCCAAGATCGGTGATGAAATCGATCTTTCAGGGCGTTGATAATGCAATTACCGATTTATTTGGATTACGCCGCAACCACCCCTGTCGATCCACGGGTGGCGCAAGTTATGATCAGGCATTTGACTCAGGACGGCAGCTTCGGTAATCCGGCCTCTACCGGCCACGCCTTTGGTCAAACCGCGCAGCGAGCTGTCGAACAAGCCCGTCAGCAAGTCGCTACGTTAATCCATGCCGATCCCAAAGAAATTATTTGGACATCAGGCGCAACGGAGTCCACCAATCTAGCGCTCAAAGGTGTAGCGCAAGCCCATAAAGGCCGTCATCTTGTCACTTGCAAGACTGAACACCGGGCAACGCTGGATGTCTGTAATCAGCTGGAACGGCAAGGCTATCGGGTAAGCTACTTGGACCCACAACCCAATGGCCTGTTGGATTTGCAACAGTTGGCGGACACCTTACAAGACGATACCGTCCTAGTGTCCATCATGCACGTGAATAACGAAATCGGGGTAAGCCAGGACTTAGCAGCTATTGGACAACTGACCCGTAGCCGAGGCGTTCTACTGCATGTGGATGCAGCCCAGAGTGTGGGCAAAATTCCTATCGACGTGCGGGCTATGAATATCGATTTAATGAGTCTGACCGCGCACAAACTTTACGGCCCTAAAGGGATCGGTGCGTTGTATGTGCAGCGGTTGCCGCGGGTCCGCCTGACCGCGCAGATTCATGGTGGCGGTCAGGAACGGGGCTTGCGTGCCGGTACCTTGCCGACTCATCAGATTGTGGGTATGGGTGAGGCTTGTCATATTGCTTCCCTGGAGATGGCTAGTGAGAATGACCGGATTCGCCAATTACGGGACCATTTGTGGCGGGGATTGCAGGAATTAGGAGCCGTTTTGTTGAACGGCGATCCAGATCAGCGCGTGGCGGGAATTCTGAATGTTAGTTTCAGTGGCATCAGCAGTGAGTCCTTATTGATGGCGCTTAAGAATCTGGCCTTGTCTTCGAGCTCTGCGTGCAGTTCGGCAAACTCGGAACCGTCTCATGTATTGCGTGCTCTAGGACTTTCCGACACACTGGCAGGCAGCGCTATCCGATTCAGTATCGGCCGTTTCACTACTACCGAAGAAATTGATTTTGCCGTTACCGAAGTACATTGTGCGGTGAATCGACTGCGCGAATTGTCACCGTTATGGGAGCTGCAACAAGCTGGCTTAGACCCCGATACTGTGCAATGGGAAACGTTTGCAGCGGTCCAATGAGAACAGCGCATTACTTACGCGCGAACCATGAGCTGTTGGCGTGAGTTACAGTGACATTATCCGGGAGCATTTCGATCATCCCCGCAATGTCGGAACATTCCTCGCGGAAGAGCGAACAATCGGCACGGGACGCAAGGGAGCCCCTGCGCTAGGAAATATGCTACAGCTGCAAATTAAAGTAATGCAGCACCCGGTCATTGCGGATACTCGCTTCAAAGCTTACGGCAACGTTGGCATTATTGCTGCCGCTTCCTGGGTAAGTGAATGGCTTAAAGGCAAAACGCTGGAGCAGGCGGCTGACATTGACAACGCGTTGATTACCGAACAATTAGCATTGCCAGCGACACAGATACAAAGTGCGGTATTGGTCGAAGCAGTGGTGATAGCGGCCGTTGCGGATTACCAGGCTAAGCAGGCTGATAACGCTTAACGTTTTTTGATCTAACGAGGTGAATGATTATGGCGATAACCCTGACAGAAAATGCAGCAACTCGGGTCAAGAATTACCTCATTCAACGGGGCAAAGGCGAAGGTCTCCGGCTGGGCGTGCGTACCACAGGCTGTTCTGGATTAGCCTACATAATTGATTTTGCCGATGAGATTAAGTCTGATGACCTCGTGTTTGAAGATCGAGGCGTCAAAGTGATTGTGAATACTGACAGCCTGAATTACTTGGATGGCAGCGAGCTGGATTTCAAAAAGGACGGGTTAAACGAGATGTTCCACTTCAACAACCCTAACGTGAAAGATCAATGCGGTTGTGGTGAAAGTTTCAGCGTTTAGGCTGCGGGATTGAGCAAGCCCCGAATAAGAAGGCGGTATTCTAAATTTGATTGGCGCGCCCGGGAGGAGATACTTCGAACGCGCTGTTCGAGATTTTGGAGGAATGGAATACTTATCTCGACAAAAACAACATAGACCTTGGTAACCAGCCTAGCAGGAGACCGCGCATTCGACGCCGGGGGCCGTCACTATGACGGCGGCGACAGATCAACATTCGGCGAATATCTCAAGTTCCAGGGATACAGGGATACGGGAGCGTCGCGGATCGCCAACAACCTCAATCAGCTCGCCCATCACGCTAATACCGGTACTTTGCTGCTTGATGAAACTACCCTTACGAAGATTGAGGAACCCTACGCGCATGTGGTCGCCATGCGAAATGCCCTCATGCGGGCATTGGGGCTCATGGAGGAGACCAATGCATGATTCTGAAAAGTGCCCAGCGTGCCATTAGCATAAAGCTCGCCCGCCACCTGCTCAAAACTGTAGACAATGGCCATGTAGACATTCACGAACTCAAAGGATTTGTCGCGGATGACCTGAAAGGTGCGCTCAAGGAAATCTATGCGGTTACAAAAGGCACAACTGGCCAGCCCCGTGCCATTGAGTTTCATGAGAAGGAAGGCCGCCGCCATGCCCATTGCGTCTGGTCACGCATTGATAGTGCGCAGATGAAAGCCATCTCCCTGCCCCATTTTAAACTGAAGCTACGCGATATATCACGGCAGCTTTATCTGGAGAATAACTGGCAGATGCCGCGTGGCCTCATGAATTCAGAGGAACGGAATCCGCTGAACTTCACCCAAGCCGAATGGCAACAGGCCCAACGCATTGGGCAAGACCCTCGCCAATTAAAACAAATCTTCCAGGATTGCTGGGCAGTATCGGATTCAAGAAACGCCTTTGCTAATGCCCTGAAAGAACGCGGTTTGTTCCTAGCCCAAGGCGACCGGCGCGGCTTTGTCGCGGTGGACTGGCGGCGCGAAGTCTATGCCATCTCCCGCTGGGTAGGCGTAAAAACCAAAGAAGTGCGCGCACGCCTCGGTCACTATGATGACCTGTCAACAATCGGGGAAACCAAAACGCGCATTGCCGAACAGTTCACCGAAAAACTCCGAGGTTTTTGTTCTGACCAAGAAACCCGGCATCACCGCCAATTAACCCGATTGACCGAGAAACGGACCGTTCTTGTGACCCAACAGCGAAAATCCCGGACTGCCTTGCGGCAAGAACAGGCGACGCGACGAACCGCAGAAACCAAAGCCAGGGCTGAGCATCTGCCCACGGGTTTGCAAGCCCCGTGGTTTCGGGTGACTGGCAAATACCGGAAAATTCTACAAGAGAACGAAACACAGGCGCGGGCATCTGCCGAGCGGGACCGCCGCGAGTGGCAACAATTCATCGAACGCCAGCAACGGGAGCGCCGCGCTCTCCAACATGAATTCCGGCAACTGCGCCACCATCACAGCATCACCTTGCAAAAGCTCCACCGCGACCTCGGTATTTATCTTGAGAGAACAGGAGAAAGCACTGAACCCAGCTGTCGAACGCGAGGCCTGGCCAAGACGCCGCAACCGGTTGCGTGATTTCGAGTGACAAGGAAACAAGCCGGATCAAGAAAAAGCTTGACTTATCTCACGTAATGTCACATTAACTCACATTAATAATGATGAGATAGGTGAGATGGACTGGAATAATGACCGACTAAGCAAGCGATTAGCATTCAGCGCTGAGAACACCGAAG
>JAZBPA010000302.1:0-3875 GCA_036351435.1 Candidatus Competibacteraceae bacterium
AAGGCGTTTGCGAGTTATTGGATCAGGACGAATCTAATCAGCCTTATGGCGCTGCTTTGCAACAGCAGAAAACTGTGATCCATGACTCGGAACTCACTCCGTCGGCACGCATCATTGCAGAGATGCGTCGTTATAAAGAGCCTTTCTTTCACTTTGCAAAACGTTGGTCTGAGCAACACCAAATGTATTTCACCAGCCAACCTCTCAGCGTAGAGCAACACCAGTTTTTTGCCGAACAAGCCCTTAACTCCCTGAACAAGCAGCAAGAGCTGGAAGCGTTGGACGAAGTGCCTTTCGCCGAGTATCTGCAACACTATTTCACGCAGTCCTGAGCAAACTATAGCCGATGCCGGCGCAGGACTTAAAGCCCAGACCCGCTCATGTTATGATGCACTGCGACACTTCAAACTCTATGCTTATTGAAACAGAGGGAGCCAAACATGTTTCGTAGTCCCCGCAATTTCTTCAAACCCAAGGTCGTTGGCGCACCGACGCCCTTGCGGGAAATTCCGGTCACACCCTCCCGGATGATTCATTTCTTCGATCCCAGTAATCCCAAAATGGCCACTAAGGTGGCGGATATCGCTAAAAAAGTGGATATCATTCTGGGTAACCTGGAAGACGCGGTGCCGATCGACCGCAAAATAGATGCCCGCGAGGGGCTGGTTAAGATTGCCAAGGAAACCGATTTCGGCGACACCCAACTGTGGACCCGGGTCAACAGCCTGGACAGCCCCTGGTTCTTGGATGACCTGCTGCGACTGGTCGGTGAAGTCGGCAACAAATTAGATGTGATTATGCTTCCCAAGGTGGAAGGGCCCTGGGATATTTTCTTTGTCGATCAATTGTTGGCTCAATTAGAAGCCAAGGCGGGACTGACCAAACCCATTCTGATTCACGCCATTCTGGAAACTGCTCTGGGCGTCGCCAATGTCGAAGACATCGCCAACGCCAGCCCACGAATGCAGGGAATGAGTCTGGGTCCGGCTGATTTGGCCGCTTCCCGACGGATGAAAACTACCCGGGTCGGCGGCGGTCATCCCGGTTATTTGGTACGCACCGATCCTGATCCTGACAATCCCGAAGCGCTCCGCCCTACCGCTCAGCAAGATTTATGGCATTACACCATCAGCCGTATGGTAGACGCTTGCGCCAGCGTAGGCGCATTGCCGTTCTACGGACCGTTTGGTGACATCGCCGATCTGACCGCCTGCGAAGATCAATTCCGCAACGCCTTCCTGCTGGGCTGTGTAGGCGCTTGGAGCCTGCATCCCAACCAAATCGCCATCGCCAAACGGGTATTCAGCCCGGAACCGGGCGAAGTGAAATGGGCAAAACGGGTGATTGAAGCGATGCCGGACGGCAGCGGTGCGGTGATGATCGACGGCAAGATGCAGGACGACGCCACGTTCAAGCAATGTCAAGTGGTGTTCAATCTGGCCAAACTGATCGCCGAACGCGATTCGGAATACAGAGAGCTTTACGGTCTTTAAACTGTGTAGGGTACGCACCGCGTACCGACCGATCATTGTTGGTGCCTTGGAAAAGGTACGCGATGCGTACCCTACGTAGCTGAGTAGTACGCATCGCGTACCGACTAACTAAAGCGACTTAAGCAGTCGCCTCACCCCGGCCGCATGGCGGCGGCTGACTTCCAGACGTTCATCACAGCCGTTCAATAATACTTCGAAACGTCCCTGAGCCGTTTTTTGCAATCCGGCTAACCGGGACACCGCCACCAACGCATTGCGATGAATGCGTAAAAAGGCCGGACCGAACTCAGTTTCCAACGATTTCAGCGGTTCCTCAATCAATACCTCGCCGTGTAGATGTCGCACGGTGACGTACTTTTGATCGGCTTGAAAATACAGTACCTGTCCTATCGGGATCAGTTCCAGCTTTTCCCCCAAGCGAGCGCACAAATGAGTACGGGTAGATTGGACTTGTGTATCGGACAAGTTAGCCAATTGCGCTCGATTGAGTAACCCAGCATTGGTCAATGCTTGTTGCAGACGTTCTTTACGAATCGGTTTCAGCAGATAACCCACCGCATGGACCTCAAACGCTTCTAAGGCATAATCGCTATAAGCGGTGACAAAGATAATCGCAGGCGGTTTACCCATAGTCGCGAGATGCCGGGCGGCTTCCAAACCATCCATGCCGGGCATGCGAATATCCAGCAGGACGATATCCGGTTGCTGCGTTTCAGCCAGTTGCAGAGCCTCAACCCCGTTACCGGCTTCCCCACAGTTCTCGTAATCACCGGGTAATTCATCAATTAGGCTGTGCAACCGTTCACGCGCCGGCTTTTCATCATCGACAATCAGCACTTTCATGGGTTGGGTCCACAGGGAATGCTAAACGAGACTTGGTACCGATCGTCAAACTGTTGAATGTGCATCTGACTGACCTCGCCATAGGCTAGCGTTAACCGCTGACGAACATTATCTTGAGCTATATGGTGGCCCGTAGAGCGCCGAACTGCCCCAGATGAGGGTAGGGGGTTCTCAATCCTAAACAGCAGCATATCCTTACACTGTTCTATAGAGATAACGATCTGGCCCCCATCGGTACGAGGCTCAATGCCATGATAAACGGCATTCTCTACTAGCGGTTGTAGAATCAGCGTGGGAACAGTAACCGCCAGTGGCAAATTGTTAGGCAACTGCCAGTCTATCCTTAATCGGTCACCTAAACGCAAGGTTTCGATGTGCAAGTACCGTCGGGTTATTTCCAACTCTTCTTCTAAGCTGATCCTATCCTTGTTTGCTAGTGAGAACCTAAACAAATCAGCAAGATCAAGGATGGCTTGTTCCGCTTGGTCAGAATCAGTACGGGTTAGGTTGGCAATGGTGTTAAGGCTATTGAACAAAAAATGGGGTCGGATACGGGCTTGAAGAGCCTGTACCCGAGCATGTGCCTCGGCTTCTATATTTTGTTGCCATTGTTGTCGAACGTAAAAATAACGTAGGGCGACCAACGAAACAATGCTGCTGATGGCGAAGTTTCGAAGTAGCGTGTTGATATGACGGGGTTCCTCCAACATCAATATTGCGCTATTAGGTTCGATGATCCAGATCGCTAACAGGTAGAAGAACGCAGTAAACAGCTGGCTTGTGCCGTAGGCTACCCAAATCGTCGTGTGTGCTTTTAAACGGGCAATCAAAGACCGGAGACTGCACAGCACCGCCGCTGTGCTCAGAGCAACAGCCTGAATGAAAAGTGAGACTAGTCCGAGTTCAACCCAAAAATCTTGCCTGCTTTCACCACTCGCAAGAACCAGAATGAAAGCGAGCAACTCTGCGATTAAAACAGTGGTGAGAACAGCTTGATTAGAGCAGAAGTCCGGTAATAAGCTTTTTGATGTGATTGACACGATGATTTTTCTTAGCAAATTTGCTTGGAAATATAATTTAATTAAATCATAGCGTCGTCACGCGACAACCGGCAGCTTGATCTGAGCCGTTCATCGGCGAAACTAAACAGCTCGTCTTCATGTACTGAAAGTTTGCGCATGGTTTTGATATTTATTACGGGAGGTAAAATAGTGAAAGTATCGAATACCTTATTGGATAAATTAGATCTGCACAAAAGCTTTGGTCTATCCAAGGACATATTGATGAAACAGAACGGTTTTACTTTGCTTGAATTAATGGTAACTATGGCTATCGCGGCTATCGTGTTGACTGTCGCAGTACCTAGCTTTCAGGGCATCATTCTCAACAACCGAATTGCTAGCCATACTAATGACTTTGCGAGTTCGCTTAATTTAGCCCGCAGCGAGGCAGTTAAACGCGCCCGGCGTACCGTGTTATGCAAAAGCTCCGATGGTGCAACCTGTGATACTTCGAGCGCTGGGTGGGAGCAAGGATGGG
>JAZBPA010000303.1:0-18588 GCA_036351435.1 Candidatus Competibacteraceae bacterium
GGATCGCCTGCAGGGTCACGAACTCCCGCCATGCCTGAAACCAGTTGGTGACCTGAGCCTTGGTTTGAGCTTGATCGAAGATCGCCGTCAGTACCTCACGCATCACGTGAGCCGTGCGTAGGTTTGGGGCGAGGTCAAACACCTGCTCCAGACGCTGGCGCTCGGACTCGGTTAACACCGCCCAGGGTTTGCGGAACAACCACAGCGTCCCTTTGACTTGGGCCTCATAGTCGGTGGGGGACAGGGTCTGCTTCAGTCGTTTTACCTCCTGCTTGCGTACCACATCGGCACAGTCCCGGTAGGCTTTGGCGACGTGGAACCGACGGATATCGGGCAAATTCAGTAACGTTTGTAGCAGATGGTCCATCGTCGTTTAGCCTGGGTTCGAGCATATCTAAGAGGACGTTCACTATTCACCGTTCATCATAATTCTTCAGCGAACTTCATCATTCTTGTAAACATCATCATAGAGAAGTCATTAGGGTATCGCTTGAGCTCTGATATCCAAGCAGTCGCCTGCGGACATGAATAATGGCATTCCAACCGAAAGGTCTTCCCGCTCCAGTCTAGGATGCGTTTGACAAGCCTGGACCATACCAGAATCTATTTATTCATTGCCTGGAAAACACGGGATGTTTGCAAAAACTGCGACCTTACCCACTTTTGAAGGAGATATGCTATGGCTTCTACTCTCGGTTCCATGAATTTCTCTAAAGCCATCAACGAAATAGATCTGACAGAATTCCCTAGGGTTAATTTGGTTTTATTAAGGAGAAATCAGATGAAAAACCACACGTTCATCAAATTACTAATACTTGGTTTTTGCTTTTTTTTTATTGTATCCAATTCACAAGCTGCAGTAATAACAATCGATGGCTGGAAAGCGGAATATTGGCGCAATCATCCCATTGGCACAGTCAACTATAATTATGATCGCGCTGTCGTCGTCATCCATGGCTCAGATCGTAATGCGGACGATTACTACTATCGAATCAGAAATGCCGTTGAGACCGAAGACATGTTTGAAAACACGCTGATCGTAGCACCTAGATTTCCGGAACCATCAGATCCAGTCGCTGACGATATGCTGTATTGGGACGGTGGGGACGGTGAGCAGCAAGGTTGGCGCGGGGGGCAGGATTCCGTGAATGGTCCTGGGGTGTCTTCGTTTTCGGTGATTGATGTGATTCTGCAAGAAATCAACGATAATTTTCCCAACATCAAGGTGGTCACGGTCGTTGGGCATTCGGCTGGTGGTCAGGTAGTGCAACGCTACGCCGCAATTAATGTTAAGGAAGACGACTTGCGTGATGACCTGAAAGTAAAGTATGTCGTCGCCAATCCAAGTACCTATATGTATCTCTGGGATGATCGCCCAGACCTACTGTACGCATTTGAAGATGATCCAATGCAAAATTGTGACAGCATCGTTACCTACAACACGTACTATTACGGGCTGGCAGGGTTACCCTGGAGTCTTCCTTATGCATTCTGGTCTTATGAAGATTTATATCCATTGGAAACCGTTGCCCTGATCAGGGATCAGTTAACTCTGCGTGAAGTCTATGTCATGCTGGGTACTGCAGACACTCAGACCGGTGGTGGACTTGTCAACTCGTGCGAAGCCAAAGCACAAGGCCCAAATCGATACGAGCGTGGCCTGAATTATTTTGACCATATTATCAACCACTACCCCGATACCAATCATGAGCTAGTCGAAATTGCCAATGTGGGACACAACTCCAATGCCATGTTCAACTCACGCAAGGGACGCGAGTTATTGCTTTACGCCAACAGTGACAATGACTGGGAAAATCTCGGCGGCGTTATAGAGGAACAGCCTGAATGTGTCTCCTGGGGGACGAATCGTATCGATTGTTTTGCCCGTGGCGGCAAAAATAATTTGTACCATAGGTGGTGGGATGGCTCGGACTGGCATGGTTGGCAGAATCTCGGTGGTGAGACGAGAAGTCAACCCAGTTGTCTCTCCCGGATGTCGAACACCATTGACTGCTTTGTCCGTGGGGCCGGTAATCGCATGCACCATATATCCTGGAATGGTTCGTATTGGGAAACATGGCAGGACTTGGGCGGCGTAATCAAAGATCAACCTGAATGTGTCTCCTGGGGCCTCAATCGTATTGATTGCTTCGCGCGTGGCGGCAGTGATCGCATGTACCATAAGTACTGGGATGGTTCAAACTGGCATGGCTGGAATAATCTGGGCGGCGTGATCAAGGAGCAGCCCGACTGTGTTTCCTGGGGATATAACCGTATCGATTGCTTTGCACGCGGAGGCAATAACCGCATGTACCATAAGTACTGGGATGGTTCGAGCTGGCATGGGTGGGATAATCTCGGAGGTGTCCTTAAAGACCGGCCAGAGTGTGTTTCCTGGGGATTCAATCGCATCGATTGCTTTGTTCGTGGTGGTTACCATGCCATGTACCATAAATATTGGGATGGTTTTAGCTGGCACGGTTGGCAAAATTTAGGGGGGGCAATAAAAGGCCAGCCGGAATGTGTCTCCTGGGGACCGAATCGTATCGATTGTTTTGCCAGAGGCGGTGAAGATCGCATGTACCACAGGTGGTGGAATGGCAGCAGCTGGGGTGGCTGGGAAGACCTGGGAGGATTGGTCAAAGGCAAACCCGACTGTGTCTCCTGGGAACCTCATCGGCTGGACTGCTTTGCCCGCGGCAATGGTGACAGGATGTACCACACCTTTTGGAATGACATACAATGGAATCCCTAAAAAATCTATGATGAACTGGTGATCAAGGCCAGAGATAATAAGAGGACAATAAAAACAAAAGGGTCAAGACAACAGAAGACAAAAGACAAAAGGGTCAAGTGCCATATTAAGAGATATTTAAATGTGGTATTTGACCCCTTCATTGACCCCTTCATTGACCCCTTCACTCGAACATAACCCAATAACGGCAAGGAGACGGAAATGGCGATTATGTACCCTGTATTATATCAATTGCACGCCTTCGTTGGACCAAGTCGGCCCAATCGCAAAGGTGATGTTGAGTTAATCCAGGCGATGGTTACTCCTCACATTCCGCACCCCTAATTAATTAGGGGTATCTTGGGAGTGTGGCAGCTTCGACGACGGCGGGATTATCGTTGAACAGTTGAGCCGATTAGCTCAACCCGATAGGTTTGATACGGCTAGGCCCTGATGCAGCACGACAGGGCCAGCACTCTGGCATGTTCCTTCAAGCAGCGCTTGGTCTCAGAACCATGCTAACGTCTTGCAATACTATTGAAGATTGTTAGCATAACAGCATGGCTATCCTATCCTTTGCCTGCGTTGACACAGAGAGTCTTTTCAATGGTAAGCGGTTCAAACGTTTCATTAACATTCAGACTGTTGCCATGCGTAAGCTCGCAATGCTCAATCGAGCGGCCACGCTTCAGGATCTCAGGGTACCGCCAGGAAACAGATTAGAAGCGCTGGTAGGAAATCGCATAGGCCAGCATAGCATTCGGATTAATGATCAATATCGAGCTTGTTTTGTATGGTCGGCTCAAGGTCCGACAAACATTGAGATCGTTGACTATCACTGATAGGTCACCATTATGCGCAAGGTTCCTTACCCCCATCCCGGTGAAATTCTCATGGAAGAGTTCCTTAAACCGATGGGCATTACGCAATATCGACTCGCCAAGGAGATCGGGGTTTCCCAACGGCGCATCGGAGAAATTGTTGCAGGCAACCGTAGTATCACAGCTGATACGGGACTCCGTCTCTCGCGATTTTTTGCGATGTCAGAAGGTTTCTGGATTGGCCTACAAATGGACTATGACGCAGCTTTAGCCAAAGACACCCTTGCAAAGACTCTGGCAAAGATCAAACCTTGGCGGCATGAAAATCATAGTGAACTTGAGGTTTAATCGAGTAATGGTGAATAAATAGCCCACCCACCGCGTCCGGCACACCATGTATGCCGGGTTGGCTTTCACGCGTTCACGGAACGCCCTGCAAGACCACTCGCTCCCGCCACTCACGCCGATTTCCAAGCAATCTTGCATCTTCCGGTAATAATTAGCCGTATTAGCCACCAAACCACATAACGAGAAAGCTCAACCCGAAACCACCCGAGGAGTGCATCTGCATGACATCAGCAAACGCCGAACTACGCCGTTTGGAAGAACAGCGCTTGGCCAAAAAAAACTGGCGACGTTGGGGGCCTTATCTCAGCGAACGGCAATGGGGCACGGTTCGCGAGGATTACAGCGCCAACGGCAACGCCTGGGACGATTTTTCCCACGATCAGGCCCGCAGCCGCGCCTATCGCTGGGGCGAAGACGGTATCGCCGGCGTCAGCGACGATAAACAACTCCTGTGCCTATCCCTGGGTTTGTGGAATGAACGTGATCCGATTCTGAAGGAACGCCTGTTCGGCTTGACCAACGGCCAGGGCAACCACGGTGAGGATGTCAAAGAGCTTTATTATTATCTGGACGCCACCCCCACCCATTCCTATCTGAAGATGCTCTATAAGTACCCGCAAGGTGAATTCCCCTACACTTGGCTGGTCGAGGAGAACCAACGGCGCGGGCGCGGTCCATTGGAGTTCGAACTTCTGGATACCGGGCTGTTCGACGACAACCGCTATTTCGATGTATTCGTGGAATACGCCAAGGCGGATGACGATGATGTGTTGATGCTGGTCACTGTGCACAATCGTGGGCCTGAAACCGCGCGGCTGCATCTGTTGCCGCAATTGTGGTTCCGCAATACTTGGTCGTGGGACCACGACGCCTACAAACCCGCATTGAGTGCAGCCGACGATGGGGCAATCCGGGTTCAGCATCGGGATTTAGGAAACTTTCAGTTTTATGCGGATGGCGGGGCCGAACTGCTGTTTTGCGATAATGAAACCAATGCCCAGCGTCTGTATGGGGTCGAAGAGACTGGTTTTTTCAAGGATGCTTTCCACGACTTCGTGATTCATGGTGACCGCAACGCCGTCAATCCCAAACATACCGGCACCAAGGCAGCCGCCTATTATTCGTTCGATCTGCCTGCGGGCGGCCAACAGTCATTGCGTCTTCGGCTCACCCAAACCCAACCCAAACAGCCCTTTGCCGATTTCGACAGTGTTTTTGCAACGCGCCGCAAGGAAGCCGACGAATTCTATGCTCAATTACAAAGCAAGCTCACCGATCCGGATGAAAAACTCGTGCAGCGCCAAGCCTTGGCGGGGATGATCTGGACCAAACAGTTTTATTACTACGATGTGCCCCAATGGCTGAAGGGCGACCCCGCGCAACCCACCCCTCCACCGGAACGCGAGCATATCCGCAATTACGACTGGCAGCACTTGAACAATGCCGACATCGTGTCGATGCCGGATAAATGGGAATATCCCTGGTACGCAGCTTGGGATCTGGCTTTTCATTGCCTGCCCATGGCTTTGGTGGATGCCGAATTCGCCAAGCATCAATTGCTGTTGATGGGCCGCGAATGGTACATGCACCCCAATGGTCAGCTCCCCGCTTATGAATGGAATTTCGGCGATGTGAACCCGCCCGTCCATGCCTGGGCAACCTGGCGGGTATTTCAGATCGACCGCAAGCAGCGTGGCGATCAGGGTGATCTGGGATTCCTGGAGCGGGTCTTCCACAAATTAATGCTTAACTTCACGTGGTGGGTGAACCGTAAGGACGCTCAAGGACTGAATATCTTTCAGGGTGGCTTTCTGGGGCTGGACAACATCGGCGTGTTTGATCGTAGTGCACCGTTACCGACCGGCGGTTTCATCAACCAAGCCGATGGCACGAGTTGGATGGCCATGTATAGCTTGAACCTGATGCGTATCGCACTGGAATTAGCCCTGCATAATCCGGTCTACGAGGACATCGCCACCAAGTTTTTCGAGCATTTTCTGCACATCGCCGAGGCCATGAACAATATCGGTGACGAAGGCATCGGCCTGTGGAACGAAGAAGACCAGTTTTACTACGACGAACTCAATCTGCCCGATGGCCGACTCATTCCGCTCAAAGTGCGCTCCATGGTGGGGTTGATTCCGTTGTTCGCCGTCGAAGTGCTGGAACAGGATTTGCTGGATCGGCTGCCGGATTTTCGTCGCCGGTTGGAATGGTTTTTAAACTATCGGCCCGATCTAGCCCAATTAGTTTCGCGGTGGCACGAACCTGGTTTGGGTGATCGGCGGCTGCTGTCGCTATTACGCGGAAGTCGTATGAAGCGGCTGTTGAGCCGAGCGTTGGACGAAGCGGAATTTCTCTCCCCCTACGGACTCCGCTCGCTATCTCGTGCGCATCACGAGCAGCCTTATGTGTTCGACTGCTTCGGCAGTCCGGTGACTGTGGCCTATCTACCGGCAGAATCCGATTCCGGTTTATTCGGCGGCAACTCGAATTGGCGGGGACCGATTTGGTTTCCGGTGAACTACCTGTTGATCGAGTCCTTGCAGAAATTTCATCACTATTACGGTGACGAGTTCAAAATCGAATGCCCGACCGGTTCGGGCCGCTATGTCACGATCAACGATGTAGCCGACGACTTATCCCATCGCTTGAGTGGGCTCTTTCTGAAGGACCAAAACGGTCGCCGTGCGGTGTTCGGAGATCACGAAAAACTGCAATCCGACCCGCACTTTCGGGATCACATTTTGTTTCACGAGTATTTTCACGGCGACAACGGTCGGGGTGTCGGGGCCTCCCATCAGACCGGCTGGACCGGCGTGGTCGCCAAGTTGATTCACCCTCGCCGCAAGCCTGATTAGGCACTTGCGTTATCGTTTGTTGATTACTCCAGAGGAAACGCCTTGATGAGTTCATCCGACATCATACCTGACGTGGTCATGCCCAACTGCCCGATTCGCCGATTGTTGCGTGGCCAGAAAGCCTTAGTGACCGGCGCCAATTCCGGGATTGGCAAGGCTGTCGCCACCCATATCGCTGAAGAAGGCGCCGCTGTGGTGATCAACTACGTGTCCAACGACGAAGGCGCACAAGCGGTCGTCGAGGAGATCAAGGCCAAAGGCGGCCATGCGATTGCGATCAAGGCAGACGTCTCCAATGAAAAGCAGGTCCAGGCCATGTTCGAGCAGATGTTCGAGGAATTCGGCACGATTGACATCTTAGTCAATAACGCCGGTCTGCAAAAAGACGCTCCGTTCGATGAAATGACGCTGGACCAATGGAATACCGTCATTAACGTCAACTTGACCGGTCAATTCCTATGTGCCCGTGAAGCGGTCAGAGAATTTAAGCGACGCGGCGTGGTGCCGGACGTGTCTTGTGCGGCAGGCAAAATCATCAGTATGAGTTCGGTGCACGAGGTCATTCCCTGGGCCGGCCATGTCAACTATGCCGCCTCCAAGGGTGGCGTGATGCTGATGACCAAAAGCATTGCTCAAGAAGTTGCACCGTATCGTATTCGCGTTAACAGCGTTTGTCCGGGCGCTATACGCACCCCCATCAATATGGAAGCCTGGGGCACACCGGAAGCCCACGCGGAACTGATGAAGCTGGTGCCTTATAATCGGATTGGCGAGCCGGAAGACATCTCTCGCGCCGTGGTCTGGTTGGCCTCCGATGACTCCGATTATGTGCACGGTGTCAGCTTATTCGTCGACGGCGGCATGTCTTTGTATCCCGGCTTCGAAACCGGCGGCTGAACCGTGGCTACTGCAGCCGAATCACTTCGGCAACACTGGCCGGAGTATTTAATGGAAGCTTGGGCATTGGGGATGTTCATGATTTCCGCCGGGTTATTTGCCACGCTATTGGAGAGTCCCGGTTCGCCGGTACACCAAGCTATTCCCGATCCTGCTATTCGCTTGGCGCTGATGGGTCTGGCAATGGGCCTGACCGCCGTTGCCATCATTTATTCACCGTGGGGCCAGACCTCCGGAGCGCACATGAATCCGGCGGTGACGCTGACCTTCTTGCGGTTGGGTAAAGTGGCGCCGTGGGACGCGTTGTTTTACATCATCGCGCAATTTGTCGGCGGCGCTTTAGGCATCGCACTGACGGCTTTGTTGCTGGGTGAGCTTTTCACCGGACCTCAGGTCGCTTTCGTGGTGACTATGCCGGGACAAGCCGGGCTGGGTGTGGCTTTTGTTACCGAATTTTTTATGTCCCTGCTATTGATGCTGACGATTCTGTGGGTCTCCAATACTCCAAAAACCGAACGCTTGACCGGCCTTGCCGCCGGCTTATTGGTCGCTACATTCATTACCCTCGCTGCGCCGATTTCCGGGATGAGCATCAACCCGGCGCGCACCTTCGCTTCGGCGGTGAATAGTGCTCAATGGGCCTCAATATGGATCTACTTTACCGCACCGATCATGGGGATGCTGGCTGCCGTCGATATCTACCGAAAACTGCGTCCTGATCACAAGGTGATCTGCGCCAAATTGGACCACCCCGATCATCGCCGCTGTATTCATTGCGGTTATGATCCGCATCAACCTAGCGCTATTCATTCGGGAAACTCATCATGAAAACACACTCTGCTATTTCACTACACCAAGCGGATTATCGTGGCTGGGATGCTTGGTGGGTGGAACGGGGTCCGCTGACACTTATTTTAGTGCCGCAAGTCGGTGGGCGGATCATGGACTTCCACTGGCACGGGCATTCCTTGGCGTTCGTCAACGACGATTTGGCCGGACGCGTAGAAAATGTGGCCGCCGTCAGCGATGTCCGTGCCCGTAAGCGAGAATTGGATTTTCTCCTCTGGGGAGGGGACAAGACTTGGCTAGCCCCACAAACGCATTGGACTGATGCGCTGCCGTTTCTGGATTTAGACAGTGGGGCGTATAGCATCGACTTTGATCACAGCGAGCCGCAAACCCTGATCGTGCGGATGACCAGCCCGATCTGTCGTGAGACCGGCATTCAACTCACACGGACGATCCGCTTATCCGAGACAAGCTCGGTGTGGACACTGACCCACCACATGAAAAACTGTTCCGATAAAGTTACGAATTGGGCGTTATGGGATGTGGACATGATCCGCCGTCCAGCCCAGATTTATTTACCCAGAAGCAGCGACACGGTCTATCCCAAGGGTGTCAAAACCTTCGATAATGAAGGCGAATCCACCACGATTCGCGATTCTGTAGTCAGCTATCACGACGCGATGGTGAAAGTCGACTGCACGACGGCGCATAAGTTTAAATTCGGGGTCGATGCTGAATACGGGTCCATTTTCGCCGTTCTCGACATCGCGGGCTTAGGGTCAGTCGGTTACCGTAAACAGTTTCCGACTTTTCATCCCCAACCCTACGGCCACGGTTGTGTGGCGGAAGTGTTCAATGCGTCGCTTTACCACTATTTGGAGCTGGAATCGCATGGTCCGGTGGTGGCACTACAGCCCGGCGAGAGTGCCGAACTGACCATCCGGCGAGAACTGTTCAATATGTCTGATCGCCCCATGAGTGACCAAGCTATTCAAAACTATCTCCAACCCGCCGATTCTGCTTCCATCTAGGAGCTTGCCATGCCCGAAACGCACTATGACGCCATCGTGATTGGTTCCGGCGCTGGTGGATCGGCGGTTGCCTATCAACTGGTGCGCAACGGCAAAACCGTGTTGCTGTTGGAAAAAGGTGACCGCCTGCCACGCGACGGCAGCACTTTGGACGTCAAACAGGTCTTCAAGGAAGGCAAATTCAAGAACAAGAAGACTTGGGTCGATAATCGAAACCGCGTGTTCGTGCCGGACGAGTTTTACAACGTCGGTGGTAAGACCAAATGGTATGGGGCGGCGTTGTTACGCTTTGGACGGGATGAATTTCAGGCTGACGAAGCTCATCAGTGCCTAGCCTGGCCGATTGATTACGATGTATTAGCGCCTTATTACGATCAAGCCGAACGTCTGTTACACGTCAATACCTTCGACAATGAACTTGAACTACAAGCGCTGATTGATAAAATCACCAACGCCGATCCGGCTTGGCGCGCTGAACCCTTACCGTTAGGGCTTAAGCGCGAAATCCTTAATGACCCCGCAGAAGCCAAACATTTTGATGGTTTCGCATCGGCCTGCGGGTACAAATCGGACGCCGAATGGAATTTACTCTATCCGATTGAAAACGAGCCTAATTTTCAGTTGCTCCGCAATAAAGAGGTCAGCAGTTTATCGCACACCACTGAATCACCGTCACAGATCAACGGGGTGCATTGCACGGACGGCAGCCACTATACCGCCGATACGGTGATCCTCGCAGCGGGCGCAATGAGTTCACCGCGTATTCTGCAGGACTATCTGGAACAGACCGGCTTGAACGACCGATTGCTGTCGGCACCCATGGTCGGCGCTTTTTTTAAATTCCACATTAATAGCGCCTTGGTCGCTTTCTCGCCGTTCGAGAATCAAGACGTGTTGCGCAAAACCACTATTTTTTTCAACGACGCTTTTCCGCACAGCAATGTGCAATGCTTGGGTTGGATTGACGGTGACATCCTTGCAACCCAATTACCGGCAGCGGTACCCAAATTTGTCGCTAAAGCTGCCGGCAAACGAGCTTATGGGTTCTTTGTGACCACGGAGGATGGTTCCAGCGAGGACAACCGCATTCTTTCCTGCGGCGGCCACGGCGGGATACCGGTGATGGATTACGAACTCGACCGTATCCCGGCGTCTATCCAGGAACATCGCGCCTCGGTACGGGCCTTTGAAGCCCGATTACTGAAGACCGGTTTGCTCGGTGTTTCGAAATATACCGGCATTGCCGGCACAGCTCACGCCCTGGGCAGCCTAGTGATGGGTAATGACCCTAGGCGCTCGGTGGTCGATCCGTCCGGTAAAGTGCATGACATGGAAGGACTGTATGTCGCCGACGGCAGCGTATTGCCGCGTTCCAGCCGAGTCAATCCGGCGCTGACCATTTATGCTTGGGGGTTACGACTGGGCGATCACCTCAAGTAGATTAGTTGATTAATACAAACCACGAAGAGATTCTGAATGACCAAGATACTGTTAAAAACAACCATTCCTACCACCGAGGACGACTGGCATATTGAGCGTTTTTCCATGCTAAAAGCTCATCTTGCGGAAGCCGGGCACACGGTCACGGCAAAAGATCGCGAACCAGATGCGCAAGGTGATGATGTCGATCTGGCAAAACTCGCAACCGGTGCGTGGGATCAACTGTGGTTATTCGCTGTCGATGTCACCGGAGCATTGACGAAAACAGATGTCTCCAACATTAAACTGTTCCGGGCAAACGGCGGCGGCACGCTGCTCACCCGAGATCATCAGGACATGGGCACTTGTTTAACCAAGCTGGGATTAGTCGGAGCAGCGCATAATTTTCACTCGGTTAATCCGGAAATGGATGAATCACGCCGCTGCCGGGATGATCCGGACACCACCGAAATTTCCTGGCCCAACTACCATTCCGGGGCCAATGGTGACGCTCAACACATCACCGTAGCCGAGCCGTTGCATCCGATCATGATGCGGCATGGCATCCATAACGAAGCGATTCAGTTCTTACCGTCCCACCCGCACGAAGGCGCAGTTTCGGTGCCGCAAGGGGCTGAGCACATCGCACGCGTGATCGCTACGGGCAAGAGCAAGGTCACGGGTGTGCCATTCAATCTGGCCATTGCATTCGAGGCGTATGAAGAAGATGGCGATCGGCTTGGTCGCGCTTTGGCGGCAAGCACGTTTCACCATTTCTGCGATTACAATTTAGATACGGACTCCGGTGCGCCGAGTTTCGTCAGTGAACCGCCTGGCGATGGGCTGAAACGCAACCCACAAGCACGAGCTGACGCGCTGGCCTATTACACCAATATCGCCCGTTGGTTAGCCTAAGGTCTGTTGTTAGCACGACGTAAATCATATGGAGTTCTCAACCATGACGCTGAATGTCACGATTCTTTATGGCTCCACACGCCGCGATCGGCAGGGTATCAAAGCCGCCCGGTTTATCGAACAACAATTTCAAGAACGCGGCCACAACACAGATTTCATTGATGCCATCGAAGCCGATTTACCGCTACTGGATCGGATGTACAAAGAATATCCGGCGGGTCAGGCTCCCGAGAACATGGAAAAACTGGCAACGATTTACCGCGCCAGCGATGGTTTTGTCATCGTTAGTGGCGAATACAACCACGGCATTCCACCCGCTCTGAAAAATCTGCTGGATCACTTTCTCGAGGAATATTTTTATCGTCCATCGGGTATCGTCTGCTATTCGGCAGGTTCATTCGGTGGGGTGCGTGCCGCTATGCAACTACGCATGACCTTGGCTGAGCTGGGCATGTCCAGTATTCCAACCTTGTTCCCCGTACCCAAGGTCCAGAGCGCGTTTACCGAGGACGGCACGCCGACTAACGATGCAACTTATCGTTACGTAAAAAGCTTTCTCAATGAATTCGAATGGTATGCACAGGCCATGAAGGAGGCGCGTGCTAAGGGCCTGCCTACCTAAAGTTAGCTGCGGATCACTCATCCACAAAGCATTGACACCGGACCCTGATCCGCCTAACTTCTAATGCACTTGCTTCAAAAAATCAGCACACAACATCACCTAAGCGTGACGGAGGAAGAGCCTTGGACATTCACGGTGAACATCACTACGATCATCCCGCAGCTGCGGTTTTTAAATATTTCTCCGACCCGGATCTGATCCAAGCCAAGTTCGAAAGCATCGGCACCCGCGCTGTCGAAGTCTTGGAGTGCGCAGAAATCGACGGCGGTGTTACACAGAGTAAGCGGGAAGTACCGGCTAATGTGCCAGGTGTGCTGAAAAAATTCCTCGGTGCTTGGAATAAAGTGACCCAAACCGAGGAGTGGGGTCCGGAAGAGGACGGTGAACGGGTGTGTGATCTAAACGTGGAAATCGCCGGTGTACCCGTTACCGTATCCGGCACCATGACGCTGCGTTCTGAAGGCCAGGGTTGCGTCAATGACATTCACATCAAGGTCAGTTGTAGCATCCCTCTGGTGGGGGGCAAACTTGCCGCTTTCGTGGCAAGCGATACGGAAACCGCCATGAATGACGAATATGACTATATTAAATCTCAGCTTGATGCCGGCGCCTGAGTATCGCAGGCTCGCAGCTTACTCAGGCAGGTCAGGATAGGGAATCAGGACTATTGCTAACCAGCAGCTTTATTGTGCGGGTGCGTTTCAATAAAGTGCTTCAGCACGAGCTTGAGGCGTAAGACGTGCTGTTGGTCTTCACGGCGGCGAGCTTGTTCGATGTCTTCGATAATGATGCGTTTAAGCATGGGCACCCCCATGGCATCATGCACCAAATAACTGCCCAATTCCGCTGCGACGATCTCCGGTAGATGTTCATGTTGGGAAATCGCCTCAATCTCACCTTCCGTCAAATCACTCAAGCCGACACAATCTTCATACGTCAACATGGCCGTTTCTCCGCTTTGGTGATTAATCCAGGTTAACCATGCAGTGTGTTCCGGGCAAGCAGAAAATTCCTTGTAAAGATTAAGCTTGCAAGCCAATTTTCAGTTTACGTAAACGTAACTATTCGAATCCACGAGGAAAAACATCCATATTATTACTCTTACGTAAACGTAAATTTGGTAAAGCTGATAAAATCAGCCTTTAGAAATAAGGCGATGTACCGATTAGCGGTTGGCCGCAGGGGCGACGGAAGGTCAATAACCACCACCTTTTAAAGTCGAGGGTCAGAGATCACCACCTCTCTGACAAAGCGCATAATCGTGCGTGCTTTGACCAGCACACCTCGATGAATAATGACATAAACGCTTTCTTAACCCCTGCGACCAACCTTCTTTGCTAATAAGCCGTCAACAAACGACATTGGTCTGACCAATTATCCTAACAGAGGTTCCCGGTGATTGGCGAGATGAATTTATCTCGTCAATTGTGCTGCTGGATTACTCATAGCGTCTTACATCGTCAATGACCTTGCCATCGTTCGGCAACGATCCCGGCGCAACAAATTCCAGTTCTCCGCGCAATTTACACACATCCCTAATCGAAGCAGCAACCGCTTGTTGCTCATTAGAATCAATTGGATCAGCCACTTCGCAGTGCAAAGTCATTACGTCCTGATAGTTGACTTGATCAATAACCAAACGCCCTTTAAGGATTAACGGATGTCGCTTAAGGACTTCTGCGATCAGCGACGGGCGCACAAACATCCCTCTAACTTTGGTGGTTTGATCAGCCCGTCCCAGCCAACCCTTGATACGAGTATTGGTCCGACCACACGGACTGATGCCCGGCAGAATCGCCGACAAATCACCAGTGGCGAAACGGATCAGGGGGTAGTCGGGATTGAAGGTGGTAATAACCAATTCCCCGACTTCACCTTCTGAGACAGGGTCACCAGTACCAGGACGGACGATTTCAACCAGCACGCCTTCATCAGCGATCATGCCCTCAATCGCCGAACTCTCGTAAGCAATCAAACCCAGATCAGCGGTAGCGTAACACTGTAAAACCTGTATTCCCCGCACGTTAAATTCTTCCCGTAAACTGGGCGGTAATGCTTCGGCGGTCACCAGAGCTTTAGTTATGCTGGACACGTCGGCGTTCAACTCAGCAGCTTTATCCAAAATAATTTTCAGGAAAGATGGCGTCCCCACGTAGCCATGCGGCTTCAGATCGGCAATTGCTTTGACTTGTAACTCAGTTTGTCCGATACCGGCCGGAAAAACCGCACAACCCAGTGCCTGAGCACCGGTCGCTAACATCGAGCCAGCCGGGGTGAAATGGTAGGAAAAGGTGTTATGAATCAATTCGCCAGGACGAAACCCGGCAGCGAATAAAGCCCGTGCCAACCGCCAATAATCAGGACGCCGCGCTTCAGGATCGTATATCGGACCCGGCGATTGGAACACTTGCGCCAATTCGCCAACGGCAACGGTGGTCAAACCGCCGAAGGGGGGATGTTGATGCTGACTGTCCAGCAACGCGGCTTTGCGCGTGATCGGCAACCGCGCCAGATCGGCACGACTAGTCACTGTTGCTGGGTCAATGCCAGCAAGAATGCGGGCGAATGCCGGTGAATTTTGTTGGGCATTGTGGATTTGCGCGGGTAACGCCTCCCGCAGATGAGCTTCCCGCGCAGCTTGGTCTCGCGCTTCTAACTGATCATAAAAGGCCATATAAAGTCCTCCCGTAGCGATGCAACAGGATGTTAATCGAATGCTGTGAAGTGGCTATGGACCTGGATATTGTTAGCAAGACTGTTTGCGGTAGGGATACCGCAGTCAACCCTATAGGGCAGTGTTCGCGGCGTGTCTTGATAGGGATGTCCAGGCCTATCAATGGTTTTGATACCGCCGCGACTCTAGGCCAGCCAG
Source organism: Candidatus Competibacteraceae bacterium (assembly GCA_036351435.1). Classification (GTDB taxonomy): domain Bacteria; phylum Pseudomonadota; class Gammaproteobacteria; order Competibacterales; family Competibacteraceae; genus JAAUQA01. Next base: position 15,310 of record JAZBPA010000303.1, read on the forward strand.
CGTTTCCGGCGGCGATAATGTTTAACGTCGCGGAAGCTTTTCCGGCCCGCAGTGCCGAGTCCCAGATAAAATTCTTTCACATCCTCATTTCGCCCTAATTCCTCAGCGCTACCCTGCATGACCACCCGACCGTTTTCCAGAATATAGCCGAAATTAGAGTAGCGTAGCGCTACCATGGTGTTTTGCTCGGCCAGCAGAAAACTGACCTTTTCTTTTTCATTCAAACTCTGCACGATGCTAAAAATTTCATCGACGACTTGCGGTGCTAGTCCCATGGACGGCTCATCCAGCAAGATCATTGAAGGCTGGGCCATCAATGCCCGTCCTACTGCCGTCATCTGCTGCTCGCCACCGGAGGTATACCCGGCCACGCTATGTCGGCGCTCCCACAGGCGGGGGAAGTATTCGTAGACTTTTTCCAAATCCTCCCGAATTTGTAGTCGGCTGGCCCGGCGCGTGTAAGCGCCGGTCAGCAGATTCTCTTCCACCGTCAGATGCTCGAAGCAATGGCGGCCTTCCATGACCTGTACGACGCCACGCTTGACTAGGTCGGAAGGCGTCAATTTCTCGATCCGCTCGGCTTTGAATTGGATATTGCCTTTGGTCACCTCGCCGCGTTCGGCGCGCAGCAGATTGGAAATCGCTTTGAGGGTAGTGGTCTTACCCGCCCCGTTGGCCCCCAGGAGGGCAACAATCCCTCCTGCGGATACTTCCAGGGAAACCCCCTTCAGAACCAGAATGACGTGATCGTAGATCACCTCGATATTATTGACTGAAAGTAGAGGGTTTCCCGTTTCACTCATGATGACTAACCTCAGCTTTCCTTGGAGCAATCGCGTACGGCCAGCTTCTTCTCCTGCGCATAGGCAGCCGCTTCCTGTTCGACTAGTGGCCGTACGATTGATTGATCGGTCTCAATCCAGTCTGACACCAATACCCATTGCTTGCCGTCCCATTGATGGAAACGCACCGGTGCGCCGCCTTCATGGTCTTCGCAAGAGGTTTTGATCGGTGGCATCAGCCCTTCGAGCCCTAGCTCTTTAAGACTGGCTTCGGTGATATCAAGATTCTCCAAACCCCAGCGTACTTGTTCGCCCGTCAGTGGTTTGTTACCGAATTTCTCCTGCGCTTTACGGATCGCTTCAGTGTTCAATACGCCGTGGATGATTCCCCGGTTGTAGTACACGCTGCCGACTCGGCTGGGGTCCTGCATATCCCCCTTATCATTGGCATACAACAACTCTTGAATCTGTTTAATGGCGGGAAACGCATCGCTAGCCGGATTCAGTGCGCTGGCAATATAGCCGATGGAAGCATCGCCAGCAGGTACCACATCTTCTTCAGCACCGCTCCACCAGACGCCTACGATCCGATCAGCCGGGAATCTGATGCGCGCCGCCTGGCTAATGGCAGTGGGATTCATTACGCCCCAGCCGCGCAAAATAACCCAATCCGGCTTGGCCCGACGGATCTGTAGCCATTGCGACTGTTGTTCGTTGCCCGGATGTGGGACCGGCAGATAAACGACCTCGAAGCCGTATTTTTCAGCTTGAGCATCCAAGATGGGCTTGGTTTCCTTACCGTAACCAGAATCATGGTACAGATTGACAATCATCTTGCCTTTGAGCTTATCCAAGCCATCACCTTCCAGCTCGCCGTTCTTAGCATGTTCAAGGCACTTCACGGCGCGGTCAGGTTTGCCGTCGAGATCTGGATACTGCGCCAAACACTGCTCCTGCATGGCGATGAACTTGATCTTCGCCGTGTTCTGGCTCCAATAGGTTGTCACCAACGGGAAGACGTAAGGAAAGACCCGGCCATCAGCGCCAAAGGCCGGACCATAACCGATGGCGACAATCGGAATCTTGTCGTCCAGAGTGCGCTCCATAGTTGCATATACCGGCGGGGTAGCCACGAAATTGAACATGGACGAGCCGGTCGGTCCGCTGTTTTTTAAACGCTCATAGCATTCCAGCGCACGGTCGGGCTTGTATTCGGTTTCACATTCCTGGTAGGTGATCTTGACACCATTGATACCGCCGTCGCGTTCGTTGAGCAGATTAATGTAGTCGATAAAACCGCCGAAGATACCGGTGCCGCCCGCCGCATAAGGCCCAACCCGATAACTCAGCATAGGAATGAACTGCTCGTTGCCATCCTGCGCGATCGCAGTCGGTGCGGCGATTGTGCTGCTTAATAGCATAGCGCCCAGCAGTGACGCACTTGTCTTGATTTTCATAGCTAATCTCCTCGCAATGACATTAAATCCTCCTCGCGGAGGTGGTATTGTTATAGTTAAGTGCTAGTGTGGAAACGGCCATAACCGGAGTTTCTCCTTGGCTATTTGCCATAACCGGGCCAGTCCCAGAGGCTCGACAATCAGGAAGAAAATAATCAAGCCCCCAAAGATGATGAGTTCCATGTTGGAAAGCAAATCAGGACGAATCGCATCGCCGAACACCACATGGGCGGACAGGTTGATAAAAATCGGCATTAGTACGATAAACGCTGCGCCGATAAAGGAACCCAGGATACTGCCCATCCCACCGACAATGATCATGAACAGGATTTGAAAGGAACGGTGTAGGTCGAACGCTTGCGCATCCACCGAACCGAGATAGGCAAAAGCCCATAGCGCGCCGGCCACCCCGCAGTAAAACGAACTGACCGCAAACGCCAGCAGTTTGGTCTTCATGATTCGGATACCAATGACCTCGGCGGCCACATCCATATCCCGCACCGCCATCCAGGCTCGCCCAATCTCGCTGCGCACCATGTTCTTGGCCATCAAAGCCAGCACCGCCACGATGGACAGTACCAGCAGATACTTGCGCAGCGGCGTGTCGAATTCGAAGCCCAAAATCACCATATCCTGAGCAGTGATTACGCCCGAAGAGCTGTAGTTGGAAAACCAACCAAACTTGGTTAACGCCCATTCGATGAAAAACTGTGCTGCCAAGGTCGCCACTGCCAGATAAAACCCTTTGATACGCAGGCTGGGAACGCCGAACAGGATGCCCACGCCGGCTGCAACAAGACCCGCCAGCGCAAAATCCACCAGCAACGGAATGCCCGGCAGTCGCAACTCGAGATTGTAGGCAGCAAAAGCCCCTACAGCCATGAACGCCGCTGAGCCCAGCGATAACTGCCCGCAATAGCCGGTCAGGATGTTCAATCCCACCGCCGCCAGTGCCAGAATAAGAAACGGCGTCAGTATGACCCCGAGCCAGTATTCGCTGGCTACTGCGGGTATGACCAGGAAGGCCAATGCCAACACCA
>JAZBPA010000304.1:0-3493 GCA_036351435.1 Candidatus Competibacteraceae bacterium
AATGGAGTGCTCCAGCGGAACCACCCGGTCAACGCTGCGGGCAAAGGTCATTTGCACCGGTCCACGTACTTGGCCACAATTGACTCCTGTGGACATGACCGCACCGAATGTGCGTACATCATAGAAATTTTGGCACATCCATTGCCGCGCTTTCTCTACGTTGTCGCCTCCCTTGCGTTTGCCCGTATCCCCCGTAAGATCAACGTTGAGCGCCTCATAAGCCCGTTCATTTTGTTGATTCAGTACGGATTTTTCCTTGATGTATATATCAAACGGCGGCTGTTCATCCTTGTACATACCGACAAAATTACGCACCTTACGCTTCAAGCACACATCAGTTACTAATCCATGACCGGTTTCGGGATCAACACGCGGTAGATTTCCCGCATCGGGGTCGCCGTTGGGATTACCGTCCACCACGTCAAACAGCAAAATAAATTCGTAACGGTTCTGAATAGGCTGACTCATTATTCCTCTCCTTGATCAGCAGGGTTCTCTTTCTTACGGTAAAAAGCCTGTCGCTGATGGTAATAACCAATCGCAAAACGGCCTTGGTCTTCCAGGCTCAGTTGGCCGGGGAGATCACTGATTTCATCGACTATTTGGCCGATGAGCTTTTCCAGATTCACGGCTTGTCCTCGATTGTCCAGCTTGGCTATGTGATGGTTTTTAAGTTTGAGCAGATGCGGGAATACAGTTACCGGTGTGGCCGAGGCCGATCCGTAGAAACGATCCCGAATAGTGGCATTAATTCCCGGACTTGCTGCTTCCTGGGCGCGTTCCAGGACAGCGAATAAGCGGCCAAGTCGGTAACCAGTGTTGATATTATTTTCGTCAAGTGACACGGCAACCTCCTGTTGGTTGGTTTGAGATAATCGCGTATTACGCGCCAGCACGGCCTTGATGAGTGCGGCACGTTCATAAGTCACTTTCTGTTCCGCCCGTATTCGACGCAGCGCGGCGGATAGCAGCGTGCGTGGATACGGCGTTCCAGCCAAAATGGCGCGCATTACCTCTCCCGCCAAATTGGGAATCACGTTATCCAGCTTACTTTGCAGGGCTGTCGAAGCCAGTAACCGGGATAGTTTCGGATATTCAGACGCTTGGGGTCCATGTTCAAGGCGCAAGTCATCAAAATGCTGACGAATGTGATATGCCAAATCGCCAACGGTGGTTTGATGCCAGAACCGCACGGCAAGACGGGCATTATTGGGTGCCAACCCCAGAACGAAGAATTTTGTGGTGTCTTCATCAAGTGGATTGACGCCTGTTTTAGGTGCCGCGTAAAGCGCTCGTATTTTATTCGTGCGCTGCGCTGGATCGTCTTCGTCCGACTCTATCCAATCCAAAAAGTCGTCATCGACCGGATGAGATTTTTCCGCCCAGAAAACAGTGGAAGCATCGCCGACTTGCATGCGCTGGCGCGAACCTTTGCGCAATAGATGATTCAGCGCAGTTGTGTAGCTGAAAACGGTGGATTCGCCGACAGGCGCATTAGCTCCTTGTTTTTTGTTGTAAGACTCGGTAGCGCCAAAATTGAAGGAAACAATATTTCCTCCCGCAGCTTGAGCACCCCAGACGCCTCTGATGGCTGGGTGTAAACGGGCGATACGATCATTTTCGCCACTGACCAAACAATAGCTGCTTTCATTGCCTGAATCGGAACAGGCGATAGCATGGCGCACCATTCTCCGTTGGCAGATCAGTTCATTTTCGCCAGCTAAGCGAAACGTGGTTATGCCTGTACTGTCCTTGAGATCCGGCCAGTTGGGGTGGGCTTCAAGCGCAGTGAAATCCTGCTTTTCAAGAAAGTTCAGCACCGTTCGAATGCCCGCGTCGGCTTCAGGATCGGCAAACGTATCGCGAATACGTTGAATAAAAGCAGCATGCATTTTCTCAGTACGACTCTGTTCCTTGAGCAGCTTTTCAGGGCTGAGTTTTGCTGCTTTCGTCCCGCTGACAATCCCCAAAACATAGCCGCAAGTGTCCCACAACAGATTGGCAAGAATACCGGCGGCTTTTTTCTCGCCTTGCGGCACAACAAAGAATCGTCCAACTTTCTTCTTCCCTTCACCCGTCCGAGTGTCTTCCAGATCGACAAAGTTGCCCTCACTGTCCAAAACGATAATGAAGGGAATCTCTTTACGTTCAAAGCCCGGTTCCGGTAGCTCATCGCCCAACCGCCGGTAGAGTTCCTGCAAGGACTGCAAAATCATCCCTTGACCTCCTCGCTGTCCCAATCCGGCACCCGGATCGATCCGTTGTCTAACTCAGCCCGAAAGAATAGAGGTTGTATTTCCGCGCCTGAGTAGTCCAGATCGTACATCATCCAGCCCAAACCCCGGCTTTCCGCAATCGGAACCGGTAACTGATCGCTCGGATCGACACAGGCAAAGGCCGCCGCAAATTCCCGGCAACCCAGATAAGGTTGATGAAAACATTGGCCCTTTTCGGCCCGCCGCCTGAACATATCAGCGAATTTATTGATATTGTCTTCCGGGCCAGCTTTTTCGGTGAGTTCAAAACGAGCGTGAATCAGATAATCCACATCCCGCAATACCAGCCCGGCCCGTTGTTGACGATTATCCTCGACGAACAAACCTAAGTTGCCGCGCTGGGATTTCATCGCACTGAGAAGATTGGAGACAGGAATATTGCTGGCCACCTCGTTACGCCTGACCGATTCCCAACGGATCGGCTTGAGCACATCAATTCGATGAATGTGCCAGCGAATGGCGGGTTTCCAGAGGATGGCTTCGAGAACGCCGCGCGCGGCTGAAGGAGTAATGACATCGTAGGAGACCCGCTCCACCTTCATCTCCGGGCGAGTGAAGCAGGCGTTTTCTCCCCAAACCCTCAAAATGACATGACAGTGATCCATCAGCATTTCCTTAATCAATTGTTCCGTCAGTCAATAAAGCCACAAAAGCAGCGTTTGTCAATATTTTCCTGACAACGCCGTTGAGGGCCAAAAGTGGATTATAGGATTAGGCTTTCAGGGTCATGATAAGCGGGATCGTCACCCAACAGCCCTAGTGCTGGATGGTACAAACCATCAAAAGCCTGGACATACAAACCCGGATGGATTTGCACGATGTCCCCGCTATTCAATAATTGTTCATGACGATAACGAGGCAGATTGACGACATAGCGCTGCAGCTTGCGCATCAGCCAACGCTCAGGCCCTATCCGGCGCAATTGTTCTATGAACTCAGGGCTTTCCCCAAAACGCACGATGACCGGCGCTTGGCTGCTGTCGTCAATGATTCGAAACTTACGGGCAGCGCTGCGAAACGAAAATTCCAAATCTCGATTGGGCTTGAGATCAGTTAGAACAGCATGACGATCCAAACCGTCACCCTTGCCCCAATACAGTTGCTGAAAATACGGGGTAAAGTGTTCGGGGTTCAATGGATCCGCCAATCCCCGCAGTAACATCTGCCGCCCACAAGCCTGCGCTTGCCGTAAATGCCCGACCGGCGCCGGTTTGGGC
>JAZBPA010000305.1:0-27164 GCA_036351435.1 Candidatus Competibacteraceae bacterium
CCGCCGCCGATACCGCTGTCCACTTCGTCAAAAATCAGGGTTGGGATGCTCGCATGATGAGCTGCGAGCACTTGAATGGCGAGGCTGATGCGCGATAGCTCACCGCCCGAAGCCACCCGCTGTAACGGTTTGAGCGGTTGCCCGGGATTGGCGCTGACCAGGAACTCGACGCTTTCAAGCCCGGTTGGGCTGGGACGGGTAAGCGGCTCCAGGGTAATTGCAAAACGGCCACCGGGCATTCCCAGTCCCTGCATGGATGCACTGATCTTTTCCGCTAATTCGGTTGCTGCAGCGTGTCGCCGCTGACTTAGATTCGTTGCGGCATCGGAATACGCCTGAAACGCTTGGGCTTGGTCCTTTTCCAGTTGCTCTTCGTGCAGATCCCGATGTTCCAGAGTATCCAACTCGTTTTCCAGACGGTGGAGTAACTCCGGTAATTCGTCGGCCTCTAACCGGTGTTTACGGTTCAAGCGGTGGATTTCGGCCAGTCGCTGCTCTAATCCGGCCAATCGTTGCGGGTCCAATTCCAAGACTTGGGTGTAACGGCGGAGCTCGTCGCTGGCTTCTTGGACCTGAATCAAAGCCGCGTTGATTAGTTCAGCAGGCGCGCTGAGCTGCCCATCCAGAGGGATCAGGGCGTTTAACTCCTGTTGTGCCTGACTTAGCAGTATTTGCACCGACACTTCTTCGTTATCATAGAGCCGATCTTGGGTCCGTTGACAGGTTTCCAGCAACCGGCCCGCATGAGCAAGTCGCCGATGCTCTGCTTCCAGTTCCGCCATTTCGCCAGCGCGTAAATCAAGACTCCGTAACTCCTCAATTTGATAACGCAATTGATCCAGCCGAGCATCCCGTTGCGCGTCAGCTTGGCGTAAATCATTGAGTTGTCGTTCCAGTTCGCGCCAACGCTGATAATGCGCACCGACTTCGGTAAGCAGTGCGGCGTTACCGGCATGATCGTCCAGCAACTGCCGTTGCGCATCTCGTCGTAACAAAGACTGATGTTCGTGTTGACCATGAATATCAACCAAGTGGTCGCCCAATTCCTTAAGCGCCTGCAGGGGTTGCGGGGAACCGTCGATGTATGCCCGGGATCGTCCGCTGCGATTGATGACGCGGCGCACATGACATTCATCGTCGTCATTCGCTAAGTCACGGTCGGCTAACCAAGCCCGTGCGGTGGGTAATGCACTGACATCGAACACAGCACTGATTTCGGCCCGCTCCGCCCCGTGCCGCACTACGCTGTTATCGCCGCGATCTCCCAGCAGCAAGGCCAGTGCATCGACAATGATTGATTTGCCGGCTCCGGTTTCACCAGTCAAGGCGCTCATCCCCGAAGTGAGTTCCAACTCCAGGTGATCGACGATGGCAAAATTGCGAATGTGTATCTGGGTTAGCATATCAAGCTCAGCGACCAACGGCCGCGCAGATATTTTCCAGGGTCAACGGGGCGAGTTACCGATTTGCCCGAGGCCAAAATAGGTCCACATTTTACTAAGTATTTGTTGCGCGAGAGTACCGGTTTCCGCAATACGTTGTGCCGGAGAAGCATTGGCGAGCGCTGCGGACAGCCTTAGCCGGCGTTCGGCCACTGCCATGCTAAGGGCCGTTCCAACTTCCGGGCGGTGCTTCAAAATGTGTTCCATGCAGTCTTTGGTAATTTCGCATACCTGGCAATCGGTAGCGGCGATAACGGTGGCCGAGCGGGGGTCGTTGGTCAACAGGGAGATTTCACCGACAAAGTCCCCCGGTTTCAGTATCGCCAAGCGGATTTTGCGGCGGTCAGTGCGCGCCTCCAACACCACATGGAGTACGCCTTCGACCAACAGGAACATTGAACTTCCGGCATCCCCCTCCCGCACCAGTACGCTGTTCTCGGTAAATGTATGGTGTTGCGCGGTCTCCGCGATCAAGCGGATTTCCTGCTCATTGAGCCCGGCGAATATCGTTGTCCGCATCAGCAATTGTTCCAGATCAACCCGCCCTTGCGGGTTAGGCGAGGCAGCAGGTAACGGCGCGTGAAAGATATCCTGTTTGGGCAAGGCTGGTTTTAAGCCGGCATGTTGGAGATGGTGTAACAGGCTGCTCCAGACGGCATGGGTCGCCTCCGGTTCGGACACTTCGGTCGGGATGATCCAAAACCGAATGAGATATTCTATTCCGCGTTCATTGACCCCGACCAACAACACATCGGGGGGCGGTTGCTCGACAGGACCGCGCGGTTGCCCGATGGCGCCTCTGACCCCGGCGAGTAGCACGCGTAGTGCTCGTTCCGGTGGCACGACATAATCTAAATGCAAGCGCAACGAGAACCGGGCGAATCGTTCCGGGCGAGAATAATTGCTGACGATTCGTTCGCCGAAAAAATTATTCGGTACCACGACCGAGATGTTATCACGGGTCACTATGCGGGTGGTGCGCCAGTTGATCTCGGTCACCCAGCCGGCCAAACCGGTTTTCGATCCTTGTTCCTCGATGCCGACCCAATCGCCGATTACAAAAGGGCGTTCGATATTGAGACTCAAACCGGTGAACAAATCGAGAATAATATTGCGTAACGCCAATCCGAGTACGATGCCGATTGCACCGGAAGTGGCCCACACCCCGCTGACTGGCAAGCGAAACACATGAACCGAAATTAACACCAGGGTCACTGCGAAGATAAACCCGGTCACCACATCCCGTAAATACTGGGGAATATGGCCGTCGAAGGTGCGTGACAACAGCCCATCCCAGAGCAGCAAGGCGGTCAGACGACTCACCAGCCAGGCGCCGCACAACCACAAACTTAATTCCACCGCGAATGCCAGCCATTCCCCTAATCCGGATAGATTGCCGTCGTCGTTTCCTCCAGTCCAAGGACTGAGAATCCAATAGAGAGCAGATAGCACGATAACACCCAAGGTAGGTAACAGCAGTTGCTGTCCAGCTAGACCTCGGTCAAAGGTGCGTGCTGAGTTTGGCCTATGCCGTGACATCACCGGGCAGGTTGCCTGAATTCACCTGTAAAGGGAGAACCTTCCAACACGGTTCCCCAGTTCAACTTGGCTCTCAGTAACTGGAAATAGTCATGGTTGGTCGGATGTATCAACCGCAGTTTACGACGCTTTTTGCGGATGATGACATGATCGCCGGGGTTTAATCCCAAACTGATTTGGCCGTCGCAGGTGACCTGGGTTTGGGTGGTGCTGATGCCATTGAGCGAGACTTCGATTTCGCTGTCCGCACCCACCACAATGGGGCGGTCGGTCAGGCTGTGAGGACAAATAGGTACCAAAACGACCGCTTCCAGCGAAGGATGGAGAATAGGGCCTCCGCCGGACAGTGCATAGGCGGTCGAGCCGGTCGGTGTAGAAATAATCAACCCATCGGCCCGATACGCATTGAGAAACTGGCCATCGACAAAGGTATCGATTTCAATCATGCGAGCGACTTCCCGCTTGTGTATGACAACATCGTTTAGTGCATCCGCCTGGGTTACCGCCCGGCCGTCGCGTATGACTTCAGAATGCAGCAACGAACGCATTTCCTCGCGGAAGTTGCCAGCAAGAATATCGTCCAGGCTGTGCGGTATTTCTTCTGGCGAAACGTCTGCGAGAAACCCTAGCCGTCCCAGGTTGACGCCCAGAATGGGAACTCGGAAATCCACCAAGGAGCGAGCCGCGTTTAAGAGAGTGCCATCACCCCCAACCACAATCGCTAAATCGCATTGACGACCGATGATACGACGGGACGCAGTTTCTAGACCATTGGGGGGTACTAGCTTGGCTGTTTCATCGTCTAAGAAGACCCGTAAATTGCGCCGCCGCAAGAAGGTTGCAATTTGCGTCAGCGTATCCGCCACGCTAGGATCGCCGTATTTTCCAATCAGGCCAATAGTGCTAAATAATGTGGGCATGAGCAATACAATCAGGTGGGCGCTATTAAAGTTGTCAAACTTATCATTTCAGAACCTGGCAGCCAACCTGCTTGACACGGCTAGGGGGACTTGTTAGGTTCCAGCTTTAGCACTCTATTGTTGCGAGTGCTAAATTAACCGTCGCCGAGGGCTACTACTTTGAGTGATAGTGACAAGCCGGAGTATGCTGCGCTAAACCAGCGTAGTCGGCATTTACTCAACGCATTGATCGAGCGTTATATTCGTGACGGCCATCCGATTGGCTCGCGCACCCTAGCTCGTGATACCGGCTTGGATTTGAGTCCTGCGACGATTAGAAACGTGATGGCCGACCTGGAAGAACTCGGCTTTCTGCATTCTCCCCACACGTCTGCCGGACGCACGCCTACGGTACGCGGTTACCGCTTTTTCGTCGACTCATTATTGCAAGCTAACCCGTCCTACAATGAAGAAATTGAGGCGCTCTGGCAACATTTGACCCCTCATCGGAACACAACGGATCTACTGCAATCGGTGTCTTCGTTATTGTCCGGAGTAACGCGATTGGTGGGGGTCGTCATGGTGCCCCGCCATCAATCGCTGACGCTGCGCCAAGTCGAGTTCTTACCGCTCGCTGATAACCGGGTGTTGTCCGTATTGGTGATCAATGAACAGGAAGTGCAAAACCGTATTATTTACACCAAACGTCAATACACCAGCGAAGAGCTGCAGCAAGCGGCTAACTATCTCAATGCCCACTGTCGTGGGCAGGCTATCCATCACATTCGCACCGGTTTGTTACGGGAAATGAAATCGGCGCAAGAGGCGGTAGACGCAATGATGCAAGCCGTCATCGAAATGGCCAGCCAAACGTTTGCCGCCGATGAAGGTGAGCCGGAAGATTATGTGTTGGCCGGGCAAACCAATTTGATGGGAGTCGATGAATTGGCCGACATGGAGAAATTACGCCACCTGTTCGAGGCCTTCAATCGTAAGCAGGATATTCTGCATCTGTTCGATCAGTGTCTGCATGCGCAGGGGGTGAAAATTTTTATCGGCAGCGAAGCCGGTTGTGGGGTTTTGGAAGACTGCAGCGTAGTGACTGCACCGTATTCTATTGAAGACAAGGTGTTGGGCGTATTAGGTGTTATCGGACCCACTCGCATGGCCTATGATCGGGTCATCCCGGTGGTCGATATGACGGCGAAATTATTGGCTTCCGCCTTGAATTCTCGTAATTGAACTCCATCTAGCGATTGAACTAACTCTTTACGATCCGCTTCTGTGAAGCGATTCAGCGAAATACTGTATTGGAGGACCTGGATGAGCCAAGAAAACAACGCCGCCGAGCACACAGCGACACCGCCTGAAAGAGATCCAAACTCAGCGGAGGCGACGCAGGAAGACGGTTCCAGTGGGCCTGCAAATAATCCCTTCGAGTCACAACAGGTCGAAGCAGAGGGGGAAATTCTGGATGCCGAAGCGTCATCTGCCCCCTCTGATGCGCACACCTTGCAAGCCGAATTAGAACAAGCGCTGGCCAAGGCTGAAGAAAATTGGAATGCGTTCCTGGGGGTGCGTGCAGAAATGGAAAATCTGCGCAAACGGAGTGAACGGGACGTGCAGAATGCCCATAAATTCGCGCTAAAAAGCTTTGTAGAGGGTCTGTTGCCGGTCAAAGACAGTCTGGAAATGGGCATAGCCGCAGCTGACGAAGCACAGGATGTGGCTAAATTGTTAGAGGGATCAGAGTTGACGCTAAAACAATTGATCGGGGTGTTGGAAAAATTCGGCGTGCAAGAATTAAATCCGCAAGGAGAACAATTCAATCCCGAATTCCACGAAGCGATGGCGACTCAGCCGGCTGGACAAGCCGAACCGAATACCGTGATGCACGTCGTTCAGAAAGGGTACTTACTCAACGACCGGTTGATCCGACCCGCCATGGTGATCGTAGCCCAACGGCCCTAAACCGACGCGGCTAACAGTCCTCCTGATGGCTAACTAGCCAATGGGTGGCTTAAACCTATTGAAAACACCGAACCCATCCCCCATTTATCAACAGGTATAGAAATTGGGGTGGCGCCCAAAGCGCCATTTGCAACAGACAGAGTGAGGGCTATTCATGAGCAAAATTATCGGTATCGACCTGGGCACCACCAATTCCTGTGTGGCGATTATGGAAGGTGGCAAGCCACGGGTGATTGAAAACAGTGAAGGTGATCGGACCACACCGTCAGTGGTGGCTTTCACCGAAAGTGATGAAGTGTTGGTTGGCCAGTCTGCCAAACGGCAAGCGGTGACCAATCCAGATAACACCTTATTTGCTATTAAGCGGTTGATCGGGCGTCGTTTCGAAGATTCGGAAGTGCAAAAGGACATGAATATGGTGCCCTACCAGATTGTCAAGGCTGACAATGGTGATGCTTGGGTAGCCGCCAGGGACAAGAAAATGGCACCGCCGGAAGTCGCAGCGCGGGTGCTGCAGAAAATGAAGAAAACCGCTGAAGATTATTTGGGTGAGACCATATCCGAAGCGGTGATTACCGTACCGGCCTATTTTAACGATTCGCAGCGCCAAGCAACCAAGGACGCTGGGCGGATCGCCGGTTTAGAAGTCAAGCGGATCATCAACGAGCCTACTGCGGCCGCGCTGGCGTACGGTATGGATAAGAAGCGTGGTGATGCCAAAATCGCCGTGTACGATCTGGGCGGTGGTACTTTCGATGTCTCGATCATTGAGATTGCCGAAGTCGATGGCGAACACCAATTCGAAGTGCTGTCCACTAATGGTGATACGTTTTTAGGCGGTGAGGATTTCGATAAGCGCATCATTGATTATCTCGCGCAGCAGTTCCAGAAAGACACCGGCATTGACCTGCGTGGTGATCCCCTGGCTATGCAACGGCTGAAAGAAGCTGCTGAGAAAGGCAAGATTGAGCTGTCCTCCAGCCAGCAGACCGAAGTCAATCTGCCCTATATCACGGCTGATGCCAGTGGTCCTAAGCATCTAAACATCAAGCTGACCCGCGCCAAGCTGGAAGCCTTGGTCGAGGAGTTGATCGAGCGGACTATAGGTCCTTGCAAAATCGCCCTTAAGGATGCGAGTCAGGGAGTCGGTGATATCGACGAAGTCATTTTGGTTGGCGGCCAGACTCGGATGCCCAAAGTCCAGGAAGCGGTCAAGAATTTCTTCGGCAAGGAACCTCGTAAGGACGTCAATCCTGACGAAGCGGTAGCGGTTGGTGCAGCCATTCAGGGCGGTGTGTTGGGTGGACAGGTCAAAGACGTGCTGCTGTTGGATGTGACTCCGCTGTCCTTGGGTATCGAGACCCTGGGTGGGGTCATGACCAAGCTGATTGAAAAGAATACCACTATCCCGACCAAAGCCAACCAGGTGTTCTCGACTGCCGAAGATACCCAAACCGCGGTAACTGTCCATGTGTTGCAGGGCGAGCGGGAACGGGCCGGTGCTAACAAGTCGCTGGGTAAGTTCGATTTATCCGGTATTCCGCCTGCACCACGCGGCGTGCCGCAAATCGAGGTTGCCTTCGATATTGATGCTAATGGCATCTTGCATGTATCGGCCAAAGACAAGGCTACCGGCAAGGAACAGTCTATCGTTATTCGCGCTTCTTCCGGATTGAGTGACGATGAAATTCAACAGATGGTCAAGGATGCCGAGGCTCATGCTGACGAAGATCGTAAATTCCATGAGTTGGTCGATACCCGTAATCAGGCGGAAAACCTGATTCATGCGACCGAGAAATCGCTCAGCGAGTTGGGTGAGAAGGTGGAAGGCAGCGAACGCCACGATATCGAAAATGCGATTTCCGATCTGCGTGAGGCGGCTAAGGGCGACAACAAGGATACCATACAGGCTAAAACTCAGGCTTTGGGCGAGCTGTCCGGCAAATTAGCCGAGCGGGTTTATGCCCAGTCCGCTGCCGAGTCCGGTCCTCAGGGTGATGAGGCCCCCGGCGGGGCTGGTGGGCAAAAGCCAGCCGATGAAGGCGTCGTCGATGCCGAATTCGAGGAAGTCAAGGATAAGTAAGCGCGTTGGCTGACGAGAGCGTAGTCATGCACCCACGAATTTCTGGGTTAGCACACTGACCGCGGACTAGTGATATGATTACGCTCTTTAGTCCCGCCCCAAAATACCGGATCGAAGATGGCGAAACGCGATTACTATGAAATCCTGGGCCTTGCCCCTAACGCAAGCGAAGCAGAACTTAAGAAAGCCTATCGGCGTTTAGCCATGAAGCATCATCCAGATCGCAATCCGGATGATGCTGTGGCCGTTGAGCACTTTAAAGAAGCGAAAGAAGCTTACGAGGTGCTCAGTGATCCGCGCAAACGTGCTGCCTACGATCAATTTGGTCATGCCGGAGTTGATCCTGCGGCAGGCGGCGGTGGCGGTGGATTCGGCGATGCAGCCGACTTAGGCGATATTTTCGGTGGGGTGTTCCGCGATATTTTCGGTGGTGGCGGCGCTGGCGGACGCGGTAGTCAAGCCTACCGTGGCGCCGATCTGCGTTATACCTTGGAGCTGTCCCTGGAAGAGGCCGTATTTGGTACCACTGCTAAAATACGGGTACCGGCTTTAGTGACCTGTGAAACCTGCGATGGTAATGGCGCTAAACCGGGGACTAAGGCTGCGACCTGCACAACCTGCAATGGCGTCGGTCAAGTGCGTATCCAACAGGGTTTCTTTTCCATTCAACAGGGTTGTCCGCGTTGTCAAGGACGCGGCACGTTCATTCCTGATCCCTGCACGACATGTGGCGGTAGCGGTCGCATCGAAGAGCAGAAAACGCTGTCGGTCAAAGTGCCGGCCGGTGTCGACAGCGGTGATCGGATCCGCTTAAGCGGTGAAGGCGAAATCGGTGAACAAGGCGGACCACCCGGCGATCTCTATGTGCAGATACGGGTCAAGCCGCATCCGATCTTCACCCGTGAAGATAGCAATTTGTATTGCCAAGTACCTATCAGCATCACCCGTGCGGCGTTAGGCGGTGAGATAGAAGTTCCGACTCTGGATGGACGAGTCAACCTCAAAGTACCCTCGGGCACCCAAACCGGCAAAGCGTTTCGCATTCGCGGCAAGGGCGTCAAACCGGTACGCAGCAGTGCGACAGGCGATTTAATCTGCCAAGTAGCCGTGGAAACTCCGGTTAATCTTACCAAAGAACAAAAAGAACTGCTGGAACAGCTAGCCGAGACCCTGGAACAGGGCGGGCATCAACATGCGCCTCAAGAACGTGGTTGGCTGGACGGGGTTAAAAAGTTTTTTGAAGACATGAAGTTCTAATCCCGCGCCACGCTGATCGACTTAGGCGGCTGCTTCCAGTGGGCTAGTGAATAAGGGGACGGGGGCGTATTTCCACAGATCCACCTCCCCTGTTTGCCGATTTACCGTGCTGGTTACCTCCATGGTGTGGGAAAAACTCTTTGCGACGGCATAGATATAAAACAGCTCGTCGTGCATTTCATTACGTTTGATATAAGCCACTCGATAGCCAGTGGGCAATAACGTATCGATCATACTTTCATAACGCTGTTCGCAGGCTATGCTCGATAAGGCAGACGATTTTTCTTGCTGATCCATAGTGCAACGTGGCTTTGTTTCGAGAGTTTTCTTGGCAATCATGGCTTAGGCTCCGGTTACTGCATAAGTTAAATGGTGTTTGGTAATAGCCTGAGCATTTTCGATGCCAAGTTATAAGAATTTGATATTAATGACATTTATCAGGCGCGTTGGAGCAAGAACTGCCGGATCACAATGAGCCGATAAGTTCATTGTGATCCGAAAATAGACGATACGGTCTTCGACCCGGAAAATTTCCGTACTCCACTATGACATACACTCAACCCAATCTCGCCACCTCAGCACTGATAACCGTCGATACCCAAAATGACTTTACCCTTGATGGCGCGCCGGCACAGGTACCGGGAACCATAGCGATCATACCCAACATGGTCCGGTTACTGCGCTGTTATCGTGAGCTTCGGTTACCCATCATCCATATCGTTCGCATTTATCTGCCTGACGGTTCAAACGCCGATCTGTGCCGCAGAGCGGTGCTAGAAAGTGGCGCTAAACTTGTGCTGCCGGGTTCAATAGGAGTCGATTTGGTCGCCGATTTGAAACCCAACCCAACAGTGAAGCTGGACACGGATCGATTGCTCAAAGGCCATATTCAGCAATGGTCCGATAATGAGGTGGTGATCTACAAACCACGCTGGGGCGCATTCCATGGCACTCCCCTGTCGGACCATCTAAAGATTCTGAACATTGATACTTTGCTGTTCTGCGGGTGCAACTTCCCTAATTGTCCACGCACTTCAATATACGAGGCGAGCGCGCGGGACTATAAACTCATGCTGGCCGAAGATGCGCTCTCGGGGCTCTATGAGAAAGGCAGACAAGAAATGGAGAATATCGGAGTCGAGGTGGTCTCTACAGAAACCATTCTGGCTGGATTGTCCTGATGCTGGTTCAACGATCGACCGGAGTGCTGTTATCAGGACCGTTTGCGGTAGGGATACCGCAGTCGAGCCTACAAGGAAGTATTCACGGCGGGTCTTGATAGCAGTGCGCCGGTCGATGCAGAAACTGAGATGATAGCAATCCCCCCCTATAGCATTAACGTGCCGAATTCACCTTGGATACGGCTTTGTAACCGTTTGATGACCCGCATTGCCATGCGCAGAGACTCGCCCTCAAGTGGGGTCAGTTCCTCGGGATCAATGAGCTTATCCAACACCTGACCTTGGCTCGCTTGGCGTAACTGATGGGCTAGGGTCAAATCCAGTAGTTCATCGTAAGCCGCCAAAATCGAATCCACAAAGGCATTATCCAACCGGCCCTGATGTACTAGGGCGCTGAGCCGATCACCGGTATTGGTTGCGCTGATTCCTTCGCTGAGGGCGTAAATGCGGGCAGTATCCGCCAAAATACGGGTACCGTTGCGCTTCAGATCGATTTTGCCTTTGCGTTCACCGTCACTGGCAGGGACTAAGCGATTGAACAAGCCCAGCGCAGGCCCACCGGTGGCATCGTCTTCCACCATTGATCGGAGTAACCGTGGTTTGCGCCGAAGTTCTTCGAATAAATGGCTGCGCAATGCGACGGTCAAACTGTCATCGCCATACAAAGTTTCGAAATCAAAAAAGATCGTCGACCAACGGGCTCGTTTCTCATTAGGCAGTTCGGTGATGTTGCTGATTTGCTGCTGCCACTCGTTGAGCGTCTTATGGAAGTCAGGGTTGCGGGCCATGATATCGCCGGTACACCATTCATAGCCGATCTCATCAAGCCGGTGATTGACGTGATCACAAAACTCCATAAACCAGCGCCGGGTTTCGGGCGCTTCAGTGAGCGGACCGTCAGCCAGAATAATGCCATTGTCCTGATCGGTGCGGATGATCATTTCCTTACGCCCCCCGGACCCCATAATTAAAAAAGCATACGGTACCGGAGGCCCACCCTTTCCTTCCTGCTGGATTGCCGCCAGCACTAAATCAATGCATCGGCGCTGAATAGCCAAATGGACTTCGCTTAGGGCACGCACCGCCATGCCGGCACTGCGGTTGTTCTCGCGTAATTCGTGAGCGATTCGGCCCAGGCGCTCGAAAAAAACCCGCAATTCGGAAAAATGGGTCGCATCGCCGATTTGCGCGATCACCGACCGCTGATACGCCATTAACGCGTACAGCACATCGGTTTGCGAAATGATGCCGAGCGGTTTCCGGTCCTCGGTAACCACTAGGTATTTCGCACCCAACCGGGCTTGCTCGCCTTGTACTTTCCACATCGGCGCATCAAAGCTGATGCTATGGGCTGCTCCACAAACAGTGCCGATAACACAATCATTCGGCTGCACGTTTTTGCTGATCATCCCTTCAGCCAAGGTAACGAAAGTAATAAGCCCTAACAGTTGCTGCTGATCGTCAACCACCCCTAAACTGCCGATGCGACGGCGATTCATGATGGTGAAAGCTTGGCGCACCGTAGTTGTGGGACTGCAGATCGCTAACGGTGCTTTCATGACGGTGCGGGCCGGCAAGGCCCAAACGCCAGTGACTGGTTGGGTGGCTCGACTGCGCAAGCGCTCAGCCAACAAGCGATTTAACGCTTCTAATAAAACCGGGTGGCGTTGCTCCAATTCACGCAATGCGACTTCTGGTATCGCGTACACCTGGGCATCGCCCAGCGCGGTCACCGTGGAAATGTACGGGGTGGACTCAAAATAGTTGTTTACCCCTAAAACCGTACCCGGCTGCAATAGCATGACGGGTTGATCAGGGTGGTGTGATTCCAATTGCCCTGTATGCAGCACGAATAACGCTTTCCGATAGGGCTGACCGGCTGTAAATAGGGGCTGACCGGCTGGCAGAATCAATAGATCGGCGTGCCTGGCGATTTCGGTGAGAATCTCCGGCGGCAATTCCCGAAAGGCGATAACGAGGCTTTGTGGCGAGGTCGGATCAGCAATAGAGGTCATGGTGAACGCAAAAGAATCTAATTCAATAAATCCGGGCAGGATATTTGCATATCAACTGACAGTCGTTTTAATCAGGTGTGTTGCATGATAACCCATGTCTTGCTGTTGAGCCGAAATGCACTGCGATACCTAAAGATAGCCGTTGTGAACTATGAAATGTTTATTCCTTCAAATGGTTAAATGCCCGTCCCAGGCTAAGGGGGTCATATGTCCAAATTGTTCAACCCATCCGCTACCAGCGATGTTCAAACTGTAGTCGATACCGCTTCGGTATTACATGTCTCCGAATTCGACGTGTTTCGTTTGGCGTATGAAAAATGGTTTGGACAGCCTGCCGCGAATACGGAGATTGATAAAGATTTTACCCAATATATGAATCGGGAAATTGTCCCCATGTGGGTGCGGGCGTTCACCCGCCAAGTGCGTAAACTGAGCGGCGAAGGGCTGCTAAATTTGCGTGAGTTCGGTGTTGAGCCAGCACCATCAGCAACCTATTGGACCGCTTTTTTAGGGGGTATGGCATTCGCCTTTATCGTCATGGTGGTCGTGTTGTTGGTATACTTTGCCGCACAAGGGACTGAAGTCGTTACGGCGGCGGGTTGCCGTCTTCCACCGTGTTATTAAAACCACCGTCATTAGGAAACGCATTGATCGATTGGATATTAGTGATAGTCACCGGAGCCATCGCCTTTCATGGCCTGACCTACCGGGATGATAATGGGGAAAAAGAATGGGGGCATCTGTTTTTCGGCTGTATCGCCCTAGTGTTTTGCCTGCGTTTCCTGTTCGCCGATATTTTAGGCGTCGTGCAATTCTAGCTGCGAACCCGGTCATTGCCCTGCATTCGGGTCAGCTTCAGCCGGAATGATTGGGGTTACTGAACGCACATCTTGGTTTTGCGCGCGATGGCGTAATAGGTGATCCAGCAACACGATCGCCATCATCGCTTCCGCAATCGGGGTTGCGCGAATGCCGACACACGGATCGTGGCGACCTTTAGTGACCACCTCGACCGCTTCCCCTTGCATATTGACGCTGCGGCCCGGCAACCGAATGCTGGAGGTCGGTTTGAGCGCAATGCTGACGACGATGTCTTGACCGGTCGAAATACCACCTAGAATTCCTCCGGCATTGTTGCTCAGAAAGCCTTGTGGCGTCATTTCATCCCGATGCTCCGTGCCGCGTTGTTCAACGCTGGCAAAACCGGCGCCGATTTCCACCCCTTTGACGGCATTGATGCTCATCAAAGCATGGGCCAAATCGGCATCCAAACGATCAAACACGGGCTCTCCCCAACCGGGAGGAACGCCTTTAGCCACTACCGTAACCCGTGCGCCGATGGAATCACCGGATTTGCGCAGCGCATCCATAAACGCTTCCAGCTCTACCACTTTGTCCGGATCCGGGCAAAAAAACGGATTATCGTCCACAGTGTCCCAGATAATTTTTTCCGGGCGGATGGGGCCTAACTGGGACAAATAACCGTTGATTTCCACCCCATGGCGATCCTGTAGAACCTTCCGCGCAATTGTACCGGCAGCGACCCGCAGGGCGGTTTCCCGCGCCGAGGAACGACCTCCACCCCGATAATCGCGAATACCGTATTTCTGCTGATAGGTGTAATCGGCATGTCCCGGACGAAAGCGATCCATGATATTGCCGTAGTCTTTGGATTTTTGATCGACGTTTTCAATCAGCAAACCGATTGGCACACCGGTGGTGAGACCCTCGAATACGCCGGATAGGATTTTTACCTGATCGGGTTCGCGACGTTGGGTGGTGTGCCGGCTTTTACCGGGCCGGCGGCGTTCCAACTGCGCCTGAATATCCGCCTCAGCCAGCGGTATACCGGGCGGACAGCCGTCTACTATGGCGCCCAGCGCCGGGCCGTGACTTTCGCCAAAGGTGGTAACGGTAAACAGTTTGCCGAAGCTATTGCCAGCCATGAACAGGATTCACATAGGTTGGGAGTCAGCGTCTATAACGCCTACTCAAAGAAACGGAAACCGCCCCAGCGTTACACAGGCTTACGCTGGGGCGGTTCGGTTGAACAACAACAGAATGTCTAATGGGTCAACGCGGCCAATTCGAACTCCAAGGTTTCTCCTCCGTTGAGCTCACGCACTTCGCCCCTGCAGCCGATCCGAATAGGCGCAACTTTCGGCTTGCGGCTGATGACCTTGAGCTTTTCAGGGGTCGATTCCAGAACCAACAGATGGTCGCGGTAGCGGATACGCATCCTCAGTTGCAACAATTCGTCGGGCAGACAGGGATTGAGCCACAAGACATCATTGCGCATTTCCAGACCTGTGTAACACCGTTGCACTAGATCGACGCTACCGGCCATTGCACCTAAGTGGATACCTTCCCGCGTGGTACCGCCTTGGGAGTCGGAAATATCGCTTTCCAGAGCTTCCATGAAGAATTTCCAGGAGTGGACTCGATCAGAACGAGCTAACACCCAAGCATGAACAATCCGGCTCAAGGTCGAACCGTGAGAGGTCCGATTCATATAATATTCGATGTGCTGGGGGATATTCTCGGTATCGAAGCTGTAGCCTAGCCGATTAAGTAGTTCCGTCACTTCGTCGGCGGATAACAGATAAAACAGCATCAACAAGTCCGCTTGCTTGGACAGCTTATAGCGGTTAGCCGAGTCACCTTCGGCTTCCAGAATCCGATCTAGTCGGTGGATATCGCCATATTTTTCCCGGTAGGCTTGCCAATCCAATTCCTGCAGATCTTCATAACCCTCGAATTGGCTGATGATGCCTTCATCATTAAAGGCGACCCGCATCTTAGTGCTCACGTTACGCCAATGCTGCAGTTCTTCTTGCGATAAGTTGATCGCTTTGCAGATTTCCCGGCTACGATAATCCGACATCAATTCCAGCACATCCAGCGCCCGGCATAACACCCATACCGCCATCAAATTGGTGTAGGCATTATTATTCAAGCCCGGATTATCCGCGTCGGGATAGGCTTCGTGATATTCATCCGGTCCCATGACGCCGAGAATTTCATAGCGATCCAAACCGGGATTGTAGGTCGCGGTACTGGCCCAGTAGCGGGCGATTTCCAGTAACGTTTCCGCACCATGATAGGCCAGAAACTCCATGTCCAAGGTGGCTTGGTAGTATTGCCAGATGTTAAAGGCGATAGCGATATTGACATGGCGTTGCAAATGACTGCCGTCGGGAAGCCAACGTCCGGAACGGGGATTGAGATGCAGCAATTGCGTTTCTTCCCGCCCGTTGCTGCCACTTTGCCACGGGTACATCGCCCCTTTATGACCGGCTTGGCTCGCCGCCGCCCGCGCTTCGTTCAGACGTCGGCAGCGATACAGCAGCAGTGAGCGGGTGATTTCCGGTATCCGGAAGTTCAACAGCGGGAAAATAAACAGTTCATCCCAGAACACATGACCACGATAAGCCTCGCCATGCCAACCCCGCGCCGGTACGCCGATATCGAGATCGGCAGTATGCGGAGACACGGTTTGCAGCAAATGGAACAGATGCAAACGCACAATCAGCCCAACTCGACCCCCTTCGTCGGGATTTTTCCATATGCCTTCCGAATTGAAACGCCGGCCCAATTGTTGCCATGCTTGGCTGTGATCGGCCAATAACTCATCGAAACCATTCTCGACTCGCACAATCGCTTTGCGCGAATCATGGCCGCATTCGGAAATCGCCGGATCACGGGAAGTAAACAAAGAAACCACTTTCTCGATGGTAATGGAACTGCCTTGATCCATATACAAGTGAATATTATCGGCGATATAACCCGGTTCTTCCTCTTTACGCCGTTCCGTTACCACCGATTTGCCATTGCGGAAGACCCGAGTGCGTGCGGTTTCCGCTACTCGCAATTCGGACTGGATGGTCTGCACCTTAAGGAAAATCGTTTCATCGTCAACGATGCGGGTTTCTAACGGTTCCAGATGCTTACTGTTCAAGGTCCGGTAGCGTTCTACGCCGGCATTGATCACCCGGCCATCCAAAGCAGAACGGATCTCAATCGGCCCCGACCAATTGACTGCCGTCAAGGTGGTTTCCAACGCAGCCAGATGCGGGTTAGCCATATGCACTAGGCGTCGTTCATTGAGTTTGATTTCGCGCCCGTCCTTATCGCGGAAATGAATGTTGCGCGACAACACACCCTGGCGCATATCCAGCTCCTGGCGATAGGACAGCACCTCCCCGGCTTGCAGCCTAAACCAATTGCCGTTACCGATGCGAAAGGTCAGCGGTAGCCAGTTGGGAAAGTTGACCAGATCCTCGTTTTGGATCATCCGGTCGCCCATCTTGGTATCCAGCCGATTGTACCCCCCGGCCAAATAGGTGCCCGGATAATGAATGTCATCCGCTTCGGTTTCCGGCGCTGCGGCGCGGGTGCAGAAATAGCCGTTGCCTAAAGTGCACAGTGACTCACGCAACCCTTCCTCGCCAGGATCAAACCCTTCATAGACCAGCAACCATTCGTTCATTAAGCGTTCTCCTTCAACACCGGAATTAATCTCGCGAAAAAGTGTTCCACTTCCGCCGGATCGCGCAAGTAGTAATGGGCCGCGCTCGGGCGGGGTTCTTCCATGACTACGATGCCGACGCCTTCCGTGCGTAACGCCTTGAAGGCATCTTCGTCGGTCACGTCATCACCCATGAACACCGGCAACACATCGGGTCGATCCAAACCTAAAGCTTTCAACAGCCAATGTACGGCCTTGCCTTTATTCCAATCGATATTGGGTTGCAGATCGAACACTTTTTTGCCGTAAGTTTTCTTGATTTTCGGTTCTGCCGCGATCAAATCGTCAACCACCTTTTCCACTGCGGCGATTTGTTCGTCGCTAACCAACCGATAATGCACTGCAATAGAGAATTTCTTGCGTTCAACCAGCGAACCTTCAATTCCGGTCAAGTGTTCCCGCAAGCGTTTTTCAGCACCATCCAGCAGCGGAATAAAATTCAAATCCTGTTGATTTTCAACCTTTTTACCGGCAGGTCCTTCGATATCAAAGCCGTGGCTACCGGCAAAAAACAGCTCTTCCATCTGCACCAGTTTTTGTACGTCGCGCAAATCCCGACCGCTGATAATCGCCACGGTGCAGAGTTCGGAGAGGGTTCTGATGGTGTCTCTCATGCTCTCAGCCATGACCGCCCATTCAGGACGTTCGACGATAGGCGTCAACGTGCCGTCATAATCGAGAAACAGCGCCAGATGCTTGCCCTTCAGCTGTTGGGTAAAATCCGCAAACTTGCCCATTGCCGACGGTAATGCCGATGAATCCGCTTGACTCACTGCGACCTCCACAAGATCTTTGACCACCACATCGGCCCCATTTTCACTCAGGTCATCGGGGTGGCCGGTTCTATCGATGCCCAGAACGAAGCCGAAGTTTCCCTTCTGACCGGCCTGAACTCCGGAAATAGCGTCTTCTACTATTATGCTACGGGTCGGATCGACCCCCATTACCCGCGCCGCCTCTAAAAACGTATCGGGTTCGGGTTTACCTTTCAATCCCATCCGCTCCCCGTCTAAACCGTCCACTTTGACTTCGAATAAATGAGTCAAGCCCGCGACGTCCAAGATAGTCGCACAGTTCTTGCTGGACGATACAATGGAGGTTCTGATGCCCTGTTCATGCAGTTGGTGAATAAAGTCGACGGAGGATTGATACACGTCGGCCCCATAGGTTTTCAACCCTTCCAGGAACATAGGGTTTTTCTTATTACCAAGACCGCAAACGGTTTCCTGGTCGGGACTATCCTGCGGCTCGCCGAAGGGAATTTCCACGCCGCGTGAGGCGAGGAAGCTTTTGACGCCTTGATAGCGGGGTTTACCGTCGACGTATTGCCGGTAATCGACATTCGGGTCGAAGGGTTCATGCTGTTCCCCAAAACGCGCGGCTCGCTGTTCCAGGTAATCGTCGAACAGCTTCTTCCAAGCAATGGAATGAATGCGGGCAGTGTCGGTAATGACGCCATCAAGGTCGAAAATAACCGCATCGTAATCGCTAGGCGATACGGTAAAGGTTGGGGATGATTGATCTGTCATGAATCACTTCCTAAGCTGGGTCAGGCATGGGTTCAAAGAGTTTCCCAGGCAGTCTGGGTATTAGGGTGGTAAACAACTCGCAGGCTTACTTGTTGGCATTGGCTAATAAAGGCACCCGAGTTGCAGTTACCTTGATCAAGAGTGTCGATACGATCCACCATATGCAGAATTTTACTGGAGAACCACAATTTATCCATGATTAACGTGTTTGATCGCATTATCGAACGACGGTCCAGTGATAGCATCAAGTGGCAACGCTATGGTTCCGAGGTGCTCCCGCTATGGGTTGCAGATATGGATTTCGCATCACCGGAACCTGTCCTGCAAGCCTTACAGGAACGCATCGCGCATGGGGTCTTCGGTTATGGGAATCCGCCGGCGGGGCTGGTCGAAGCGATTTGCGAGCGCCTCTGGCAACATTATGCTTGGCGAGTAACGCCGGATCAGCTTCTTTTTTTGCCGGGTCTAGTCTGTGGGCTAAATCTAGTGTGTCGGGCCATCGGCCAACCCGGTGACGGTGTTCTGGTACAGACTCCAGTGTATCCCCCTTTTCTGTCGGCACCGCGCAATCAGGATCGTCAGTTGCAGATCGCCCCGTTGGCGTTCAGTCAACGGAGCGGGCAAGGATACTATGAACCCGATTATGCGGCTATCGAAGCCGCTATCACCGCGCGGACCCGCTTGCTCATGCTTTGTCACCCCCATAACCCGGTGGGGCGGATTTTCTCCGAGCAGGAATTGGTCCAATTTGCTGAGTTAAGCCACCGGCATGATTTAATCATCTGCTCCGATGAGATCCACTGCGATCTGGTGCTGGAAGGCCGGCATCGTCCGCTGGCTACCGTTGACCCGAACGTTGCCCAACGCAGCATCACCCTCATGGCGCCCAGCAAAACGTTCAATCTGGCTGGCTTGGGGATGAGCTTCGCTATCATCCAAAACCCAAGCCTGTTAAAACAAGTACAAGCCGCCGCCGAAGGCATCGTAGCGCATGTCAATGTGCTGGGTTTTCATGCCGCTTTGGCGGCCTACACCGAATGCGATGACTGGTTGCAAGCGTTGTTATCATATTTACGCGCCAATCGGGATTATTTAGCGACTTTTGTGGCGCAACATCTACCGGGGATCAGCATGACTTCACCAGAAGCAACCTATTTGGCGTGGTTGGATTGTCGACAAGCGGTTATTGAAGGCGATCCGCATCGGTTTTTTATCCAGAAGGCTAAGGTGGCATTTAATGATGGTGTAACTTTCGGTCCGGGTGGTGAGGGGTTTGTGCGGCTCAATTTCGGTTGTCCGCGCGCTGTTTTGGTGCAAGCGCTGGAGCGAATGCACGCCGCTGTTTCTGAACACCTCGGTTGAGGAGAACGACATGCGCGATACTATTTCGGTGCCCACCCGCCAACTGTTAGCCGATGGCAGCATGGGCTAATCAACACCCCTATTCTTGCCCAACGTCCGTTTAGTCCTTACTATTCCCTCTCTTGCAACGGCGTGCCACTCGCAACGTCATCACCTCTATTTAGTCGAAATCATCATGGAATTTATCTGATGCGCAGTCATTATTGCGGCCAAATCAACGAACACTTCATCGATACCACGGTCGAGCTTTGCGGCTGGGCACATCGTCGCCGCGATCATGGTGGCGTCATTTTCATCGATCTACGGGATCGGGACGGCATTGTTCAAGTGGTTATCGATCCCGATACCCCGGAAGCTTTCGCTAATGCCGAGCGAATCCGAAATGAATACGTAGTGCGGGTCAAGGGACGAGTTCGCCCACGCCCTGCCGGCACCGAAAATCCGAATCTGCCTACCGGTTTGATTGAAGTGTTGGGGTTGGAACTAGACATTCTCAATCGTTCCGAACCGATCCCGTTTCAGATCGAAGACGACGATGTTTCAGAGGAAGTCAGACTACGCTACCGGTATCTGGATCTGCGCCGCCCGGAAATGCAACTGCGCTTGCGGCTGCGCGCCGAAATCGTCGGCACTATCCGTCGCTTTATGGATAGTCACGGCTTTCTGGATATCGAAACGCCGATGCTGACTCGGGCCACCCCGGAAGGCGCGCGCGATTATTTAGTGCCCAGCCGCACCTATCCGGGCAGTTTCTTTGCGTTGCCGCAGTCCCCACAGCTGTTCAAGCAAATGCTGATGGTGGCGGGTTTTGATCGCTACTATCAAGTCGTGCGTTGTTTTCGCGACGAAGACTTGCGCGCCGACCGGCAACCGGAATTCACGCAGCTTGATGTGGAAACATCATTCATGGACGAAGAGCAAATCACTGGCCTGATGGAAAATCTGGTCCATCAGTTATTCAAAACTGTCCTGAATATTGACCTGGCCGATCCGTTTCCGCGCATGACCTATGCCGAGGCCATGCAACGTTACGGGTCCGACAAACCTGATTTGCGTATCCCGCTGGAATTGATCGAATTGTCGGATCTAATGACCGGAGTGGATTTCAAAGTATTTGCCGGTCCGGCCAACGACCCCCGTGGCCGGGTCGCGGCACTGTGCATTCCTGGCGGAGCAAATAAGATGAGCCGCAAGGAAATCGATGACTGTACCGAGTTCGTCGGTCGTTATGGCGCGAAGGGCTTGGCGTATATCAAAGTTAACGACATATCCCGTGGCCCGGAAGGTTTGCAATCCCCGATTGTGAAATTTTTGCCGCCCGAGGTATTAACGGCGGTCTTGGAACGTACCGGCGCTGCTAATGGCGATGTGATTTTCTTCGGTGCTGATACCGCGCGGGTGGTGCATGATTCACTAGGCGCATTGCGGGTGCACCTCGGCCATCAACTCGGCATGGTGAATGGCGACTGGGCCCCGCTGTGGGTGGTCCACTTCCCGATGTTCGAATGGGATGAAAAAGAAAAACGCTGGAATGCTTTGCATCATCCCTTTACCGCGCCCCGTGAGGACGATCCCGAAGCGCTTAAACAGGACCCCGAGAACGGCCTGTCACGCGCTTACGATTTGGTGCTGAACGGTACCGAGATCGGCGGAGGCTCGATTCGTATTCACCGGCAAGACATGCAAAGCGCCGTCTTTGAGTTGCTTGGGATAGGGCCGGAAGAGGCGCGCACAAAATTCGGTTTCTTGCTGGATGCGTTGCAATACGGCTGTCCTCCGCATGGCGGAATTGCCTTTGGGCTGGATCGGTTAGTGATGCTGATGGTAGGCGCTACCTCTATTCGCGACGTGATGGCGTTTCCCAAGACCCAAACTGCTGCCTGTCTGCTCACCCAAGCTCCGGCACCGGTTGGCGAAACCCAATTACGCGATCTGAATATCCGGTTACGGCGCACACCGTAAGCGAATGTTTATGTATTGTTAAATAAGCGCACGCTATGTCTTCACACGATGTGGTCATTATTGGTGCCGGCCTGGCTGGCTTAGCGTGCGCATTGGAATTGATCGAACATGGCGTGCAACCCCTGTTGCTCGAAGCCTCGGATCAAGTCGGTGGACGGGTACGGACGGATGAGCAGGATGGCTTCTTGTTGGATCGCGGCTTTCAGGTATTGCAAACCGCCTATCCAGAGGCCCGTCGGTTGTTGGATTATTCTGCCCTGGATCTACGCCCTTTTCGGCCCGGAGCGCTGATCCGCCACGCCGGACGTTTCCATCGCATTGGCGATCCTTTGCGCCGACCGGCAGATGCATTACCCACGTTATTCTCGCCCATCGGGTCATGGGCAGATAAATTGCGTATCTTACGGCTGCGTCACCGAGCGATGCAGGGCGATTGGAATGAGATTTTCAATCGCCCCGAAACCAGCACGATTGCAGCGTTGCGGGCTGATGGCTTTTCCGAAAATATTATCGAACGATTTTTTCGGCCTTTTCTCGCCGGGGTATTTTTCGATGAGCAACTCGAAACATCCAGTCGGACTTTCGAGTTCGTATTTCGCGCGTTTGCAAGCGGCGATACCGCGTTACCTGCTCAAGGGATGGGTGCTATTCCTAAACAGTTAGCCGCACGTCTACCGACTGATGTTTTGCGTCTCAACGCGCCAGTCGCAAGCGTGGAAGACCGGATCGTGCGCTTGGTTTCAGGTGAACAGATTTCAGCATCTGCTGTAGTCGTGGCAACCGACGGCGGGACAGCGGCGCAACTGTTGGGCGATACCACGCAACCCGTCACTTGTCCGACCACCTGTTTGTACTTCGCCGCCCCGAAACCGCCAGTGCGAGACCCTCTGTTGGTTTTGAATGGCGACGGAAAAGGGCCGGTAAATAGCTTATTAGTCCCCAGCGTGTTGTCCGCTGACTATGCGCCGCCGGGTCAGACGTTGATTACAGTCAACGTATTGGGCAATCCTGAGCAGGACGATGCCGTTTTGGAAACCCAAGTGCGCAATCAATTGGTTGACTGGTTCGGCGTAACCATCGCAGATTGGCGATTTTTGCGGATTTATCGCATCAATCACGCGCTGCCTGCACAGCTCCCACCGGTACCTGATCCAGAGTGTCATTCTTCTCAAATCAACGACTGGCTATTCCTCTGCGGAGAATACCGGAATGCTCCTTCCATTCAATGGGCGTTGGCATCCGGTCGGAAAGCCGCACACTCCGTTGCCTCAGTACTCAATGGCGGGTAAATTCGCCATTCCCTGGCAAATTATCCATCGCACCTCAGTCTGGCGGGTCCATGACCAATTCATACTGCGCAACATTATTGCTCAACATGGATTCCCCTGCGATGGGCAACAAACCAACTCGGAAAACCAAGTTGCGCGGCCATAGTTTTACGGCAGTAAACTGTTTAACGATTGTTTCGATCGGTACATCAGTCACCGTAAAGCGTGAATCACCTTTCAGTGTCACTGCTTGGGTATACCGTAAAACCGATGGAAATGTCGTTTTGGTTTTTTCCAATAACGCCATGTCGGTTATGCCTTCGGTGTTGTCCCAGTCAGTCATCCCCACGACTGGCGCAATGTCCACAACCAAAGTGGTTACCCCTGTTCCCTTTGTATGCACAACCACGTCGAGTTGCTTGGGAGCAAGCGTGGCATGCAAACTGTAACGCTTGAGTTGGGGATAACCGCCTAATTCCTTGAAATCAGGACTATCCTCAGCCAGTTTGGCATGTAGAGCAATGCTTTCTATAGCGATATCAGCTGCCTGAGATACGCCAAAAACACCTAAAAGCAGGATAAAAAATACAACTGCATTGTTAATTAACTGATATATGGATGTGATCACCATGTCCTCCTACAGTCCAATTGTTTCCGTTTTTCTTCTTTAAATGCGGACCAAAATTCTCACGCCTGCCACTATACGTTTCAAAGGTATCTTGGATGGCATCGACAATAGCCTTTACCGTATTATCACTAGAATAATGTGTCGACATTTTTTTACTATTGATCCTGGAAATATCAACTGCTTTTCCACTAACATGACGACTAGGAGCCGTATGAGAATCTTTGGCTGAAGAAATGTAGATTTTAGACAATGTATGGCCGCTGGCGATACCCGTCTTGATACAATGTTTTAACCCATTAATCATACTAGTGACCACATCTTTATTAACAGTCGAGGCAAATTCGACTGTGACGCCGTTAATAGTGCTGGGAATGTTAGGCATGACGTATCCTCCTAAAATTAATCGATTATGAGTTCTGGCCTAAATAGCTCAATTTCCAAGACCAAACCAATTTGTCAGTGCCTTTTTCAACATTAACTCTGAAGGGAGTGCTAACTGGCTCTGACAAAACCCTGTCAAGCAGTTACTGTGCCATGCCCTGGCTTTTCTTTTATCAACAAACAAATAGCTATAAATTTCTAAAAATAACCCAATAAATTTCCAGCTCATAATGAGCCCAGTATCCATTCTGAGCTTATGTATCGGTTCATCGTTAGCTGATTTCCCGGAAAGGCGATATAGTCGTAAACGATTTGTGTGGAGAATGACATGCCCTTTGAAACCCTCATCTACAAACAAAAACAATTCGTCGCTGAAATCCGATTCAATCGACCGCAACGCCTCAACGCCGTAGTCGAGCAATTTTATGACGAATTGCTTGCAGCTTTAGCTGAGGCGGAACAAGATCGGACCGTGCGTGTAATCATCCTCACCGGCGCAGGCCGTGCCTTCTGCGTGGGCGCCGATATGAAAGAACACGGTAAAGGCGAACGCACTCCCTTTCAACGTCGCCAATACCTTCGCCGGGAACAGGAAGTGTGTCGGCAGATTTTTATCTTACCCAAACCGGTGATCGCTGCCGTCAATGGCTTTGCCCTGGGTGCGGGAGCGGAAATGGCTATCGCTGCGGATTTTATTCTGATGGCGGAAAGCG
The DNA here is from genome assembly GCA_036351435.1 of Candidatus Competibacteraceae bacterium. Lineage (GTDB taxonomy): Bacteria > Pseudomonadota > Gammaproteobacteria > Competibacterales > Competibacteraceae > JAAUQA01. Next base: position 24,759 of record JAZBPA010000305.1, read on the forward strand.
CCCAATTGGGGTTGCCGGAAATCAGCATCGGCACATTTCTAGGCGGCGGAGTAACCCATTTATTGCAACGCCTGGTGGGCTTGGCCAAAGCCCGTGAATTGGTCTTTCTGGGCGAGCGTATCTCTGGTCAAGCAGCGGTCGCTATGGGTTTAGCTGCCCACACTTTTGCCGATGCCACTTTCATGGAGGAGGTCTATCGTTTTGCCGAACGGCTGGCTGCAAAAGCACCCGTTTCAATGGCCCTGGCCAAGGAGCAACTCAACAGCAACCGCGATTTCGATTCGGCCTTGATTGCTGAACTGGAAGGCATGATGTTTTGCACGACGACTCAAGATTGGCGTGAAGGCATTGCCGCGTTTGCCGAAAAACGTCCGCCAATTTTCAAGGGAGAATGAGAGTGTCCAGCCCATTAAGCGAGTTTCTCTATCCCAATTCCGTGGCTATCGTCGGCGCGTCCAAAGATCCCACCAAACGCGGTTTCAAAGCGATTCAAACCCTGCTGACGGAAAAATACCCCGGCATGATTTTCCCGATCCATCCCCGAGAGCCGGAAATTTTGGGGTTGACTGCCTATCCCGATGTCAACACGGTGCCTAATCGGATCGACCTGGCTTTAGTTTGCACGCCGGCGCACACAGTACCTGATGTCATCAAGTCTTGTGGTGAAAAGGGGATCAAAGGCGCGGTGATTCTAGCCGGTGGATTCAGCGAAAGCGGCGAAGCTGGGCAGCAACTGGAACAAGCGACGGTAGCCATGGCCCGGCAATTCGGTGTGCGCCTAGTGGGTCCCAATACTTCCGGCATGTTCAATACCCATAAGTCCTGCAATCTAGTGGGATTCTCGGAATTGAAAAAGGGACCGATAGGTATTCTCTCTCAATCCGGCAACATGGCCCTGGCCCTGGCGATTGACGGCCAAATCAACGACCACATTGGCTTCAGTACCTATATCGGCGTCGGTAACGAAGCCGAAATCGAATTCGACGAATATCTGGACTATTTCGGTGACGATGAAAACACCCAAGCCCTAGCGGTCTATGCCGAGGGTTTCAAGCAAGGGCGAAATTTTCTAGCAGCGGCCCGACGGGTCACCCAGAAGATCCCGGTGGTGCTGTACAAGTCCGGCAAGACGGCAGCGGGCCAACAAGCCGCTCAATCGCATACCGGCGCGCTAGCCGGTAATCATGCGGTCAGTCTGGGAGTGATGCGCCAAGCGGGGATAACCGTGGTGAGCCGGACCGATCATATTCTGCCGCTTGCCGAGGCGCTGGCCTTATTGCCGCCTATGCAGTCCAAACGCGTGGCCATCCTGGCCGATGGCGGTGGACACGCTACCATCGCCGCCGATGCGCTGACCGAACGCGGCATGATACTGCCGCCATTGGGCGAAGAAACGCGCGTCAAACTTGCCGCTAAATTACCGCCCGCTGCAGCTTTAGCCAATCCAGTGGATGTCGCTGGCGGTACGGACAGCAACCCGGAAGTCTTTGCGGATTGCGCGCGGGCTATTCTCCAGGATGAGAATGTGGATGCCTTGTTGATTGTCGGCTTATTCGGTGGGTATAAACTGCGTTTTTCCGCGACGCTGGAATTGTTGGAAAATCAAACGGCAGCTCGTTTGGGTAACCTAGTCAGCGAATTTGGTAAGCCGGTGTTGCTGCAGAGCATCTATGAGCCGATGCGCACAGAAGCGTTGGTGACATTGCGGGAGTTCGGTGTGCCGGTGCATTATTCCATCGAAACCGCCGTGCAGTGTTTGATTGCATTGGCGGAATACGGTGCTGCCAAGCGTCGCAACGCACAAACCAAACCGGCTCCGGCGGACGAGCCTGCACCCGAAGCTTTAGCCATCGTGCAAACTTGCCGTCAACAACGACGTGATAGTCTGCTGGAACATGAAGCGAAACAATTACTGAATGTGTACGGTATCGCCGTGCCACCATCGGTGCTGGTCAGCACGCCCAGTGAGTTGAGCCAAGTCTATGGTCAGTTCGGTGATATGCCGTTGGCGATGAAAGTGGTGTCGCCAGATATTCTGCACAAATCCGATGCGGGTGGTGTTCAGTTGAATGTCTGCGGCGAATCCGCAATGCAGTCCGCTTATCAGGACATTATGGATAATGCTTATCGGTATCAGGCCCGCGCGGATATCCGTGGCGTGCTGGTTTCTCCCATGATGCCGAAGGGCGTCGAGATCATCATTGGTGTTACCCGCGATCCGCAATTCGGTCCAGTAATGATGGTCGGATTGGGCGGGATTTTCGTCGAAGTACTAAAAGATGTTGCATTCCGCACCCTCCCGCTGAGTGCCGCCGATGCCGCCGAAATGTTGGAGGAGATTAAGGCTAAGGCGATTTTAGAGGGTGTTCGTGGCGCACCGCCGGCGGATAAACCGGCGTTGATTGA
>JAZBPA010000306.1:0-3288 GCA_036351435.1 Candidatus Competibacteraceae bacterium
GCCATTACTGACCGTGCCGTTGTTGAGTCAATTTTTGCAATTGGCGCGGCATCGCAGCGAACGCTGGGCGGAAGAATTGTTAGAAAAAATCCGCGTGTTATGTGAGGGAGTGACACCACAAACTTGGTCGATCAGCATTGATCCCGAGCAAGCGCCAGCTGTGCACGCAGCAATTGAACAAGGGCGGGAAATTCGTCTGTGGCATTTACTGCGAGAACCGCAAGAACGGAGTCAGCCGCTACCCTGCTTACCGTTATTGGTGCTGCGGCAAGATCAGGAAATCCTATTGCCTAATGACGATCTGCCTTTGCTAGCGGGTGATAGCATTTTACTGTGTGCCCCGCATGACTGCGCCGAACGCATGACCTGGGCCGCATTCAACACCAATGCTCTGGATTACGTGATGACTGGCGAGGAAAGACCGGATGGCTATTTGTGGCGCTGGTTGGCTAGTTGGCAACAAGCCCCTGCCTGTCCGATACCCGACCCGCCCCCGAAAGGCGGGAAGGCGGGCAGGTTAAAATCATAACCGTGTGTTTAGGGAAATGCCGGGATGGTTGGCTCAGTGCCTTCCACATGGGCTTCGGGATGGTGGCTTTTGACAAGCTCAGTCATCTCTTCGACTTTAGCCTTGGGGACATCAAGCATCATCAACAACTCACCGCGCTCAATGGCGTCGTGAAAACGATCCAGCTGGCTGTTGGGTATAGAGACACCGATCATGCTCGCCACCCAGGCGCCCAAACCGGCACCGAGCAAACTGGTCGCCAAGATGGCGCCGCCACCCAAAACTAACCCCGCCGGCGGAAAGGTCAGCGCGGCCACACCCGCCAGCAACCCGGTAGCGCCGCCTACCGTTAATCCTCTTTCCAGGGCCGGGACGAAATCACTTTCTTCAAGCAACCCCGCCTCCGGCAAATGCGCTTCTTCCAGGGGATGATGATCTTTGGCCACGATATGGATATGACGTTCCTCGACTCTGGCCAGCAACAATTCATCAACGATCTTTTTGGCGCTTTCCACGTCGGGAATTAGGAAGTAAAGTCTTCTCATTGTCGTAATACCTCCGGTGGATGCTATAGCTGAACCAATTTTATTTTAACCACGGTATTCAGCTCTATCTATCTATTTGATTGATCGCGCAACTTACCCCTGAAATCGGATCGATTTACAGGGGTTGCGCTATACAAGCCGCTAGCCGCAAAAGCGGTAGCTGACATACATGTAGACCATACAGCGCTATTATAAATCCTGACCGATTCAACCCACTAAAACCATTACTCCGCTACGTAAAACACGATGCGAGTTGCCGCTAGATTGTTATCCGTTTCTCCTTATGTGCTCTTGGTATTGACCACGTTATTTTGGTCAGGCAATTTCGTGCTGGGACGCGCTGTGCGCGAGGTATTTCCGCCACTTGCATTATCATTTTGGCGCTGGGCAGCGGCGCTGGTGCTGATATTGCCCTTTGTGCTACCCCACCTTCGTACCCATTGGCCGTCAATACGGCGACACTGGAAAATCCTGACCTTGCTGAGCGTGTTGGGGGTGGTCAATTTCAATTCGTTTGTCTATCTGGGCTTGCAATCCACCATGGCCACCAATGCAGTGATTATGCTGTCGATTACTCCGGTGATGATCGTGGCGTTGTCATTTTTATTGCTGCGGTTACCGGTGACCCGCTGGCAAGCCATCGGCATCGGCGTTTCATTGGCTGGAGTTCTGATTATCGTCGCGCGCGGTGATTGGCAGGTGTTGTTCGGGCTTAGTCTGAACCAGGGCGATTTATGGATACTGACAGCAGTATTGAGCTGGGCCTTGTATTCAGTTTGTTTGCGCTGGCGCCCGGCTGATCTGCCGCCGCTGGTATTCCTCGCGGCGACTATCGCCATCGGCGTACCGTTATTGGCACCGTTTTATCTGTGGGAACTAGCAAACGGCGCACAATTGGCTATCAGCGCAGTGACGATAGCCAGTATTGTGTATGTGGCGATTTTTCCCTCGCTGTTAGCCTTCATCTTTTGGAACCGCGCTGTGGCTGAACTAGGCGCGAATCGGACCGGGCAATTTCTGCATTTAATGCCTGCTTTCGGTGCGATCCAATCTATGCTGTTTTTAGGTGAACGGTTGCACGATTTTCACCTGGCTGGCATCAGCTTAATCGCCACGGGTATTTATTTGGCAACTCGATTTCGTCAAGAGAGCGCGGACTAATTTACTCGTCTAAGATAATTCCAAAGAACAATGACTTTATCCCCTAACCATCAGCTAAAGAGGGTTGCCCGATGGACGAGGATTTCCTAGTATCCGAACAGATTGAGCGCGCCGCGCTGACTGATTTGCACGCCGCAGCATCCGAATCGGTTCATGAACAATTAGGCTTACGTCTTGAAACGATTGGAACCGCGCTGGTCTCAATCGCCACCGGAGAGCCGTGCAACATCTTGCTCAATCGGACGGTGGGACTAGGCATTGAAACACCCGCCGATCTGGACACCATCCAAGCCGTTTTAGCCTGTTACGAAGCGGCGAGAATAAGCGACTATTACCTGCATCTCCACCCCAAGGCACGGCCTATTGAGCTAAAGGCTTGGCTGACTCAAGCCGGTTTGAAGAAGGGGCGGGGATGGATGAAGTTTTTGCGCCACACGCAAGCACCACCAAAGGCGCAGACTGATTTACAGGTGCAACGCATAGGTCCTGAACACGCTGAGGAATTTGGCCGTATCGCAGCACACTGCTTTGATTTCAGCACGGCAGCTATTCCTCTTTTCGAGTCGCTGATCGGGCGGCCTGACTGGTTGTTGTATATGAGTTTCGACGGCGGCAAACCGACCGGTACAGGAACGTTGTTCGTGCAAGACGATGTCGCCTATTTGGATTGGGGGGCCACGTTACCTGAATACCGGAATCGAGGCGGGCAAGGCGCGGTCATGAGCCGACGGATCAGCGATGCGATTGATCTCGGTTGCCGGCTGTTAGTCACAATGACCGGGGAAGCGGTGCCGGGCGATCCTCAGCATTCCTACAAGAATATTCTGCGTGCTGGCTTTCGCCCGACTTATCTACGGGAAAATTACGTTCCGGCGTAATCTGAACTCAATTCAAACCGCACGCCATGCCGCCACCACAAGGTGCGCCGGTTTGGCAAGGTGGTGCTTGGCCGCTGCCCAGGCGGGTACTGTTAACCACATGACCACCGGTGATGAGTTTTTTCACCGGTGCTTCGGTCGGCGTATCACCCGGCGATATTCCCAAGCGCTCGCACAGTTCCCCCCAAGTGACAAC
>JAZBPA010000307.1:0-4688 GCA_036351435.1 Candidatus Competibacteraceae bacterium
GATCGCTGTATTCGTGCAGATGATGGGCTACCAGTTCCTTACCGGTACCGGTTTCCCCGACAATTAACACATCGGTAGCCATTCCAGCGACTTGAATCACCAGACGCCGCAGGCGCTGGATCGCAGGACTTCTGCCAATCAACCAAGAACCGGGGCCGTCTTGGGTTTCCAATTCACGACGCAAATTGCGATTTTCCAGCGTCAATACGCGTTTTTCCAAAGCACGGCGGACAGCGTCTACCAAGCGTTCGGCGGGAAACGGTTTTTCGATGAAATCGTAAGCCCCATTACGCATGGCTTTGACCGCCATGGCAATATCCCCGTGGCCGGTGATCAGAATGATCGGCAGGTCGCGATCCACTGCCAGCGCTTGTTCCATGAAAGCTAAACCATCCATATGCGGCATTTTAATATCGCAGACCACCACCCCGGGCCATTCCGGGGTCAACTGAGCCAGCGCCGGCGCGGCGGCTTCTTGGCATTGCACTTGGCAACCAGCCAGTTCCAACGTTTGCTGCCCGGCCATACGCAAGTGTTTTTCATCGTCAATGAACAGGACTAGGCCGTTCTCAGCCATGAGATGCTGCTGCCTCCTCGGTCAGTACGTCAGCCTCCTCCTGGATCGGCACCAACGGTAGATCGAGGTAAAAAATCGCACCGCCCTCGGGATGATTAACCGCTTTTAACACACCACCCCAGCCATCAATAATCCGATAGGAAATAGATAGGCCTAAACCCAGCCCTTGACCGGCCTCTTTGGTGGTGAAAAACGGATCGAAAATTCGACTCAGATGACTCTCAGGGATACCGGGACCGGTATCTCGCAAAGATACTGTCACCTGAGCGTTATCATGAATAACCGTCTTTATCGATAGTTCACGATATTCGCTGTTGCTCATGGAATCCAACGCATTGACTATTAAATTGACGAACACTTGCTCCAGTCGCACCGCATCGCCCAACACCAGACAATCCTGAATCGGCAGATCCCGAATGACTCGTGCTTGTTCCCGATGAATCCGGGTAGCCAGTAGACTCAGTGCAGCATCAATCGAACCTTGCAAAGAAACCGGCGTGGTCTGTTCCGATGTTTTGCGCGCGAATAACTTCAGTTGCTTGATGATTTGCGCCATCCGTTCGGTGAGTTCGGCAATCTGGACGAGATTCCACTGGGCCTCGTCCTGGCGATTACGATCCATTAATGCGCGAGCGTTATCGGCATAGGAACGGATAGCGGAGAGCGGTTGATTTAGCTCATGATTGATACCCGCCGACATTTGACCGATCCCAGCTAGTTTGGCAGCCTGGATGAGTTCATCCTGGGTTTGCCGCAAATCCTCTTCCGCGCGGTTACGTTCAACGATCTCCCGTCGCAGCCGCTTGTTGCTTTCAGACAGATCCGCGGTTCGTTCCTTTACCCGTTGTTCCAGTTGATCACGGGCCCGCCGCAACGCAACCGCATTTTGCTGACGAAGGCGGACAAACAAGGTGGTCAGTACCAGTAATGCGAATACGAAACCGGCTAGCAGCGTAGCATTGAACACCTGTTTGCGCACCGGTGCCAAGTTGGAAAGCACATGGACTTTCCAACCGGCGTCCAGCATTGCACGACCTTGCATCAAGTAAGTGACTTGACGAGTTTTAGCGCTGGCACCTTGAATCGGTTCTCGCAGCCTCAAAATACGCGCCTGATCGGCAAACGGCCGTTGCGTGACCACCGGCAGAGGTGGCAAATCGGTATCGCCATAGCGGCGGCTGGCTTTGATGCGCGCGATACGTTCCCTAGGCAATGCCTTTAAGGTGTTGAATTTCCATTCCGATCGGGTAGTGATAAAGATCACCCCGTCTGGATCGGTGACGATGAAGGCATTTCCGTCATCGCCCCAGGCGCTCTCAATGACGTCCAGGCTTATCTTAACGACCACAGCACCCAGCGTGTACCCTTTGCGCCGAATCGGGTAAGCAAAATAATAGCCCCGTTCCTTAGAAGTCGTCCCCAAAGCATAGTAACGCCCCAATTGCCCCTGCATGGCTTCTTGAAAGTAGGGGCGGAAACCGAAATTGCGCCCGACGAACGGCCGTGAGGTATTCCAATTACTGGCAGCCACAGTCAAGCCAGTCGCGTCCATTAAATAGATATCTGCGGCATCGACAATATCGTTGATGGTCTTCAAATGCCGATTGACAAGATTGACATTATGGTCGGGATTCTGGAACACACCCGCTAGCACTTCTTCCGTAGCCAGCAAGGTAGGCAGCGATTGGTAACGGGCGAGTTCGCCTTGCAGATGAGCGACAAACAGACTCAGGTCATGCTGCGCGCGTTCGTGCAGGTTCTCCAAGCCAATACGCTCGGCCCACTCAGCCGTGCGCCACAAGGTAATCAACAACAATAGGACGATAGCGATTATCGCCAGCACCGTACGGCGTCTGTAACGAAACACTGTCAGTCCCATGAATTGATTTTGGCTCTAAATTTAGGGGTGAGACCTACTGGGAAATTCTAAAAAGTATAGTAGAACCTACCGAACAGCAGAGTGAGTATGAAGTATCGACTATCAGAACGGGGGGTATAATGATTCATTACAAAAGATACCGGATGATCATCACCACTCCGATGGGACGTTGCCAAAGTAAATCAACTTCCCCAGGGTAGGCACCGACACCCTGACTCTTTTACAATCCGCTTCTCATTGCGTTACGGACACTATTCATCATGCTGCAAATCCATAATAGCCTTACTCGCCAAAAAGAAGTTTTCACCCCTATCGAACCCGGCAAAGTGAGGCTCTACGTCTGCGGCATGACCGTTTACGACTATTGTCATGTGGGGCACGCCCGGGTGATGGTGGTTTTCGATGTGGTGGTCCGGTATTTGCGCCATCGGGGTTATGACGTCACGTATGTGCGTAACATCACCGATATCGACGACAAAATCATTCGTCGCGCACAAGAACGCGATGAGGATTGCAACGCCCTATCCAGCCGTTTTGTCGCAGCGATGCACGAAGATGCTGATGCTCTCGGCGTGTTACCCCCGGATGTGGAGCCTTGCGCGACTCACTCCATACCCGGCATGGTTGCGTTGATACAGACGCTAATGGATAAAGGCTTTGCCTATCTCGGTGACAATGGCGATGTCTACTATGACGTAAGCCATTTTCCTAACTACGGCGCACTATCGAATAAAAAGCTCGACGATTTGCGCGCCGGCAGCCGGGTCGACGTGGACGAAACCAAAGCCGATCCCCTGGATTTCGTGCTGTGGAAAGCCGCTAAGCCGGATGAGCCGAGTTGGGATAGTCCCTGGGGACCGGGGCGCCCGGGTTGGCATATCGAGTGCTCGGTGATGTCGATGAATTGCTTGGGTAATCATTTCGATATTCACGGTGGTGGGTTGGATTTGAAATTCCCCCATCATGAGAATGAAATCGCCCAATCCGAGGCCGCAACCGGCGAAAAGTTCGCAAATTATTGGTTGCACAACGGCTTCGTGCAAATCGACGAAGAGAAGATGTCAAAATCGCTGGGCAATTTCTTCACGGTTCGCGAGGTGCTGGAACGCTATCCACCGGAGGTCGTGCGGTTTTTCATCGTGTCCAGCCACTATCGCAGTCCGCTGAATTACTCGGACGAGAATCTGGATCATGCCAAAGCGTCACTAACCCGTTTTTATGTGGCTCTGCGGGACTTGCCCGCGAGCGAACCGTCTATGGATACGGATTATCAGGCCCGGTTCCAGGACGCAATGGATGACGATTTCAATACCCCGGAAGCCTTGTCTGTCTTGTTCGAGCTGGCTCGCGAAATCAACCGGGCACGAGACGACGGCGACAATCAACAAGCCCAAGCCTTAGGCGCTGATTTGCGGCACCTGGGTGGCGTATTGGGCTTGCTGCAAGACGATCCCGAAGGATTCTTAAAGGCTGATTTACGGGCTGATTTACGGGCTGAGTTTCCCGCCCTTACCGGATCCTTTACCGCCACATCCGATACACTCACGGCGTCACAAATTGACACATTGATTGATCAACGCACGGCTGCCCGTAAAGCGAAAAACTGGGCTGAAGCCGATCAGATTCGCGATCAATTAGTCGAAGCGGGGATTATTCTGGAAGATAACGCGGAAGGAACAGCTTGGCGACGGAAATAGCCGTTGACGATATTTACTGCTAACCCTATTATTATCAGTTCGGAACAGCAGGCATTTTTTTTGTTCAATGTGTTGCGGGGTATAGCGCAGCCTGGTAGCGCACCTGCTTTGGGAGCAGGTGGTCGGGGGTTCAAATCCCTCTACCCCGACCAGTTAAGCTGCGCCCGTAGCTCAGCCGGATAGAGCATCGGCCTTCTAAGCCGAGGGTCGCAGGTTCGAGTCCTGCCGGGCGCGCCAGTTTCCGGTTGGAAAAGCAGTATCTATGGTGGGCGTAGCTCAGTTGGTAGAGCCCTGGATTGTGATTCCAGTGGTCGTGGGTTCGAGCCCCATCGTCCACCCCAAATTCCATCATACCCTGTCGGGTGTGATCTGATAGCTGCAGATCGGGCCGTTAGCTCAATTGGTAGAGCAGTTGACTCTTAATCAATTGGTTGTAGGTTCGAGTCCTACACGGCCCACCAATAAAACAACGACTTACGGTGAGTGATCCTCACCGTCAGCCGTTGACTGTCAACCAAGTGTCAACCCCGCAATA
>JAZBPA010000308.1:0-44057 GCA_036351435.1 Candidatus Competibacteraceae bacterium
CCCAGGTAATCCAGATGCACGGGGCGATGAACGGTAGAACGGGCGCTGGCTTTGGAAATAATCAATAGCTTGGGAGCGTAGGACAACTTGCGCAAATCCACAGGCAATTCCGCAAAGCTGTGCGAAATCCCTTCTTCTCCGCCACGCAACAAGCCCAATCCGGAACCGGGCACGTTACAGAGCACAACTTCGCCGTCTTTTTCCACCAAATCGTAATTGCGGTAACCGAGAAAGGTGAAATGTTCGCTCGCCATCCAGCGCAGAAAGTCCTGACTTTCCCGAACTTCAGATGGGTGCAAGGGCAACTCGGTCGTGTCGAGCTCGGTCACGATAGTCTGCAATTGTTCACGCATCAACGGCCAATCTTCGACGGCGACCCGCACATCGGTTAACGCCTTCTGCAGTCCGCTGTGTAACCCGGCCAACAACTCGGGATCAGTCTGCCGATCCACTTCGAAGTGCATAGTCGCTTCGCTGATGCCGTCTTCCACCCCGCCCGCCAGTATTTGCTGCACATGACCCTGGCTATCACGCACTATGCGTATGACCGGGTGGATGACTTGATGCACAGTCAGTCCGTGACGATTGATTTCCATGGTCATCGAATCCACCAGAAACGGCATGTCGTCGGTGACGATTTCAACTACGGTGTGCGTGCACTGCCAGCCGTGCTCCTCGAAGGAGGGGTTGTAGACGCGAATAACCGCCGTTCCCGCCTGTCGCTGGCGACTCAGACTCCAATGCGAGAGGGCCGCACCGTACAGGTCTTCCGGATCATCGTCGAGCAGGTCTTCAGGAGCGACCCAAGCGTAATAATGTCTAACAAACGCCTGTGCCATGGCCACCGACTGTTCAGGTAGACGCTGTTGCAGCAATTCAACGACCTGGTCGATGAGTTGCGCTTTCTGCTCGGCTAGTTTATGGGTCATGGGGCTTCCTCGCTGTATTCTGTAGTTATCATCGCGCTGTGGAAAAGACAATTATGGCAAGTGTAGTGGATAGAACGGGATTGTTATCGGAGGTGAAGCAGAACCAACAGCAGCCTTAAGCTAACCTGCTACCGGCAGTGGGCGGATTAAGGCAGGCGTTGCTTATTGGGGTATCCGTGCGACAACAGTGTTTTCAATTGCTGAGCGGATTGCGGTTTACCGAACAGAAACCCTTGGCCTTCTTCACACCCTTCCCGGGTCAAGAAGGTTTGCTGTTCGAGGGTTTCCACGCCTTCCGCAATGACACGCAGTCTGAGGCTTTTGGCCATCGCAACGATCGCACGAGTTATGGCCATATCGTCGGCATCAGTGGGAATAGCGCCGACAAACGATTGGTCGATTTTTAGATAATCAATGGGGAAACGTTTTAAATAACTCAGTGAAGAATGCCCGGTGCCAAAATCGTCAATGGCGATGGTAATTCCCATCGCCTTAATCTCGGTGAGGATTTTCCGGGTCCGGTCGGGGTCTTGCATGACCATGCTTTCAGTGATTTCCAGTTCCAGCCCTTGCGCAGCGAATTCGGTGTCGTGAAGAATGGTTGCGATTCGCTGTGGTAGATCCGGTTGGCGGAACTGCATAGCGGATAAGTTGACTGCCAAACGCAATGGCGGCAATCCATCCAATTGCCAGGACCGAGCCTGGGTACAAGCGGTGCGCAACACCCATTCCCCGATCGCCACAATCATCCCAGTCTGTTCGGCAAGAGGAATAAAACGCGCCGGAGGAATCAACCCTAACTTGGGATGTTGCCAACGGATCAAGGTCTCCACGCTGGTGATTCTCCTGGACAGGAGATCGAGGCAAGGTTGGTATTCGAGGATAAATTCATCACGTTCCAGTGCGCGCCGTAAACTATTGCTTAAATAAAGCGTTTCGGTCGCTTGGACGTTCATCTCATTTGAAAAAAACACGTAGTGATTACGGCCTTCTTCTTTGGCGCAGTACAAAGCGGTATCGGCGTTTTTCAATAGGGTCTCAACGTCATTCCCATCTGTGGGATAACAACTGATACCGATGCTGGCAGAAATATACAGCGTATGGTCTTCCAATTTAAACGGCTGGGTCAGCGCGTCGAGAAATTTGCGCGCGGGGGTGGCCGCATCTTGCGAATGGCTCAGGGGGTCCAACAATACGCCGAATTCATCGCCGCCTAACCGGGCCACTAAATCACTCTCCCGCGTACATTTGAGTAACCGCTGTGCCACGGCTATTATCAACGCATCGCCTAGCGCATGTCCCAGGGAATCATTGATTGTTTTGAAATGATCCAGATCAATCAACAATAATCCTACCACTTGTTTCTGGCGGCTGGCCCGACGCAACGCTTCGCCGAAGCGCTCCTGCAGCAACTGACGATTGGCCAATTCGGTCAGTGGATCGTGGTGAGTGAGAAATTGTAGCCAAACCTCCTGTTGTTTACGGTGCGAAATATCGGTAAATACCCCGACATAATGAGAGAGCTGGCCGGCTTGATCCTTGATCATATTGAGGTTAAGCCATTGCGTATAAGTCGTGCCATCCTTGCGGCGGTTAGTGATTTCGCCCTGCCACTGCCCGGTCGTTTGCAAAGTCTCCCACAGCTGCTGATAGAAAACTGCATCGTAACGCCCCGATTTGAGTAAGTTCGGAGTTTGCCCAATGACCTCTTCCTTGGGGTAGCCGGTAACCTGGGTAAATGCCTTGTTGACGGAAATAATGGTTTGTTGCGCATCGGTGATCACGATGCCTTCCGCGGTGTTATCGAATACGCTGCTCGCCAAGCGCAATTCTGTTTCTGTTTGGTGGTGCGCTGTGACATCGTTGAGAATGCTGTGATAACCGATCAATTGGCCTTGAGAATCGCGTTCACTCAATGTGTGGGTCTGCACCCAACGCAATTGACCGGTCTTGGTGACTATTCGATACTCTTGTTGGAATTGTTCTACCCCTAGTTCAGCGTACTTATTCACTTCCTCGGTCGCTGAGTCACGGTCATCGGGATGGATCAGTGTGTCAAATAACCGCTCACCGGAGAGGAACTCATCCGCGCTGTAACCCAATTGGGCAATATTGGGAGAAATCGAACGGATAGACCAACCCTGAGCAATCCGCCAGCGGAACAACACAGCAGCGCTGTTCTCGACGGCGGTGCTCACCTGTTGCAGGCCCCGCTTTGCGCGTCTTAGCCCAATCACTAAATGCGCGATCACAATCCCGGCGAAAACTAATTGAACCAGGTGTAGAATCACATTCGACATCACGTTACCAGTAGAAAAACTATGATAATGCCCGAAAGTCTAATTTGGATCGACCTGGAAATGACCGGTCTTGATACGCAAACCGACCGAATCATCGAAATTGCCACTGTTGTCACCAATAGTCAGCTGACTGTTATAGCAGAAGGACCGGTACTGGCCATTCATCAGAGCGACACTGTGTTAGCCGCAATGGACGAGTGGAACCGGACCCAACATGGTCGGTCCGGGTTGCTTGACCGGGTTAGAGCCAGCCACGTCGACGAAGTAAACGCCGAATCGCAAACCCTGCAGTTTCTCAGCGAATATGTGCCTCCTGGCGCGTCCCCCATGTGCGGCAACAGTGTCTGCCAAGATCGTCGCTTCCTGGCACGATGTATGCCGACCTTGGAAGGATATTTTCACTATCGCAACCTGGATGTCAGCACATTAAAGGAATTAGCCCGACGTTGGTACCCCACCCACAAAAAATTCGCAAAACCTTCTGCCCACTTGGCTTTGGATGACATACGCGCCTCTATAGAGGAATTGCGTTTCTATCGGAAGACTTTATTCTTACCTGCATGATGGTTAACGTTGTCCACCACGTTCTTAGTCTCTATTAACATCCTCAATAAAACTATCTTTCCCCATTTGGGGAAAGAATTTTGCAACGTTATCAGTCCCCTCTACTGTAATCTCTTCGTCATAATCTGCTAGTAGTTTTGTCGGCTAGACCTTAACAAAATTATCGGAAGGAAGAGCTCGACCATGAGTGATACTACCTATGTAGATAACCCAACGACGACCTCGTCATCAAATTGGATGAATTGGCTTTTCGTCCTTGGGCTGGTTTATCTTTTGCTGGTGGCGGTTGGAATGATTGGTAGCGGTTTTAAAGCAGCTGCCGGCGATCAGGCTAAAGAACTTTTTGCTTTTGCAAGCAACCCATTTACTGCGCTGGTTGTTGGAACCGTAGCGACTGCGCTGATTCAATCCTCCAGCACAGTGACATCAATCATTGTTGGTTTGGTGGCTGGTGGATTGCCGGTTGCTATTGCCATTCCAATGGTAATGGGTGCCAACATCGGCACGACAATTACCAATACGATTGTTAGTTTAGGGCACGTCAGACAAGGTGAAGAATTCAAAAGAGCCTTTGCTGCGGCGACGATTCATGACTTTTTTAACTTGATTAGCGTGGTGATCTTTCTACCCCTGGAAATAATGTTTGGGTTTCTACAGAAAACGGGGGCTTATATTGCCGATCTAATGGTCGGCGGTGATTCAATGTCGGTAAAGGGATTTAATTTCATTAGTCCCCTAGTGAAACCACCGGTTAGTTTTCTGCAAGATATTTTTGGCGGCATTGGTTTGTCAGACGTTGTTGCAGGAATCATACTGATCACCCTTGGCATCGCCTTGATCTTTTTTGTGATTACCCTAATCGGTAAATTACTTAAAGTGCTGATGGTAGGGCGAGCTAAAGAAATACTGCATGGCGCTGTCGGCCGAGGACCCGTTTCCGGCATTTTATCCGGCACGGCAATCACCGTGTTGGTACAGTCCTCTTCTACCACTACCAGTTTAATTGTTCCGTTGGCGGGTAGCGGCGTGTTCAGTCTAAAACAGGTTTATCCCTTTACGCTGGGGGCCAATATCGGCACTTGTATCACAGCGCTATTGGCTGCGACAGCGATAACCGGGGCTAATGCAATTTTTGCGCTGCAAATTGCATTGATCCATTTTATCTACAATGTTGTCGGTGTTGTCGTGATCTATGGCATCCCTTTTCTCAGGAATATCCCCATTTATGCTGCCGAATATCTAGCGGAAATGGCTACCAAAAGAAAACTCTATGTGGCTTTGTACATCGGTTTTGTATTCTTCTTAATCCCGATTGCTGCCATCGGTTTAAGTCAACTATTCGGCTGGTAAGCATTGCGAGGTGGAAACGATGAATCAATTTAGTATCAGCAGAAAGTCCCTTGAAGATAAAATCTGCGAGTTGGAAGAAACGCTCACGCATCTGAAACAACAGTTGCAGAAACAGGAAGAAGCTGATCAGCATAAGGCGATTGACAATTTAGACCAATATCTTGGGGCCATTGATAGCAAGTATAATAATCTAAAAGATTTTTGGCAGATTGTTCGCCAGGAGCTGGCTGAGCTTTTTTCGAACAACTCTAATGATCACAACAAGACCTAGTGAGATATGATCATGTGTATAAAATTCCAATTTTTCTGGATGCTAAGCTTTGCGATTATTAGCACTGCTTTTGCGGGTGAAGAAAAAAAAGTTGATCTCAACCAGGTGCCGCAACAGATCATAGCTGCTATTGAAGAAAAACTACCCGATTCATCCCTAGTCAGTGCGAATACAGAAACTGAGCCCGATGGCGGTTTTGTGTATGAAGTTCAAGGTATTCTCAAAGATGGTCGTAAATTCGAGTTTGATGCCCATGAAAATGGGGAGATACAGGAAATTGAGATCGAATTCGCGGAGGATATGGTGCCTAAAGCAGTAATGAAGGCCATTGAACAGAAATTGCCTGGTTTTGAGCCGACTTATATTGAAGCCAGCCACTCCGCTAGTTTAAAAGTGGTTCGCTATGAATTCGTCGGTAAGTTTGGCGATGAAACCATCGACATAGATGTTTCCGCTGATGGGCGTCGTATTGAGATTGCCGATAGTTAAATGCTCAGCAAACCAAACACCCTCGACTTTTTATCGAGGGTTGTTTGGTGCTCCTAGGCAATAGACCTTATTGGAAACCAAAGGCCTTAGAAAAGGCCCTCAAGGAGGTAATGAGCTGACCCCTTGAGGGAGCCGAGAGCGATGGCGATACTGAAGTACGGCGAAATCCAAGATAAAGCGAGCACGTTGCGGGCGATGACAAGCTTGGACCGAGCAGAATCTAACAGGTTAGCGGAGGCCTTTGGTTATTAGTTTAAGGCGCAAATCGAATTTTATAACCCAGGCTATCCAATTGGTGGGGAATTGCATTGAACGCAATGGTGATGCGCTTGCCTCCTTCATTCGGCGGCACGCCGTGCAGTAGATAACTGGGATAAAGCACCATGTCACCGGGCTCGACCTCCGGCAGCATCCAGGTGTCGCTACTGTAATGATTGAGCGGCACATCGTTCTTGAAGATAAATTCCCCACCGCCGGTGTTCTTGCGAAAAATAGTGCTGGTCGAGGGGTGCGGTTTAGTAATGTAAATAATGCCGGAAATAAAACTGTTGGCGTGAGTGTGCATGAATTGGTTGCCGCCATGGTCTAGCACGTTCATCCACATTTCTTTGACGAACCACTGCAGTTTTTCCGCGAACAGCAATTCGCCGAAGTTGACGAGGTGCGGGGCTACTAGCTCTGTCAGATGTCGGTAGGCCTCATCTTGCTCTGGACTAATCAGTTGTGTGTGCGACAGCAAATCGGTAGCTGTATTGGCGTTCCTGTTCAGCGATTCCGCGCGCGCGATGAATTGCTGTAGCAAATCGGAACTCAAAAACCCATCGGTTTTCATCAACGGTGTGGGGAACAGACCGATTACTTTGCTCATTGGGATAGAGCTCTCATGGGTGAGGTTGATTTTGCAAACAAGCTCATCGTAACGCTTGTTCTAGAAAGAACCGATAGTGCTCAATGGGTGGCGTTTTCATACCGAGAACTTTTCCAGCATCGTCATAACGACGCAACCTGACTGCTCGTTCGTGATACGGATTTCGCTCGAATGCCTCAACCTCAGCAAAAGTGAAGGTTCCTCCCTGAAGCTCTAAACTTTGTGTTGAAGCAGGCGAAAGTGTGGAGAGATAGGCGGGATCGACGGCGCCCAGATAGCGTTTGGCGGCCACATGCAACCGGATCGGTTCAACGACTTCCGGCACGAAATAGTCTGTTAATGCTGTGGCTCCGACTTCCTCGTGTTGGCCGTCGATGCCGTGATCGGCAATGTCTTCAGCTAAACCATGCACAAAATGACCATAGTCATGCAGCACGGCTGCGGCAATCATGAATTCATCTTCGCCTGCTTCGCTGGCAAAGCAGGCCGTTTGCAACATGTGCTCTTGTATGGTGAGCTGCTCACCATACAGTTTATGACCATAGCGATGAAATGCGGTGATGATCTGTTCGATTATGATACGGGTGTTTGCGTTCATATACCCTACTGATCGTGGCGTCCAATATCCTTGCACTGGTAGTGAAAGATTACAAACCAGGAGTGTATTTCAACGATGTGACGAAATGGTGTCTATGGTTGGTCGCTAAGCGCCTGTTCCAGTAAGTCTGCGGGCTTGGTGTCCTTGGTAAAATCAGTTTGGATGGCGGTTAGACTAGCCGAGTCAATATAGCCCTGAGTGGTTGCGTGTTCGGCAGCTGCTAATGTGTCAGGAACTAATAACATATCGATACCGTGTTGACGCGCCTGTTGCGCAAGCCGTCTAACTTCCTCATCGCGTTGGTTATCGCTGACATCGCGGATGTAAATGGCGTGGATTTGTGGCGCACGGTTGGCGACTATTTCGGCATAAATCTCAGGGTCGTGCTGGCCGCTGTCGCCAATCAGAATAAACGGTAACTCGGGGTAGGTATCCATGATATGCGTAATCTGCGCGAGTTTGTGCGCTCGGTGGCTGGCATGAATCAGCCGATCGACATCCAGACCGAAATCCTGCAATAACAAGGGGCCGGCTGGTATTTGGTTGAGCAGCATGAATTCACTCAAAAAGTCATACAGATTCCAGGGGCTACTGGAGACATAAAACAGTGGTCTTGGCACGGAACCGTCGTTTTGCAGAGCACGATAAAAGGCTGCCACACCGGGAAACGGTAACCGCATCGCGGGGCTGTGCAAAAAAGTCAAGCGCGCCATCCGCAACAAACTGGTTGCATTGGTCACCAGAATCGTATCGTCCATGTCACTGATGACTCCGAAATCACAAGCCGGTGGAGGAATCAGCACTTTTCCCACCGTGGGTGCCGGAGTAGTCTTCAACATGGGCTGAGTAGGAACACTCACAGTGATGTGGTGCCATAGCACATCGGCATGCAGATCTTTAGGGGTAGGCAGGGTAAAGAGAAAATACCCTTCTTCATCAGTGCTGGTTTGCTGCTTAAATGCTCCCAATTCGGCAATCAATTGCAGATTGGGCACTTCATCGCTTTCGAAGCGTCGGTAAGTGTTGGCCAGATTTTTCCATAACGACTCTTCTGCAGCCTGTTCAATGTCTTCACCGTGATATTCCAGAACCCGGCCCTTGAGATACACGTGTTGCGCATTGCCATAACCGGCATAAGGCACAACTTGCACTGGCTGATCGTATTTCAGCTGTTGTTTAAGACGGTAACGCAGTTGATCAAAGCGGCTTTCCAGTAGATGGCCGATGCGTTGAACGGTCGTGGTCCATGTTGTCATTGAGGGTGTCGCCCTGTTGGTTGTGAACCGGCTAGTTGCAGCATGACTCGACACTTTTGTTTGACATCGAACTGTCATAGTTCCTACCTATAGTGCCCAACTGCATCAGTAAGTAAATCCTTGTTGCAATAACACGAAAAGCCGCTCGACCCGAGGTTTGCCGGAGAAATTTAAATCATGCTGGATATAGTGAGCGGCAATTCGGTATTACTGAATGAAGTGTAATTGACACTATTCGCAGCCCATTGTTAGGAGTCAAGCCGTCCATGACGTTTCATGATCCATTCCGCATCGCTGTCACTGCCGTTTTTCCTGCCCTATTATCCTCGCTACTTTTTAGCAACGCCGTCTCTGCTGCCGCATGCCCCCAGGTTACCGCTGCCAACGACCAAGGGTTGAGCGGTGAGTATCCATTGCAGTTTGAAAAGGCGGAGTTCGAAAACAAAGGTCAGTGCGAGTTAACCTACTCGGAAAACCCGTCAATCAAAAAACTCAATAGCCGCATTGAGGGCAATCCCGAGCTGCCGCCGATAGCGGAAAGGCTGCCGGAAGAGATGCTGGTTGTCGTGCCCTACCAAGAAATCGGCACTTATGGCGGGATTTTGAGCGGATTGTCCAAGGGAACTGAATCGGGCACCTCCGACCTGCTCAGTGTGCGTCACGTCAATCTATTTCGCTACTCTGACGACCTGCTGACCGTGGTACCCAACATCGCCAAAAGCTGGCAATGGAATGACGATTTCACGGTACTGACCGTGGTGCTTCGCAAAGGCCACAAGTGGTCCGATGGCGAGCCGTTTACCGCCGAGGACATCGTGTTCTGGTACGAGGACCTGATTCTCAATACCGATCTGTTCCCCAAAACCCCAGATCGCTGGTTATTCGCAGGTAAGCCGATGCAGGTCGAAGCGGTTGACGCAACTACGGTGAAATTTACTTTCCCAGTACCGACCCCTGGCATCGTCAACCGCTTCGCGGTTGATTATGGCCAACCGTTCCAGCCCAAACATTTCTTACAACAGTTCCACATTAAGCACAATCCAGACGCCGATAAGCTCGCCAAACAACGCGGCAAGGAGAATTGGGTCGAGTTGCTGAAAGTGTATTACGGTGCTTCGGATTGGAAAGACGTACCAACCCCGCTGCTGTCCGGCGACGCCAGGCAAGTCACTCCGACGTTAGAATCGCACATTGTGATTGAAGATACCTCGACCGGTCGTCATTTGGTGGCCAATCCCTATTTTCACATGGTGGATACTGCGGGTAATCAGCTGCCCTACATCAATGAGATCGACGAAGAATATGTGAAGGACAAGGAGGTGCAAAACCTCAAAATCACTAACGGCGAAGTGACTTTCAAGCAGCAAGCAGTGTTCATTGAAGACTTCCCATTGCTCAAGGAAAACGAAAGTAAAGGCAATTACACCATCGAACTGGCCCCGGCCCTGGGTGAAAACGTATTTTATGCCTTTAACACCACCCACAAGGACCCGGAACTGCGCAAAATTTTTAACGATTTGCGCTTCCGCCAAGCGGCCTCGCTGGCTGTCAAGCGTGATGAAATCGCCGATCTGGTTTATCTGGGCCAAGGCACGCCCATGCAGTCGTTCCCGGTCGAACATGCGACCGTGTCGTTCGTCACTGACGAGCACAAGAACACTTTGATTGAATACGATCTGGACCAGGCCAAGGCTTTGCTTGATGAGATGGGACTCAAGGATAGCAATGGTGATGGCATTCGTGAGCGCTTCGACGGCAAACCGCTGGTAGTCAGGTTGGTCTATTCGACGCAAGGTGCGCCAGCCAAAATGCATGAACTATTTCGCGACTACATGGCTGCTATCGGCATTCGCATTGATCTCAAGGAAGTGACCTCCGACGAATACCGGGCCGACGGGAATAATAACGATCTCGATATGACCGTGTGGAAGAACGATAACACCTCGGCGCCCACCATTTCTCAGGACTTCACCCAGATGGTTCCGCCTTTTGGCGATTTCTTTAATCCCGGCACGGGCTTCGGCTGGGCGGCTTGGAAAGCCTCCGATGGCAAGGAAGGTATCGAACCACCAGCTGATGTTAAAAAACTCTATGAGTTAGGTGAGCAGTTTATCCAAGTACCGATCGGTTCTGCAGAATCCAATAAGATCGGTGCCGAAATCGTTGATATCCACGTCAAGAACACTTGGAAAATTGGTACCGTCGGCGATATCCGTGCACCCATTATGCGCAGTAACGCGCTGGGCAATTTCCAGCCTTTCAAGGCCAAGAGCTACGACTATTACTGGACCTATCCTTACCGTCCTTTTCAGTGGTATCTGAAGCAGTAAATTCGGTTTGACTGCTTGTAGGGGGCCGGGCAGGATGCCCGGCCGTAGCCGATCCCACGCTTAGGGTTACGCTATGTTACGGTTCATATTGCAACGCCTATTCGGCATCCTCGTCACCATGTTTTTTGTCTCAATCATGGTGTTCGCCATTATGGAGCTGCCGCCCGGAGACTATGCGGATCGTTATGCTTTTCGCAAGTTTTCTGGCACCGGTGTCAACGTCACGGAAAGCGATATCGACAGTATTCGTATCCAGTTTGGCCTTGATCGCCCAGCTCCGGAGCGGTATCTCGATTGGATCGGCAATATCATCACTGACTTCGATTTTGGCCAATCCTTTGCCTTTGAGACCTCAGTCAATTCAGTCATCGGGGAACGGCTCTGGCTCACCCTGGCGATTCTCTATGCCACGCTGGTCTTGACTTATCTGTTAGCCATTCCTATCGCGATTTATGCCGCTGTAAACCGCCATTCAGCTGCGGATTATTCGCTGACTGTAGTGAGTTATCTGGGGTTGGCGCTCCCTAACTTCTTGCTAGCGCTGATTCTGCTGTACATCAGCGTTAGCTATTTCGGCAGTAACGTCGGCGGGCTGTTTTCGCCTGCACTGGAAAACGCTCCCTGGAGTTGGAACAAATTCGTTGATTTATTAAAGCACTTGATCGTACCCGCTTTGGTATTGGCTTGGTCGGCAACGGCGCTGCAACTGCAGACGGTACGCGCCACCATGTTAGACGAATTGAACAAGCTATCCGTTACAGCGGCGCGGGCGCGGGGTCTACCGGAATGGAAGCTGCTGTTGAAATACCCGGCGCGACTGGCGGTTAACCCGGTGGTCAGCACCATCGGCTTCGACGTTAACCGTATCTTCTCGGAATTACCCATCGTGGCGCTGGTGCTGGGGCTCCCTGAATTGGGCGAATTGCTTATTCAATCCTATCTGGATTTGGACATGTACGTGGCCGGAGCAATTTTGTTGATGTTGACCTTTTTTATCGTGGTAATGAATTTCTTCTCGGACTTGTTGCTGGCGCTACTTGATCCGCGCATCAAATTGCAGGGGGGCTAAGCTCATGACTGAAGCAACTGCTATTACTGTTGACGCAAGTCCTGTTGCCGCCAAATCCAAAACCGAACCGGATATTCGTTATTACACCGCCTCGCAATGGCAGTTGGTGTGGTGGCGCTTTCGTCGTCACCGGCTGGCTATGGGCGGAGCAGTCGTCCTCCTGACTATGGCGTTACTGGGTGCTTTTGCACCGTTCTTCGCGCCCTATTCGGCCACTACGCGTAACGCCGAATACAACATGGGGCCGCCACAGATTCCGCTGTTTTGGGATGACAACGGGTTTTCTTTCCGACCCTTTATACACGGCATTACCACTGCGCGAGACCCGGTTACCTTGCGTAAAATCGCAACCATTGATCCCAATTCCCGACGCTACCTTCAGTTCTTGGTGGCTGGGGAATCCTACAAGTTATTCGGCTTGTTGAATGCTAATATCCATTTGTTCGGCTTGCAGGACGGACAGATTCACCTATTCGGCACCGATGAACTGGGGCGTGATCTGTTTTCCCGAACGCTGTTCGCCACCGGCACCTCGCTTTCAATCGGTATCCTCGGCGTGTTGGTGGCATTTGTTCTAGCATTGCTCATTGGGGGGATTGCGGGCTATTTCGGTGGCTGGATCGATTACGCGATCCAACGCTTGACCGAGATCGTCCGTGTGGTGCCGGTCATTCCGCTATACATGGGTTTGGCAGCCGCTTTCCCGCGTGAATGGTCGAATGTCCAAGTGTATTTCGCCATGACCATGATATTTGGCTTGGTCGGTTGGCCGACACTGGCCCGGCGGGTGCGCAGCCATCTGCTGGCGCAACGCAGCGAGGATTATGTGCTTGCGGCGGAATTGGCAGGTGCTAAAGCCGGACGGATTATCACCCGCCATCTGTTGCCCAGTTTCACCAGCTACATCATTGTCGATCTGGTCATTAGCTTCCCCTACATGATTCTCAGCGAGACGGCGCTTAGCTTCATCGGGCTCGGTCTCCGCCCACCCAGCGTTAGTTGGGGAATTCTGTTGCAGGATGCGCAGAACATCCGTGCTATCGAACAAGCCCCCTGGTTCTTCATCCCGGCGGCATTCGTGGTGATCGCGGTGCTGGCCTTTACCCTGTTGGGTGATGGTCTGCGTGATGCCGCTGACCCGTATTCGGTCAAGAGTTGATGGGGTCCGCCATGAATAACTCAACGCCGGTCCTTGATGTGGCTAATCTTAAAATCTCTTTCCGCACTGACGAAGGATTGATCACCCCGGTCGATGGGGTCGATTTTCAGGTATGGGAAGGCCGTACCCTGGGCATTGTCGGTGAGAGCGGGTCCGGTAAAAGCGTCAGCACCCGCGCGGTGACCAAGCTGTTACCAAAAAATGCCATCATTGATCCCGAGTCGCGAATCACGGTACGTACCAAGGCGGGAACCATGCTGGAGACCGTGCCGCTCAAGCCCAACGGTAAGGCGATGCGTTCAATCCGGGGCGGTGAGATTGCGATGATCTTTCAGGAACCGATGGCCTCATTCTCGCCGGTTTACACCATCGGCAACCAAATTGCCGAAGCCGTGCGCTTGCACCGCAGCGCTGCCCAGAGCCCATTGGCTGTGACCGCTACAGTGGGCGAACAAATCACTGAAGGCATACGTGCCCACCAGCCCTTGTCGAAAAAGCAAGCCAAAGAAATCGCCGTGGAAATGCTAGACAAGGTGGGCATCTCCAACGCCGGTTTACGGGTCGATCAATTCCCGCACGAACTGTCCGGCGGCATGCGTCAGCGCGCCATGATTGCCGTCGCGTTGTCTACGCATCCCAAGATACTCATTGCCGACGAGCCGACCACCGCGCTTGATGTGACTATCCAAGCGCAGATTCTGGATTTGATGCGTGCGTTGCAACAGGACTTGGGCATGGCCATCATCTTCATCACTCACGATATGGGAGTAATTGCCCAAGTGGCCGATGAAGTGGCGGTGATGTATTTGGGCCGGATCGTCGAGCGCGGTCCTGCAGCAGACATCATCAACGATCCGAAACATCCGTATACTGCAGGCTTGTTAGCTGCTATTCCTCGGCTCGATAAATTGGAACGACGCTTGACACCAGTGGGTGGCGATATTCCAAGTCCTATGGAACGACCCCAGGGTTGCGCCTTTCATCCGCGCTGTCCTCGGTTTATACCCGGTACTTGTGATGCGTCGCCACCGCCCGAGGTCAAGACGGGCGACAACCGTTTCGTGCGCTGCTTTCTCCACGTTTAAGGGTCCGCCATGACTGCTGCCCAATTAATTGATGTCAACAATCTTAAAGTCCACTTTCCCATCTACAGCACAGGTTTGTTTCGCAAGTTAATCGGTCATGTGAAGGCAGTCGATGATGTCAGTTTCTCCATCAATCGGGGTGAAACATTGGGGCTGGTGGGCGAAAGTGGTTCCGGCAAAACGACGGTCGGGCGAGCCATTCTGCGCGCATTGGATACGACCGATGGCGCGGTCACCTTCCATAAGCCAGATGAGGCAATCGATTTGCTGGGGCTACGCCAAGGGTCGCTGCGGCGATTTCGCAAGCATATGCAACTCATCTTTCAGGACCCCTATGCTTCCCTGAATCCACGGATGACAGTGCGAGACATCATCGCGGAACCGCTGGAATGCCAATCCAGTGCAAGCCGGGCGGAAGTCGATGAGCGAGTCCGTGAAGTGGCAGCACGGTGCAAGCTCAATGTCGAGCATCTGCGGCGGTTTCCCCATGCATTCTCTGGTGGACAGCGGCAACGCATCTGTATCGCCCGGGCCTTGGTCACTAATCCGGAATTCATCGTCTGCGATGAGTCGGTATCGGCGCTAGATGTCTCGATTCAAGCGGAAATATTAAATTTGCTGATGGACTTGCAAGAGCAATTGGGGCTGACTTATTTATTCATCGCCCACGACCTAAGCGTAGTAGCGCAAATCGCTTCACGGGTTGCCGTGATGTATGTCGGCCGTTTCGTGGAGTGGGCGCCAACCCAATCAATCTTTTTTGCGCCTAAGCATCCTTATACCCGAGCCTTGTTGTCGGCGGTACCGACAATGGACACCAGCCGCCCATTTGATCCTATCAAACTGACCGGCGAGATTCCCAACCCTGCAAATCCACCGACGGGTTGCCGTTTTCATACCCGCTGCCCGTATGCCGATGCACAATGCCGTAACGAGGTGCCCGAGTGGCGCGAAATAGCACCGGAGCATTTCGTGGCGTGCCATAAGGTCGAGCAGTTGGAACTAGGTGTTCAAATCACCCGTAACGAGGCGACGAGATCAGAAGCCACCATGGCGAGTGCCTAGCCATGGCCGGCAAAGTGATTATGGTAT
This sequence comes from Candidatus Competibacteraceae bacterium, assembly GCA_036351435.1. Lineage (GTDB taxonomy): Bacteria > Pseudomonadota > Gammaproteobacteria > Competibacterales > Competibacteraceae > JAAUQA01. The sequence goes on from JAZBPA010000308.1 coordinate 15,361, forward strand.
TGATTGATGGCCTGCGTTTCGATACGGCCATCATGGAAATGGGCTATCTGGAAAGTGCAGTACAGGCCGGTGCCGCGAAGCGCTGGTCATTGCAATGCGGTTTACCCAGCCTATCACGTCCGCTTTACGAGACCATTCACACCGGTTTGTTGCCCCACGAGCACGGCATTCTGAGTAATCAGACCGCGCGTTTATCCAACCATGACAATCTGTTTTCATTGGTCCGCGCGGCGGGCCTTAAGACGGCAGCAGCAGCTTATTCATGGTTTTCAGAATTGTACAACGGGATTCCCTATGATCCGGTGTTGGATCGGGAAACCGAAGACCCCGAGAAAGCTATTCAGATCGGCCGTTTCTATACCGAAGATGATATGCCGGATATTGAAGTACTGCGCGACGCCGAACTGATCTTGCGTCGTCACACGCCCGATTATCTGTTGGTGCATCCGATGGGTTGCGACTATATAGGCCATCTCCACGGTGGAGAATCAGTGCAATATCGGCGTCAGGCCGCACTATTGGATAATTTACTTGCTCTGCAAATGCCAGGTTGGTTGGCCGCTGGTTATCAAATCCTGATTACCTCCGACCACGGTTTCAATGCCGATGGGTGGCACGGCGGCACCGACGCGGAAGTCACCCGGGTACCGTGTTATTTGTTTGGCGCAGAAGCTAAACAGGTCATTGATGGAGAACTGAGCCAGTGCGCAGTCGCACCCACTGTACTCAAGCTGTTGGATCTGCCGATTCCGGCTGCAATGCGCACCCCACCACTGATTTAATTGATGCAGCTGGCCCGGATAGCCGTTGTTGATCGTCAAGCTTAGCTTCCAAGAACCGCTCTAGCGTATTGACCTGGGAATCAATGCCGGCATCGACAATGCCAATGTCGGATTCGAGGGTGCAAGCTTCAGGTCCTAGGCGATTGTCGGTGACAATATCGATTAAACTGGGATCAATCGGCAATTCGGCAAGCCGTTTTCTCAGCCCAGCTTCTGCTGACGGTGCGATACGTAATGTAACCCGCTGATCACGGCGCAGCAGTTGCAACCCATTGCTGATTGCGGCGAGCGCTTTGGTCTCCTGGTCGAACTCACCCAGGATTCGACGTATACCGTCCATGATAATCGACGCCAATTGACGTTCGAGATCGGCCCAATACTCGGCGGTTGCAGTGCTGAGCTGCCAAATATGTTGTGATGCCTTTTCTTGGCCCTCAGCAAGCCCGTCCTGATAACCCCGTTGCTTGGCTTCGGCATACGCGGTTTCCGCATCCTCGCGTAGTTGCGCCGCGTCTCGCTGCGCTTGCGCTAACACCGCGCTGGCTTGTTCATACTCACCATAGGCATCCACCTTCAGCACCCGTAGGCCGGGGGCGAGTTCCGGTATGACTGACTTACGTCTGAGAAAGATCGGCATGGCTATGCTCTGTCGTTTTTAATTCGATCATCAGTTTACCGAGTAGCATTTTTGCTTGGTGTTGACTCAGCCACCAGGGTGGATCGGCCATGTCAGCTTGCCAGTGCCGGGGCAACTTCATCATCAGGCGTTGTACTAAGGCTGGTGCTTGGCCGCTGAATGCGCTGCTCAGACAGCCGATACCGGCGCGCCATGTGTGCTCACGACAGTGATCTGCCTGCCAGGCCGGATCAGTGGAATTTTCCAGCGGTGGGGCTAAAAACGGCGCACGTTTTAGGGCGAACAAATAGGCCTCTTCGCCCAGCTGCTCACGCAGCGCTAGTACCTCCTGACGCAACACGGTGTGCTGGATTTGCCGACTATAGCGACACAGGCCGGCATGGAGCACCAGTGCGGCAATATCCGCTTCCGGCAATAGCGCGATGCGCAGCAGCGGTTCTTCAATCGCAAAACAATACTGATCAGGCAATCCAAATTGCTGCAATAAATACTGCGACAGTTGTGCTCCGACCCTTGAGCAAGCTGTTAATTGGGCTAGCAAGTTGCCGTGTGGCAGTGATTCTAGCCAACTGTCATGCAGATACTGGCTGGGCAGCAGATTGAACTCACAAACCGCTGCGAGCAGTGCCCGATCAGGCACTGCGGTGATTTCTAGTTTGGGCATTCGGCCGACGCCAGGATAGGTTTAACGTTTGTGCAGAACGCTTTTTAGAAGTCGCACTTCCAATTGCTTTAGGATCGTTGGGTGTTTGACGATAGAGTCGCCAACCCAAATAGCCACACCCAGCAAGTGCCACTATCAGCATCCCGCCCAGCCCCCAGATCATGGCCTTCAGATTATTCAGCTCCGTCATCCCGACCACTATGCCACCTTGTCCAGGGATTTCTGGAATATCGGCGGGTAACATGACCACCGATACCTTGTCATAGCTCAAGCCCTCAATGCTCTTCTCGACAATCAGCTTGATCTCGGACTTGATGTCTTCCAGGTGACTTTCCGGCAGATATTTGATGAACACAGAAGCGGAGGATGGTTTGACTTGATCGGTAAAGGGGTCATTTTCCGGCAGCACGATATGGACCCTAGCGGTGATCACGCCATCAATCCGCGACAGCGTTTCCTGCACATCCTGCGATAGTCCATAGATAAATCGAATGCGTTCTTCCAACGGCGAGGAAATCAAACCTTCTTTTTTGAACAAATCTTTAATGCTGGCATGTTTCTCCCGCGGAAACCCCTGCTCTTTGAGTAACGCCATCGCTGTCGGCATCTGTCCCTGCTGAACATGAATGGCGAAAGTGCCAGTTTTCTTTTCCCGGATTTTCTCGCTATTGATGCCGTTGCGCAGCAAAATCGCCATCATATCGTTAGCATCGTGCTCCGGTAACTGGCTGTACAACTCCATTTTGCAGCCTGTCAGCAGGACGATTGCCAACAGCAATATGCACAAGATGGCTCGTTTGCAAAATTGGCCTTTTGATAAGCAACGCTGTAAACAGTTCATGGCTGGGTCCTGCCGCAGTCAAAGGTATGATTTGCCCACGTCGCGCCACAACACGAAAACGACCCGGATGCGATTATCAAGACCGTCTGCGGTAGGGATACCGCAGTCGAACCTACAGGGAGGTATTTACGGCGAGTCTTGATAACGCTATCCAGGTCGATATGGCGGAGGCATAGCAAAGGTAACAGACGATTAACGCTCGACCACCTCGACTTCATTCTGTAAAGCGTTACCCATAGCCTGATTGGAGGTGATGACATCGCCATCCGCATTGGTCCAGTCATCTACGCCGTTTTCTTCATAGAAGACGTAGCCATCATTGTGCGCAGCATCAAGCGCTTCGCCATTGTTCATGACGTCGCTGATCTGCACATTGTTATCAGCGACCCCAGTTACCTGGATAGCTTGGTCGCCCTTGGTGATGGTCACCGTATCGGTCACAGTCGTGCCGTTATCTCTGGGCTGAGTGTGTACCGTGATCTTGGTACCGTCATCCAGGACAAAGGTGGAATCTTGCTTAAAGTCCCACTTACCGCCGTCATTTTCTTTGACGTGCGGGTCGCCCCAGATATTCACTTCATTGCCGTCAGCATCTTTGATGTGCCAGGACTGACGATCATTATCGAAACTCAATTCATAACCATTATCCAGCTGAATGGTGTTGTTCTCCTGATCAACCTGCCAGGAACCGTCAGAAGCCCTGCTGGTAGTGCTGCTGTCTGACGTACCGAGGTTTTCCAGATTATCGGTGACTTCGCGCAATGCCTCGGTCACAGCGTCCATCTTGTCCGCCAATGCCTCGGGCGACCGATCAGAACCGATGTTTAGCGCATCGGCCGCCTTTTCGAACTGATCGGCAGCGTGTTGCAGCGCCTTGTAAATGCCGTTATCGTTCAAGAAACCGGGATCGGTCGCATCTTCAAGCCCCTCGACGGCTTCCTTCAGTTGTTGGGCAGCCGCTTCGAATGCCTGTCCGGCTTCGGGATCATCAGGATTCTGCGCCAGCTGTTCGGCGGCGGCCCGCAACTCGTCGATCGCTTGTTCTACGGCGCGGAATTCTTCGCCACTCAATTCACCTTTGAGTCGATCACAACAATCATCTAATTCCTCGGCCGCTTCAAGCAAGCTTTGCACCGCTGTGCTGGGAGCACTGTCAGATGCACTGGTCGATTGATCCTGGCTGCTGGACGGTTCGTTACTCAGTTGTTGCAATGCGTCGGTTACGCCTTCCAGCTTATCCAGCATCTCCGGTAGGGCCTCTTTCAAAATATCGGCACCATCGGTTCGATACGGCGCGCGCAGGAAGGCATCGGTAGCATCCTCGAACTCATCGACAGCGTTTTGCAGCGTTTCGAAGGCGTCATCCGGGATCTGTCCTTCCAACCCAGCCACGGTCCGTTTCAATTCGATGGCGGCGTATTTCGCATCCATCATCGCTTCGCTGTCGCCCGGGTCATCGCTCAATTTATCGAGCGCCGCTTTGAGTTGATCTATGGCGGCTTCCACTTCGTCGAATGCGCCGCTGTTTTGTTGTCCGCGCAGTTGATCGGCTAGTTCGTCCAGTTCATCGGCGGCCTCGGATAATTCAGAAAACAGCTCGCCGATCTCGCCATCGCCGCTGATCGAACCGGAAATTCGGTCGAAAACGCCTCGATAACTACTAGTCGGCGCACGCTCGTCTAGCAATACATTGCTTTGCGCAGTCGTGCCGTTGTTAAACAACGGGTCGGTCATGCCCGAACCATTCTGAGTTAGCATAGACGGCTGGTTAGTGGAGAAAGATACCGTTGTCGATACAGTTACATTCATTTCTGACGTCTCCTAATGGGCCTATTTGAGCCCGGTTGGGCGGTGCATGCAAACAAGCGGTGGTTGGCCCGGTTGCGGCGCGGGCATCAGCCTCCGCTACGGAATAAGGTGGTCAAGCCTTGGCTGGTCTGGGAAACAGCCGACGTCAAAATGCGGACCTTGGTTAACCAGAACTCCGTGCTCAGATACCAACGCGTCGATTCGCCTGAATACTCAAGCCCGGCTTCATACGTCGCCTTGTTGCGCTCTTGAATTGCGTGTAGCCTATCGGAGAATTCCTCAATAGCTGCCGCTGTCTCATCGGTATTCAGGTTGCTGTGGTGTATGGGAGTGGTATCTGCAGTGATGTCGGTGGCAATGGTCTTATCCATGTAGGTGTCGAAATCGGCTGATGGATTAATACCGGTGTCCAGCGTATTGTGATGGACTACTTGATCTGCGCCAGCGCTTGGCGACTGTTGTTGCAGATAGGTTCTGAAACTGGGCCATTCGAATAACCGATCCATGATTTTCTGGTAATTTTGATCCATTTGCACGATGCCGTTCATCAGCTTATCGCTGAATTCGCCAGCTTTGCCGGTGGGTTCAGTTACCACGATATCGTCGACCGGGGGCACTATATCAGCTTCAGCCGGAGCCTCAAGAGTGGCTTCAAACTGCGCTGTATCAGTAGCTTGGGGTGGTGAGGGGGAAGTCCATTGCTCCTGCCTAAGGGTCGCTTCGGCAATGGCTTGGACCGCTGCAATCGATTCGGACATGGTGCCGCCTTCGCGTTTATACTGGCCCGGCAGTGCCGAGGCCGCCGAACGCGTCTCGCGAATCAGGGGAGCAGATACGCTTTAGCGATGGTCTGCTCATCAACATTACCCCGGCTAATCACCTCCTCCAGCAAGCGATTGCCTTCGGTGGTCTGGCCGACCTGTTTTAATGCGAGGCCGAGAAAGCATTTAGCTGTCATGTTGTCAGGTTCAACCGGCAATACTTCATTGCGCAACAATGCGATCGCCTCGTCGTAGCAACTACCACTGATACGGGCGATAGCCACACCGATCAATACCGGGACTTGTTGCGTTCGCATGGCTCGAATCCCGTCCATGATCACTTGCCCTTCCTGGACCAGTCCTTTGAAGCACGCCATGTAGCCGACTTGGGATAGGGTTCTCAGCAGTTCAGCAGGTATTTCCACCGGAGTGATTCCTCGTAAGCCATGGATGTTCATTCAGTAACCCTGCTGCCCACCCGATTATGCATCGGCTCGCTAAGCAGCAGGGGATCGTCGCCGTCCCAATCAGCAATTACTGGGTGATTTGCTGGGACTGGGTATTGCTCAACTTCGAAATCGATTCACCAATGGCACCCTGGCGCTCGATACCGGACATCACCGTATCGAACTTGGTTTTTTCATTGGTGGATTCGGAGCTGTAGGTCATGCCGATTTCCTGCATTGCGATCTGGTCGGCGAGCAGTTGGTCAGCAGTTGCTTGAAAGCCAGCGATATCAGCCATGGTCGTTTCCTCTGTTAGTTACGATTCAATGGATCAGTGAACTGCGAAATGGAGTCACCACAGCTGGGCAGGGGGCTTGTGACCGTCCCATTCACAGCGGCGCCGGGTGCTGTCCGGTGGCCATCCTCGCCGCGCGGCACGCCGCGCGCATTCCTGAAAACCGATAGGCAGTGCAACATCATGTTAGCCGCGGGCACGCAGGCGCGGTCCCAGTTCTTCGACGGCGTTGCTGGCGGCATCCAGCGCCTTTAACAACTGGTCAAGGCGCTGATATTGGGTCGGGTTGACGCCTCGATTCAATTCTTGCCGGATCAGCTGCGCATTACTGCGGAATTCATCGACCAGTTGGCGCTGGTAGACACCGTTAGTGTCATTTTGCAAAGCCAATTCAATATCGAGATAAGCCGGTTGCTGTTCCATCATTTGCCTCCCAGGTAGTAGGCATAGTCGCGGTTATTGCGGGTCAGTACGATACGATCGTGGGCAATGGTTTTGATGTAATAGCCGTTAGGCAAACGAGCGCCCTCCATGTACTGGCGATCGTCTTTGGTAATGAAAAAGGCGGTAGCGCCGACACTGACGCTTTTGATGTCTATTTCGATGGCGTTACGGGTTTCATGGATGCGTGCCTGGACGACAGGATGGTGACCGTAACGGCTGCGAAACCGTTGCTGCACCTTACCCCATGCCAGTAACTCCTGACTCCCCAGCGTGCCTTTCACATGCAGCTGATCGCCCTCGACAGTGACGGTTAACAAGTTGTTGATAGACTGGTCGCGCAACCAGCTCCGCAATAGTTCGGCACGCATTGCAGCGGTTTCCACAGCGCTATCATTGATGGTGCGGACGCCCGGTATGTCCTGGCGTAGGGTGTTCAAGCTAGTACGCCACAAGGCTTCGTCCCCGACGTAACCCTGCATGACTAATTCCCCAGATGTATTGGCCTTGATCTGCAGGTCTTCAATACCTAAGGCTTCCAAAACCGCAGCGGCCGAGTCGGCCAATTCGTCGGTAATCCAAATGTGTTGTTGCAGTGGCGTATCCAGCGACTGCAGAGCATCTTCCAGCGCCGTCTTCTGTGCGGCGCTTTCAACGTAACCACTCACCTTGAGCTTTTTATTGGTTTCGGCGACCTGGATTTGCTCCAATCCAAGCTGTTCGGTGAGATAACGAACTTGTTCGGCGGGAGTGGGGGTGCTCACTATTGAGCGCACTGGATAGGTATTACCCATACTGAACACCAGCAGGCCACCGACAAACAGCGTTGAAACACCACCGAAAGAAAGGCGGCGATGGGTCAGCAAACGGCGCATTTGAGTTATTTCGGTTGATTTACTAAACACCGACTCTGTCGGTTGTGTCGATGCAGATGCGACGGCATCGGAATCGGCAGCATGAGTATCCTCTTTGCACTCTGCAGTGGGCTGAGTGCCCTGTAACTGCGGCAATTGGATAATCGGCCAGTCTTGACCCGGATGGCCGCAGCAAAAGTGGGTTGTCCCCAGCGTGATGACTTGGTGCCAGCCTACGGTTAAGTTGGTTTGTGTGAGTTCTCGGCCCTGGTAATACCCTGGTCTTGCTAATAACCGCCCGCTGATGCCGGCCACATCGACAATCAATTCAAGATGGCGTTCGGCAATTGCCGCGTCGTTCAAAACGATGTCGCAGTCCGCTGCTCGGCCGAGGACGTAAACCCCGCGTTGCAGTTGAATCTCCGCACCGGCATGGGGACCAGAGTAGATTTTGATGAGGAAGGTGAATGACTCGTTTTCCATGATCTTGTCTCGTGTCCCGCAGGCGTGCAACTAGCGCTTGGCCGCTTGCAATGCACGGGCTTGCGACAGTGCCGGGCCGATGAGGGGAGGATCACCAGGACCGACCAGGGGTATGGTCTTGCCGATGGTAATGTTGTCGGAAGTCACCGGGCCATCTTGCAAACGGATAGTTTTAACCGGCGCAATCATCGCGGTGAGTTCAGATGGTGGGGCAGTCGTGTAATTAATGACGCCTTCCTCATTGACCCATTTGTAAACCAAGCCAGCCGCCGGACCGTCTTCGGCATCAAAGACTTTGGCCATTTCCATAACCAGACTGACGAAGCGCTTGGGACCAGCGAAATAGATCAACCGGTCAGGTTCTGAAACCCGCCAATGAAAGCGCGAATCAATTACCCCCAAACGATCCAGCGAGTCGCTAAATTCCTTAACACTGGCGTGTTTGAGTTGCAAAGTGGCAGTATGCACCTCGTCCATCGGATAGATGTAAAGCGCTTGCCCGTCGTAGTACCAGGTCAATTTGTAGGCATCGACCAAGCGGGAGAAAATTTCGCCGGGTTGAGTTTGCTCGAAATGCACGTTGACGATATCTTCAATTTGGCCGCTGATGACAACCGGAATGCCTTGAGTAGCAACCAAACTTTTCAAGACATCGCGCAAAGGTTCCTGATCGGAGTAATGCGAGTAAGGCTGTGTTGACCACTGCAATTCGGCAGCCTGCACTTGAACTAGGCTGAGCAGGACCCCTATGGCGGCACCGACTGCTTTACTCATCGCTTCGTCCTCACTGATTGGTTGTGAGTGATCTTAGAGAAATTCTGGATGCCGCAAAATAGAGCTATGGCATTAGCGCAGAGGGACTATTTCGTTAGTTATAGTGCTTTATGCAGGGGTTAAAACGGGTGATTAAACGGGTGATCACGAATCTAGGTTTGAATGGCGGATACTATTTCTGTGAAAACAGAATACACTCCACCAACCACCTGCACCACACGGCAACTATGTGAGGTCTAAAGAAATGTGGAAAGACTCGATCGTCGAGGAAACGCGAAAAAGACGTGATGAACTGGCACAACGTTCCAAATACTATATCAAAGCCATCGGCGAAGAATTATGACGCCTGCGGAGAGAGAACAAGCAGAAACCGATCACATGTTACCCGAAACGGGTTAATCCATCTGCGGCATGACCCGTCGCTCAAGTCAACTGGCCAATCCTACCGACAGCAGTTTACAATACGTGATATATACGAATTGGATGAACAAATGATAACGGCAACTACCGATACTGTCTGCAATGCCCAAAAGCGTTAGCGGAACCAAAACTGATTCCGCCAACACGATCTTGACAGCGCTTATCGCTCAGAAAATCCCGCCGACAAGTCCACCCGCGATCTTACCTAAAGCACCGCCGACAGCAGCGCCGACCGGACCGCCAAAGGCAAAGCCAGCCACTGTGCCGGCGATTTCACCTATTTGTGCGCCTTGCTGGGCTTCCGGGTCATCAAAGGAAATCTGATCAGTGACAAAGCTTGCCGCTGTTTGAGTCGGGGAAGTTGAAGGAATCATAATTGTGTCTCCAGAATGGTTTAAATCGATTCAATCTGTCAAAAACCGCTTATTCATCACTCAATGAGAATTTTTTCGTCGCATGCGTTCACCCCCTTATCAAGGCTCATAGTTCAATCAGACGGTAGCGGTGATGTCCACCTCAGTGCTTCGTCGTTTGCGATACTTCCGGTGTCCGTCGAATAACCCGAGCCGCGGGCTCTACCGCAACCGAAGGCAGGTATTGATCAACTGTGCCTTCAGTCAATAGCAACAGTGCCAATGTGGGATCGTTCACTACCGGAATGTTCTCAACGCCGGCCACATCCATCATCTGCCGGGCCATCGTGCCCTTGCCCATAGCCAGAATCAGCGGTAGAGGAGTAACGCCTTTTTCATAGCGGAGCGCGATCGCGATTACCCCGGAATCGGTAATCAGAACCCGGGTATTTCTAATTTTTTGGCGTAGATCGCTGTCGCCGATTTCCCGTTGCTGGCGGCGGCGCATCCCTTTAATTAATGGGTCGCCTTGCGTGTCCTTGAACTCTCGCCGGACCTCGTCCTTAGTCATTCTTTGTTCTTTAATAAAATGGGAACGCTGCAACACATAATCTGCTACCGATAACACGATCAGCAGCGGCAGCAAAGCTAGAATCAGTCGCTGCACCATGATTTCTAATAGTGTTTTGAGACACGCGACATCGCAGGCCGATACGTCGTGCACCAACTCGCGCAGGCTGCCGACGATGATCCAGGCTAGCAAACCGGAGATCGCCAACACCTTGGCGGCTGCAATCAACGTTTCCAGCAAATGCTTGGCCGAAAAAATCCGTTTGAAGCCATTGATCGGGCTGATTTTGTCGAATTTTGGTTTGATCGAATCACTGGCGAACAGCACGCCGAATTGCATGATATTCCCGACTAATCCGCCCAGAATGATCGTGACCACGAGGGGTGCCAGCAGCAGGATAAAGTCCTGTGTGACCAAATCAAGTAGCTGTTTAAGAGCGTCATGGAAGGCGTAGCTCTGTAGGTTAGCAGGTGCCTGGATCAACTCGACTAAATGCGCCAACTGCCATTCCCAGCTTAGCCACAAATAAACTGCTCCCATCGCCAACAGTACGGTAGAGACGATTTCCTTGCTGCGTGGCACTTGGCCTTTCTTGCGGGCATCGCGCAACTTCTTGTCGGTTGGCTTTTCAGTTTTACTGCTTTTATCGTCGCTCATCGCAGTAGTTCTTCCAATACGTTGAGCAACCCCGGATACTGCCAAAACCCATCGCGTACGTAGTGCAGCATTGCAGTCATATACAGCACTAATAACAGCAGGGCGAGGGCACTCTTGACCGGCATGGCGAGCAGAAATACATTGATCTGCGGCACAAAGCGTCCGATCAACGCCATACCCAATTCGGCTAATAACATGATGATGACGGCCGGGCCGGCCAGCAACAGCATCACGTACATCAACAAATCCATTTGCTCCAGCAGAAATCCTACCGCTGCCCAGTTAAACATCGGGTAGTACGAGGGCACCGGCCAACTGACGTAACTGAGATAAAGAAGCTGCATTAGACTAAGAAACCCACCGCTAGCGAATAACAAGGTCGCCATGGTCTGGGTCAAAAACCCACCGAGCGGAGAGGTTTGTTCGCCGACCAGCGGGTAGAATAATTGAGCACTGAGCGCCCCGCGCTGATTATCGATAAACGAACCGACCGAGCCCACTGTCCAGAATCCCAGCCCGATTAAATAGCCGATCAGCAGCCCCAGAATAGTTTCCTTGGCAATTAATACGATGAAAGCGGTAGCGCCTAGGGTAACGCCCGCCAACTGGGTATCCACCAGCGGCAACACGACCACCGTTAGGCTGATGCAGATGCCGGTGCGGATCAGGCCGGGCAGCACCGGTTCGGCGAGAAATGGCAACACCGTAAACACAGTCAGCATACGGGGCAACGCCAGGGTTAGGGCCAGCAACCAACCCTGAATATCAAGCAATAGCTCGGTCACAAAGGAACCGAAGACAGCAGGTTGAACATATTGATGGTAAACGTCTGCAATTCGATGCCAAACCAGCGGGCGGTTACTAACAGGGTGATGACGACTGCCACCAGCTTGAATCCAAACGGTAGGGTTTGCTCCTGAATCTGGGTCAAGGCTTGAAATAAGCCCACCAGCAGACCGACTAACGTGGCGGCAATAATCACCGGCAGCGATAATTGCAGCACCAGTACCAGCGCTTGCGAGGCATGGAAGATGATGTCTTCATCGTTCATGGGTTTATTGGTAGCTCAGCACTAGGCCGTGAATCAGGCGAGTCCAGCCATCGGCCAATACAAACAACAGAATCTTGAAAGGCAGTGAAATCATCATCGGCGATACCATAATCATGCCCATCGCCAGCAGCACATTCGAGACGATCAAATCGATGGCAAGAAACGGTAGATACAGCAAAAATCCGGCCTCGAAGGCTGCGCTAAGTTCACTGACCGTGAATGCCGGTAACAGCACCAGCAAATGCTCGTCATTGACCTGCTCGGCGTAGGGCTGGGGCCAAATATCCTTGGTGGTACGGGCGAAAAAACTTCGCTCATCGGCATCAGAATGCTTTTTCAGGAAATCGCGCACCGGCTCGACGCTGTCTTGCACCGCACTGAACAAGGCCGGGTTTTGTATATCGTCCAAGCTAACATTGCGAGCGGTGAAACTATCGTGCATGGCGATACCGACAGGTGCCATCACGTAGAGCGAGAGAATGATTGCCAACCCGTTGATGGCCAGATTAGGCGGCACCTGCTGAACGCCCAGTGCATTGCGCACCAGATACATCACTACCACCAGCTTGACGAATGAACTCACCATGATCGCGATGAACGGAGCTAATCCTAGAATGGCAAGACCGGCAGCCAGCACTATGGGGTTGGGTAGATTATCCATCGGGAAAGCGTCCCACTAGTTCTACAATCCGCACCCCGGCGCGGCCATCGATCTTTATCAGTTCGCCGACTCCGAGCCGTTGGCCATTGCTGTGGATTGTTACTAAACGCTCAAGCCCGCGTTCCAGTTCGAACGCGTAGCCCGGCTGCAGTTGACGCAGTTCGCCAAGAGATATGGCCATCTCACCGATGGTGAAGGTCAGCGGGACTGTCAATTCATCGGTATCAACCAGGGGTATATTTTGTTCCACAAGTGGGGTCTCCTGAGGGAAAGGTTCGATAATCCATTTACCGCTGTAAAAGCGCGTATGTAGCGCTGAATGAGACGTGGTACGTACTGTTACAGAACGATCTTTCAGATAACGACAATGGGCTAATAACAGGACATCACCTAAGCTGAGTTGGGCCAATTCCAATACCGTCAAGCGCGTATCACCAACCTCGCAAGGCAACCTGATCAGCAACTTATCCCAGTGTTCCTGCGGTGGCAGCGGCCAACTTTCTAGCGCTTGTAACGCTAATGACCGTAGGGTTTCTTCGCCCAGTAGCGCACCGGTAACTTGGTTGCCGAGCCTGTCGCGCAGGGCAAAGCCGATCGTAATGAGCTTGGGAACGGAAATGTGGTGTGTAGGCCACTCAACGATATGTATCGGAACACCTAAGCCACGTTCGCCCATCTCCAACACCGGAGCCAAAGCGGCTTCGGCAATCATCGTGCGCAGTTCGTCCGGCAATTCAGCCAATTCCACCGCCTGGCAATAGTTTCTCCAGCGCTCTGATAGCGGAAAATCGCTGCACAACAGCCAACCGGTATGCTGGCCAAAGGTAATACGCAACACGACAGCGGGCTGCCAATTGCTCAGCGTGAAATCCGGCAACAGCTGCAACTGATAGACGTCGTCGTCAATAGTCACTGACAGTGGCCATGAGCAAGCGGCAAGGCGATTGCGCATGGCCAACGCGTCACGCGATATTGTGGGAAGTTGCAATGGTTGAATCCGTACGTCAGGTATGCTTGCTGCGGTCAGCGGAAGCGGACTGGATGCCAGTTGACAATTGCTCATAATTCGCACCTTCGCTGGGACGACAGTTGCCTCGCACAAGAACGCTGCTGCAATCCGAACTGAATCATCTGCTTTATCAGCGAATGGCCATGAAGTGGCCCAAGTGGGATCAACGGCGATGGCGTTATCTTCAATTTGATCTGGGTCAATTAAATTCCCTCTTTAAAACAGCATAAATAATAAATACTGAAACCAATCAGAGAAATAGAGCCGTGGTTATATGACCAAAGCAATAAGCTCTATTCGTTTAACAGTATTCTCATAAAACTGTCATTATTATTTGAGATATTTTTGTTGTAACAATACTGATTAAAATTTGTTTTTTTGTGGTTTAATATGATGATTAATAATTCACTATATCTTTTATTATCAATTGCTTGCGATGAGTTTCTTTCACCAGGATATGCCCACAAAGAATTGTCGCCATTAAGCGACAAAACGGTTTCCTCAGTAGATATGAGTATTTTTTGAATTTGTTAATAGGGGATTATTTTTATGTCGCCATTAAGCGACAAAAATTGTTTATTCAGTGACGTTGGGTGATGTTTAATCAACTGCGCTCACACAGTGAGTTTTTACCACTCTCCATCTGGCAGCAGTATTTAACTGTGTGAACTTTTGCAAGTGACTACTAACTTTCTTAGTCTCAGGAACCTCCTTAGTTAATGGATCAATGAAAATCGCAATTGAAGATCCAGAACATAGCATTTGCTATGAACTTTCAGGCTCACTGGTGACAAGCCTCCCAGGCTTGGGGTAACCGAGTACATGAGTGCGAGAGCCGCTAGCTATCGATGCGGAACCTATCAGTGGATAACGACACTGTGTTGTGCTGAATACCGCTGACCCGCATTGATGAAAGAGGAGAAATCCGTATGAAGCTGATGATTGTTGGGGAGCAGACGTTGCTTAGGGACAGCTTGCATCATCTATTCGATCAGTTGGAGGAACATCCAGCCATTTTGGAGGCTACAGATTTGGATCAAGCCCTGCGACTGCTGGATTGCAATAGCGACTTAGCCGTGGCGATACTGATTGTAGATTTGACCACCCAAGGCTGGCATCCCTTAGTCGCTATTGCGCATGGACAGCCGAATTTGCCTATTTTGGTACTGGCCAATTCTGAAGCTCCTGAGGATATTCAACATGCTATTGCCAGCGGAGCACGTGGTTATGTATCGACATCATTTACCTGGGACGGATTAGTGCATGCCTTGCGTGCTACGCTGGCCGGAGCTATTTATGTACCTACCAAATTCAAGGTGCTCGGCGACACCGTGGAATCTGCTGAGCACAACTCTAACGTCGTACAAATTAGCGATTACACAGCCTCTACACAAGCTCCCCAGAACCCTTACCGGCTAACGCCCCGCCAAGAGGATGTTTTGCAGCTCATCAGAAAGGGCAAATCCAATAAGGAAATCGCCCGTTCCCTGAGCATGGCGGAAGGCACCGTCAAGATCCATTGCATGGCAATTTTCCGTGAACTTGGCGTTACCAACCGAACCCAAGCCGCGCTAATTGCCGAACACCATTTTACCGAAGACACCAATTTGCAGAGACATCGTGCGTAGCACTCAAAGCTAACCTGCTATGCGACACGGTCGTACTCACTGAGCGGCTGGTAGGGGTGAGATTTAGCTACCTTGGTTGGGATAAAGGCGGCGGCGAATCGTAGGCCCATAGATAACGTTTGGCCAGTCTTTCGTTAGCGTCGAACTCAATGACTAGGTTATTGAAATCGACACTCCAGTCGCTTGGTCCGATCAAGTAGCTTAATACTTTGCCATCGTAAAATGTCTTGCCTTGCCCCAGTAATTCAATCACGGCGGATTTACTCACCCCGGGAGCGAGTAATGGACCATTCATTAAATCATCCAGCATCGCTTTGCGCGGATATTTTTTAACTTCAGAACCACTGGAGTCAGACGTAGGTGTCTGCCAGGCTGACTTCCACATCGCTTGGTCAAATTTCATAGCGCTTTCACTTGCAAAGATATCAAGGAATAGATAGGCGCTGAGCACCGCCAGCCCGGTAACAACGCCTGCAATTTTCAGTATCTTGAGTCTCATCTCAGACTATTTGCCTCTGTTTGGCAGTCACCTAACCCCGCCTCTGTTTGCGAAAGGTATCAGCAATAGGAGGCAGGATATAGGCCGTTGCAATTGTTGGTTATTTCATCAACTCTCCGTATCGGCCACAGGTGGAGGATTGCCGCCCGGATCAGGCGCATCGTCGGCTTGACCATGGCCCCAAACCGGCACCTGGTCGCTCCAGGCAAGTTCACCGCCAGCGTCAATCACAAGTGCTTCACCGTTCTGAATCGCATCGAACACTAACTGGGCTAGTTCGGCATCCGAGGCATCGGGATTTTCCTCAGCAATACGCCGTCCCAGTTCATTGTTATAAAGATCCATTGCCTCGCGATCCGCAGGATTACCCGGCGCTCCCTCATGGGCGGTGGTAAACGCCTCAGTGAACTCAACACCCATGCGGTCAGTCATCATGGCATTCCAATAGGCATGACGAAAGGCGTCACGTTGACCATCATTATTGACCCAAGTCGCGTAATCCCGGTCTCCCTGTTCGCCCGGAGGGAAATCGCTGCGGCGTTGGTTGGCAATATCTTCGGGTATCGCAAACCGTTGCTCCGATTCACTGTAGGCTCGATCAAAACTCTCCGTCATCCCCTTTAATTGGAAAATATTCAGGTCATCCAACATCTCGGCTTCGGTGGCGGTGCAATGTACCGTCTGATCACCTTTGCCCATCACATCGGCTACAAAGCCGGTGAACCCCGAGGGTTGCCACTCAACTATACCGCCCGGATCGGTGGCGACTTGATAGTCCTGCAGAATCTGATCCGTTGTTGGCCGGGTTGGATCGGCAGGAACTGGAGCGACTTCCGCATCCTCAGCTGAACCCTGTGGTGGAGGCTCCTCAGGTGTTGTCTGGGTAGTGGGTGGATTAGCATCGCTACTAGAGCTGCTCGGATTATCCTGATCGGGGGGGGACGGCTCAGAGGGGCTAGCAGGCGTGGAATCCGAACCGGATGGATTGGTAGGAGCTGTTTCCGACGGTGCAGAATCGTTCGGCGCAGATGGCGCTGGACTCTCGGCTGAAGGTGCTGACGGATGGGATGGGTTGGACGGATTAGCTGGGCTGGATGGATTGGATGGCTCCGAGGGTGTTGACGGTTGAACCGGTTGACCGGTGCCCGGAATATAGACGCTATCACCGGCGAAGACCATGCTGGGATCAATCAGATGCTCCGAGTTTAAGTCTACTAATTCCTGGAAATCGGCATCGTATTGCTCGGCGATATCCCACAGATTATCGTCGGGTTGGACCTGATGCGTCTGATAGTTTTCCGCATCCAGGTCAGGATTGATGCGTCCCGTATCGCCCATAGCGCCCTCAGCATGGGGTTCTACGTACTGCGACGTCACCCAGCCCTGAACATCTTGACCATTGACATCTCGGCCCTGCACTTCCACCCATTCCATTCCTTGGGCATCAACCTGAGTATTACCATTACCGCGCAAGAACGTGCCGTGATACAAAGTGCCGACCTGATCGTTCTCCACTCCCGGTGCAGCACGGACATTCAAACCATCGCGCGGCACGACGACCAGTTGTCGGCCATATAACTGATCGGCCAATTGGTTGCCATCAGCGTCTATAGTGGTACGTGCAACCACATCGTCGTTACCCGCTTCAGCAATGGCGGACACTTTGAAACCGATCGTGCTGCGGGCTGCCGAAAAACCGACTTCATGCTGCTGCTTATAGCCGTCTCGTTCAATGGTTTCTTGAGTGGCACTGACTTGGAAATCTTCTCCCATATTTCGCAGCGCACCTTCCCAGTCGCCGTTGATCAGATCGTTAAACACCGGCGCTGCATTCTCGGTCGGATTGTCCAGACTGACTTCCAGCGTAGTCCTCTCCAGGTCAGTGCGTTCCACATCGATAAACGGCGGCTGCGCTACTTCTATCTGCCCCTGAAAGGCGATCTGATCAGGACGACCCAAATCACCATTGCGCAACAAGTCCACTTCTGGAATCGGACGGCCATTTGTCGGGCTAGTGGTGGGGTCGCTGGTCAGCTCCCAACTCAAGCTGATTTCACCGCTGACATTGGCGTGATCGGCAATATTCTGTGGCGTATAACCGACCTTGCCGGCACCGCCAGGCAGTTGCAGTTCAGCCGCCTTGAGTTTTTGTTTTGAGCTAACATCAAAATCACCGGCGACGGTGTACGTCAGGCGACCCGGCTCATTACCCTGTGGCAACTCAACTGTGCGCACCATCTCCTGGTGCACATCGAAACGGGCTTCAATACCGAGGCGTTGGAAGGATGCGCCCACCGCCGCCCGCTCTTGCGCACCGACCGTGGTCGAATAGCTGGTGATATGCTCTTGTAGAAACGCACGATCCGCTTCCGAGGGGGCCACTTGATCGGCAATTATATCCGCCGGGCCGGGCAAGCCAAGCGGACCACTGCCGTTCGGTAACGGTCCGTTAGAACCACTGGCATTGGGATCCTCCGCCAACGGATTACCAGCGACATCACCCGGTGATGTGGTAGGATTAGTAGTGCTAGCAATGCTGCCTGCGATGCGCACGGAGTCTTCCAAGGCCACTTGCTGCAAAATACGCACTGCCTCGGCGGCTTCTTCGCGGGTTTCAAAGGTCATCGTCACTTCATCGGCGGTATAAAAATTCGTTTCCAGCGTGCCTTCTACGCTCCCTGGTACTAACTCCTGTTTATTGAATAACCCGCCCAGCAATTTTTTGCCGAAGGTCACCTCGTACTGCACATTAGTATCTTCGACGACGCCCGGGGTCTGTGAGTCGCCAACCTGTTCTACGACAATCTGATAACCGTTCTGAGTTTTTAAACCGGTGCCGGGCGGGACATGCGGCAAGGGCACCGTTGTCTTGGTTTCCAGGGTCAACCCGAACACCGCGCGGTCGCCGTCGCTGTTGAGATCGGCGATGGCTTGGTCGGGGTCCAACACATCCTGAAACGTGTCAACTGCTCCGGCAACCCGTTCACGGGTTGAGTCAACAAAACCCTCACCAATTTGCCCTGCGGTATCAGTAACCCTTTCATCAATCGAGTTTGGATCAGTGTTTAGTTGCTGTTGCAAGACCCGGTTGGTAGCGTCTTGTATATCTTGATCGGCCCCCTTGGGAAAACCGCTGGCAGACGATGAGTTGTCGGGATTGGTAAACCGTTCAACATCTTCATCGGGTGGCGGCAGACTGCTATCGACTCCTTCTTCTGAAGATCCAGAATCAGGCAGCGGGAGGTCTGGGGTGGCAACGGGTTCAGCGGTATCAGCGTACATGGGTAAGCTCCTGTATGCGGCTAGGCAACCGGGTCGGCGACGACTGACGATAGATGGCCGCAGGTCGGCGCTGAGCAGGGATAAAACCGAACCAGACCAAAGCATTGGACCCTAGGGCGCATCGTTGAACTATTGGATTAGAAAATCGGTATCCGGTAAATACAGCCGTCGACCTACACTGAATGGCTTACCACCAAAGTCAGAAGCGTTGCAGGGCGTCTAACCTATAACCAACGTTATCCTACGAATGCCCTATTGTCGGCCCTACCCACTGCTGAGTAGAGTGACTTCAACAGAGCCAGCCCTCACCCGCAGGAGCCGATCATGACTGAATCCGTTGGGGATAGCACTCCATCAGGAAGCTGCAACGCCAGCAGTGACGCGACGTCGGCCAACCACCCCTCGGTATGTGCCAACGATCCCGCCGTTGCTGAAGATGCCTGCCGCTTCGATGCAGCGTTGAATGGCGAAGAACCAGAAACCGGCGGTTCCACAGCGCCAGCCGAATCATGCAGTGAAGACACTACCCCGGTCAGTGCCGAAGAAGACCTCCCACCCGGAAACGACACCTTGACCACAGCTGTTCAAGTCGGCGCAGGATTTGTCCCCGTGGTCGGTGAGGCGATGGATGTGTATACCCTGTTTGCGCCGGAATCTACGCTGCTGGATCGTGGATTATCCGTGGTCAGCTTAGGGGTAAACGTGGTAACCGGTGGCTTCGCGCCGAATTTTGGTGGCTGGGCAAGAGCAGCACGCGGCGCCACTGAGGTTGCAGGAGGGGTTGCCCGGCATTCGGATTCGCTGGTTGATATGGTGCGAGCCGGTCGCAATATGGACGAGGTGATCGCTGCGGCGCGCGGAGCCGATGAGGGCTTGGATGGCCTGATTGATGCCGCCAGATACGGTGGCCGGTTAGATGAAATGCTGGCTTCAGGACGACTAGAACCGGAAGAAATCACCTCGCTACGCAACGCAGGTCAGCTCACCGACGATCAAGCGAATATGGCGATCAACGCGACCCGCCGAGCCAATCCTGACGCCGCGATACCGGACACAACTTACCAAAGCAGCGGCGGCACGGGCGCTTGGAGTCCTGCCCTAAACGATCCTCAGCCCAACAGTCGCTATGTCGTTGACGGGCGATATACTTACGACACCGATGAACTGGGCCGAGTGGAACGGGTCTCGGGAGAATTGCGCCTGGATGCCGCAGACCGCAACAGCTATCGGCAACAGCAGGCCGGTGGTGCCGAGCGACTGACAACCGATGATGGCGGGCACTTAGTAGGTAGCCAGTTCGATGGGCCAGGAGAAGCGATTAATCTTATCGCGCAAAATCGCGACATCAACCGTAGTGGTGGTCAGTGGTATGCGTTGGAGTCGACTTGGCAAGCAGCTTTAAATCGTGGACAACAAGTGAGTGTCGATATACAGCCGGTGTTTTCCGGCTCTAACATTCGACCGGATGCAATTTCTGTTCATTATACTATTGATGGTAGACCGTTTAGCCGCACGATTCCGAATCCCCCCTAGTATTCGCTGGGAGAACATCGCACGATGAGCACAACCCTGGAACAACTCTATCAAAACGCTGCGACGCTGATTAACCGCACCATTCCCGAGCCTTGGGACACCGTGTGGCTGCAAGTTGAAATCCACAGCGATGAAAGCGGCGGTGGCGGAGCCGGTTTTTACAATACTAAGAACGCGCCCGATGTGGTCCACTATTTCGACTTCGGCCCTGATTACTACGCGGTCTGGTTCGACATTTGGAGGTTCTTTCAAGAACAACGCAAGCATCCCTGGAGTACCGCCACCTTCATCTTGCAAGCCAGCGGCAAATTCGATATTCAATTTGGTTACCAGGATCTATTGGCTGAGAACGAGTATGACCGGCGTTTAGCGTGGGAAAAAACCCATTTAGGCGATAAAGAAATACGCTATTGAGGGGGAGGAAGCGTCAGTGCGGCTGTCGTTGGGTATCATCACCGGTATCGCATTGCTGGCCTGTGTCCCGGATACTCCGGTAATGCCACCGCTGGTGCCTTATCATTTCGACCCTATCCAATCTGAGTTCCGATTACCTAAGGGCTGGGACATTCGAGAACATCGCCCAGCGCATGAGTCTTCAGCTGGGCTGAGCGTCCTTGGACAAGCTGATAAGGTCGACTCACCCGGACTCTATTTTTGGACCGGCACCGCTCTGTATACGCCTAAAGAAGCGATTTATATGATGCTGAAAGAATCCGGCGTCACCACTGCTGAGCCGATCCGGGAGCGCGATTGGGGTTACAGCTACACCGGCCTGCTGGAATACCGGTATCCCGGCGCGGACACACTAATGCGTGGTATTGCCTATGCTCAATCCGGCGGCGGTAAGATCACTTGGACCTTGTTTGAAGCACCCGTTGATCGCTTCTTGGAGCTGGGTGGAATCACGTTACCGCTAATGGCGTTTCAACAGTTTGACAGCGCTGAAGTTGGCCCTTCATTCAGCAGCATTTGGGTAGCATCGAATGTGTGGACCATGAATACCCTCATCTACCAACATGCGCTGGGTGCAGGTTTTGGGGTTCCACCCCCCGCACGCGTTATCCGCTGAAGTGCAGCCAATTGCGTTCCGACTCCCTTTAACGCTTTGCAACCCCAAAAGCTAGAGTCGCCACTTCTTCCAGCTCCGTTTCCTCTGCGTATTCTCGCTGGCGTTGCTCGGCCTGATGCTGCCGCGCTGTTAATACCAGTAGTTTATGTTTAGCTTTGGCTGCTTTTTGCACACTAATCTCAGCTTGTTCTAGCAAGGTTTCTGCCTCAGTGTTGGCAGTGCGCGCTTGTTGTAACTGATCCAGCAGGTTTTTTTCTTCGGCCCGCAACCCCGTTAAAGTTGCCTGATACTCCTCTACGGTTCGCAACCCAACAGGCTGGGTCTGCAACTGTGAGAATAATTCAGTTTCCCGGCTTGCCCGCCAGGACCGGTAGCGTGCTAGCGACTGTCGCTTTAACTTGACACGCCGTTTGCACATCTCAAGCTGGTTTTTGCATTCTTGAAGCTGGGCGCGCGCCCGAGATTCGCGATGGTCGCGAATCCGTAATAAGGCTGACCAGTTATCCCTCATGCCGCGCTGAGCCTATTCAAGTGCGCTATTGTTTCAGCGAATTCCGTACAACTCTCCAACTCTTGCTGCAACAACTCACGAATCTCAGCGATCTTGGCCAGCGCCTCATCGGCCAGCGGATCGGCCCCTTTTTGATATTCACCGATCCGCACTAGCAGTTCGATGTCTTGGTATTTGGCTAGCAGTTCGCGCACCCTGGCGGCGGCTTGACGATGTTCCGGCTCGGTAACGGCAGGCATGATCCGACTGAGGCTCGCCAAGATGTCGATAGCCGGATAATGATGGGCAGCGGCTAAATCGCGGGACAAGACCAGATGGCCGTCGAGCAGCGAGCGCACCTCATCAGCGATCGGCTCATTCATGTCGTCGCCTTCCACCAGCACTGTGTAAAACGCGGTGATCGACCCTTTACCCGATTGTCCGACCCGCTCCAGCAACTTGGGTAACAACGCAAATACTGAGGCCGGAAAACCGCGACGAGTGGGCGCTTCGCCGGCAGCCAAACCAATTTCCCGCTGGGCACGGGCAAACCGGGTGATGGAGTCCATCAACAGTAACACCCGTTGACCCTGATCGCGGAAATATTCGGCAATTGCGGTAGCCACATAAGCGGCCTTAACTCGCTCCATCGCCGGGCGATCCGAGGTCGCCACTACCATAATGGTCTTGGCTATGCCTTCTGGACCCAGACTCTGTTCGATGAACTCGCGCACTTCACGGCCACGCTCGCCGATTAACGCAACCACGTTGATGTCCACTTGTGCATGGCGCACCAGCATCCCGAGCAAAGTACTCTTGCCTACCCCGGCAGCGGCGAAAATACCCATGCGTTGGCCCTCACCACAGGTCGTCAAAGCATCAATAGCCTTGATGCCCAGCGCCAGCGGGGTATCAATCATGCGCCGACTGAGCGGCGCTGGCGGATCAGCGTAAACGGGATACGTTTCCGCTGCGGTTAACTTCGGTTCCCTGGTGTCCAAGGGCTGACCTAACCCATCTAATACCCGTCCGCGCAACTCCGGCCCAACCGGCACTTGGTGTGTCATACCGGTCGTTTCAACGGCTGTGCCCGCCGATACCCCGGCCATATCGCCCATTGCAGTGAGCAGGGCTACTTGATGCTCAAAACCGATCACTTCAGCCAGTAACGGGATTAATGCCCCAGGGCTGTGCAGCATACATAGTTCACCGATGCGGGCTTGTGGAACAGTTGCTTTGATCACCGTGCCGGTGACCTGAATGACCCGTCCTTGTAAGGCCATTAGCGGCGCTTCATTGACAGCGTCACGTAATCGGGTAGTGATGGTGTTGAATGGCATAGCAGAGGTTGAATCAGGCAGCAAGTTTGATCTGGCCCAGCGGTTGTACGGTGATGTCCGCAGTCAGCTCTTGGTAGGACAATACCGGCACGTCTTCAAAATCGACCTGGATCAATTGTCGCAGATGGCGGCGAATGTCCAGCGTGGTCAGCAAAGCTGGGCGCCGGGTTTGGCCATTGGACGATTCAAGGCTGCCACGCAACGTGTCCAACAGTGTGCGGCTGGCCTTCGGTTCCAGAGCCAGATAACTGCCGGTTGGGGTTTGATGGACGCAGTTACGCAACAGCTCTTCGGTGGCCGGATCAATCAGCAATACCGGCAGCAGGTTGTTACCAACACTAAACCGGTAACTGATCTGCCGTTTGAGAGTGCTGCGCACATACTCGCTCAGCAATTCGGGTTCTTTCTCGCGTTGCCCCCATTTCACCAGTGCTTCCAGGATGCCGCGTAAATCTCGAATAGAAATATCTTCCGCCACCAGACGTTGCAAAACGTCAGCGATCTTGGGCAACGGCACAATGCGTTGTGCCTCCTTAATCAGTTCACCGTGGCGTGATTCCAGCTGTGCTAGGAGATAATGCGTTTCTTGGATACCGACGAACTGATCCGCATAGCGACGCAACACCTTGGCAAGGTGCAGGCAAACGATTTGAGTAGCAGCCAGCGGCTCAATCCCGTGTTCGTACAATGTCTCAGCATGTTGCGGCTCCACCCATAGCGCTGGAAGATGGGCGATAAAACCGGGCTCTTCTTGGTAAGGGATTTCGAGCATCTGCAAGTGTTCGCTGCTCTGGGCGACCAACATTTGCTCTAAACCTAGGCGGCCCCTGCCCACCGGTATTTCCTGCAAATAGATAACATACTGATCCTCCTCCAGCATATGGCTAAAGCGGATATCCACGCCAGGGAATGGAACTCCGAGGTCGCGGCTGAGCGCATGCCGAATCCTCAGCAATTCGTTATTGAATAGTTCCGGCGATAATCCATTTCGGGCCGTTGCGGCAATTTCTACCAGTAGCGGCGCTGCTGCTACTTCGTCATCAAAGGAGTCGAGCGGGCGAATCACTGGCTCCTGACCCGCCGCGGCTGTGGCCGGCAAACTTTCCAGACTGGAGTCAACCCCCGGCTTGGCAAGGGCTTTCAGGGTCAATCCCACCGAACCCATGCCCAGGCCCAGCAACAAGAAAATCACCGTGGGGAACCCGGGAATAAGGGCAAAGCCTAGCATCAACGCAGCGCCAATCAACAACGCATTGGGTTGGGCCATAATTTGTTCACCAATGTCGGCCCCTAGATTGACGGACTCCTCATTGGTGACCCGGGTCACGATAATACCGGCGGTAATCGCCACAAATAGCGCTGGAATTTGTGCTACCAGGCCGTCACCAACGGTGAGAATCGCATACAGTTGCAGCGCTTCACCAACGCTCAGGTTTTGCTGCAAGACGCCGACTGAGATGCCGCCCAGGATGTTGACGACGATGATGCACAAGCCGGCAATGGCATCGCCTTTGACGAATTTCATCGCGCCGTCCATCGCGCCGTATAACTGGCTCTCCTTCTCCAAACGATTGCGGCGAGATCGCGCCTGATCGACCGTAATCACCCCGGCGCGCAGATCGCTATCAATGCTCATTTGCTTGCCCGGCATCGCATCCAGGGAAAACCGGGCGCTGACCTCGGCAACCCGTTCCGAACCCTTGGTAATGACGATAAATTGCACCAGGGTAATGATCAAAAATATCACCAGCCCCACCACCAGGTTGCCGGCCACTACAAAATCACCGAAGGTGTAGACGATTGCCCCGGCATCGGCCTGGATCAAAATCAAGCGGGTAGTGGTAATGGATAGCGCGAGCCGGAACAGAGTGCTCAGCAACAACACCGATGGAAACGCGGAAAACGATAGCGGTGTTCGAATATAAACGCCTACCATCAACAGCACCACAGCGCCGCCGATATTGATGGCGATTAACGTGTCCACCAGTGTCGTGGGGATAGGCAGAATCATCATGAAGATGACCGCCACCAGCAACAGGGCCAGGGTTATATCGTTGCGACGAGTGAGCGCAAGGAGCAGGGAACGCAAATGGCGTAGCGTCATGGCGGATTACCTTTTGCTGCTTGATGACTAAGCAGTTGTAGCCGTGCTTCGGTGCTTCTACCCTGGCCCTGTAGAGCATGGGCGCAAAGCAGATGTAGTGGAGCTATGTGTGAATCCTCTATGGTTTCCGCCAATAAGGACTCGGCCAAATCCAACGCAGCTTGATAATGTCCCAGTACTTGGCGGCTGTATATTAGAGATAAGGCAATTGAGTGGTCATCGGGGAGCAAATGATGTAGTGCTTCAAAGAGAGTCAGCGCTTTGTATTTTTGCCCGGTTTGTAAATACATATAGCCCAAAGCACGTAACGCGTCCTGTTGGTCAGAACTTAACCCAGCAGGTGATCCGTCCGGTTCTTCGATTGGAACGGAATCGGTTAGCGTCTTGTGCAACGGTTGCACCGGATTACCGTGCTGATGAGCGGCGGCGTTGCTCGAAAATTTGCATGAGCTCTAATTCCTCAGCCAGTAGCGCTGCCGCATTCGTTATCGCATGCGTGGCCTGTTGCTCGCCGAGCAGCTGTAATAGAGCCTGCGCTTCCGCCAGTAGTCCCCAATAACGGGTTGGCGTCAGTATCTCTTGGTCGGCGATGCGGGGTTGTAACGCGTCCAACACGCCGTTTGGCTTGATGTGGGTAAGGTCGGGAGAGGCTGGTAATGGAACATCCGGCATGATGTGATTTCACTCGTGCTTGCGCCCCGTTGAGTCAACGAAGCTGCCGATATCAAGGCTTAAGTTAATGAAAAGCACCCCCTTAGAAAATACGGTATCAGCACTAGAGCGATGGTTATAGGGTTGGAGTGGTTTCTTATAGCCCGCAACCAGTGTCATAAAATTGTTATATGGGAGAGATAGCATCAAAATTTTCATGCAAAACTACATTTTGGCGAAGGTGTTTGCTTCTGTCGGCATAAATCCGCTGCTCTTCCGAGGCCCCCGAATTTGGTGCAATTTTTGAGGAGTTGGCATGAATCATTTTGATCTCGCCGTAGTCGGCGGCGGTATCGTCGGGTTGGCCCATGCACTGGCTGCAGTTAAGCGCGGTAAACGAGTCGTGCTGATTGAACGTGATGCACGCGCTGTGGGTGCATCGATCCGTAATTTCGGGTTTGTGACCGTTACCGGTCAACAGGCTGGTCAAGCCTGGGAACGGGCGATGCGCTCACGAGATATTTGGGATGAAGTGGCCTTCGCCGCCGGTATTCCAATCATCCATCAGGGTTTGGCCGTTGTAGCGCGAAGCCCTGAGGCCCTGGCAGTGCTTGAAGAGTTTATTGCGACGCCTATGGGAGCCGAGTGTCAATTACTTTCCACCGATGTGGCGCTGCGACGCTTCCCAATGCTACGTCCAGAGGGTGTCACCGGTTGTTTGTGGAGCCCGCATGAACGGCGGGTCGAATCCCGCGATGCTATTCCCGAACTCACCGCTTATCTGGCTAACCTCGGCGTTACGCTTAAGCCCGGCGTACTGGTCCGAACTGTGGAACCGCCGCGGATCGAAACCACGGCGGGCCTGATTCACGCCGATGCGTGTGTGGTCTGTCCCGGTGATGATTTTCTTACCCTATTCCCCGAGCGTATAGCCCGCTATAGCTTGCGTCGATCCAAATTACATATGTTGCGGCTGGCCTCTCAGCCGGACAAATGGAAATTACCAGGATCGGTAATGGCTGATCTGAGTCTGGTGCGGTATTTAGGCTATGCCGAACTACCCGCTGCAGCAGCTCTGAAAGCCAAGTTGGAACGAGAAAAGTCTGAAGCGCTGGAAAACGGTATCCATTTGATCGTCGTGCAAAGCGCTGATGGATCGCTGGTGGTGGGCGATTCCCATCACTATGACGACACACCCGATCCCTTTGCCCCCGAGGTAGTGGACAGCATCATTCTCAATTGTGCCAACGAGGTGCTGGATATCCCCAATCCCCAGGTCATCGAACGCTGGACCGGCGTATACGCTTCTAGCAATGAGCAACTGGCGCTGGTGGATCGCCCTAGCGATGCGGTGCGTATTGTGATGGTCACCAGCGGCACCGGTGCCAGCACCGGCTTTGCGATAGGTGAGGAAGTGATCGCCGATCTGTTTGGCGCTTGACGGAGTAACCGACATGACTGAACCCTTGGCTGTTAAAGCCGTTATCTTCGACTGGGCTGGCACCGTTGTGGACTATGGGAGTCGTGCCCCAATGCAGGCGTTCCTCGAAGTATTCAAACGCTTCAACCTGAAAATCACCATCGACGAAGCCCGAATTCCAATGGGACTACCCAAGTGGGATCATATTCATGCGCTGTGCCAACTGCCGCGAATCGCCGAGGCTTGGCGGCAGTTGCATGGACGCGAGTTCAATAATGCTGATGTCGATGCCATTTACGAGGTATTTGTACCCATGAATACCCAAGTGATTGGCGATTATGCCGAGCTGATTCCCGGAGTTGTCAGCACAGTCCGGGAACTGCGCAACCGGGGGTTAAAAATCGGATCCACCACCGGTTATGTACATGACATCATGGATGTGTTGATGCCCTTAGCAGCCAAACAGGGCTTTACACCAGATTGTATGGTGTGCGCCGGGGATTTAGCGGCGGGTCGGCCTACCCCGCTGATGATGTACCAGTGTTTCATCGAGCTGAACGTCTGGCCGGCTGCAGCTTGCGTCAAGGTAGACGATACCGTCCCTGGAATTGCTGAGGGATTGGCTGCAGGCACTTGGACCGTTGGGGTTGCGGTCACTGGTAACGGATTTGGCTTATCTCCTCAGGAGACGGCTAAATTATCCCCAGAGGAGTTTGCCGAGCGTCGTGCCCAGTCGGTTCGTGAATTGGAAACAGCAGGTGCTCATTATGTGATTGATGGAGTAGCTGATTTATTACCCGTGATAGAGCAAATCAACATCCGTTTGAGTCGGGGTGAGCATCCCTAATAGATGGCGCTGTTTATTTATACTAAATCCAGTCGGAACATTTAGCTATCGGCTGGAGTTTTCAAATATTCTAGCCACGCTTTCAAAATTAAAGCTCTCTGTTTCACGATTGGCGCAACCAAGTCATTGCTATCTCCTGCACGCATCAGTTGGTACATTGTCCCTCGTTGGTCGGCATACTTTATATCCAGTATCATTGAGATGAGTTTTATAGACTTATCCCGTTCTTCAAGCCAAGCGTGTTGTGAGGATTTTAAGGCTCTTTGGTAATTTCCGTTACACGCATCTGATTGATAAATCAGGCAAATGCTTCGTAACCGATCAA
>JAZBPA010000309.1:0-2308 GCA_036351435.1 Candidatus Competibacteraceae bacterium
CTCCTGCGAACTCGAGGGGACGATCGGTCAGTTGCATTGGCTAGCCGGACTCGCTTTTCGGTCCAGCGTCTGCGGGGAGGTCCCAGCCAACTGCCCGGTTCACCATCTCGACCATCGGAGGTGAGCTTGGCGGCAAAGGTCGGGCTCGGATACTTTAGAACCGGTAAAGGGCGCCGATGCCTGGCTGAACCCCGGCAACGGATGCCGGCGTACCGAACGAGCGCCCTAATTGAGTCTTCGCGCCTCACAACGAATGACCGTCCTTTCATAACGCCTTGGCAAATACCTTGGAGTTGCGCCGGAAATTGTACAGCCGCTGTTTTTCCATCGGCAGTTCCTGCAGTTCCATGACCTCGAAGCCGCGCTCGCGGAACCAGTGGGCGGTCTGGGTGGTGAGTACGAACAAGCTCCTTTTGCGGCCGCGGGCCGACGGGCGCCCCGACTGACAAACGGCGAGGCCCGCCGGCGATCGAAACCCGATCCCCGGCAAGGGCTCAGGGCGCCCCAGCGGTCGCCCTTCACCGCGAACCCAAATCGTCGGGACTTCGGCTCGGTGCGCCAACGCCCGGTTCCGATGTGAGCGGCAGCGATGCCGAGCAGACCTGCAGGCATTTATTCCTGCTACGATCCTATTACTCGTTTTTGGTCCCTTCTGACTATGGCGCTGAAGCTGCCAGAATAAGGGCGGGTGCGATCGCGATGGCTATCAGGAAAGCGACGCCCGCGACTCCCCCCGTAAGCAGGGATGTTTTGCCAATGCTGATTTCCTGGGTTTCCAGAGCAATAATGCTGTCGACCGGGACCGTGGTATGCTCGCCACGAATAGCTTCTGCGTCAATTGCTGTAACCTCAAATTGATATTCTTTACC
This sequence comes from Candidatus Competibacteraceae bacterium, assembly GCA_036351435.1. Classification (GTDB taxonomy): domain Bacteria; phylum Pseudomonadota; class Gammaproteobacteria; order Competibacterales; family Competibacteraceae; genus JAAUQA01. Next base: position 870 of record JAZBPA010000309.1, read on the forward strand.
ATCCTCAGTAAAGGTCTTCACGTTATCGCCGACAATAACGATATTGTCATTCCTGATCCGGTCCTGAAGCTCACCAGGATCAGCTTCGATGCGTTGCATGGATGTGCAGCCGATCAAGTGCGTAATTATCAAGATCGCGATGATCTTCTGAGATGCCGAATGCTTGGTCATGATATGACCTCCTTAGACACAGAGGGGGCAACCGGGTCGCTGGTTAAGCCTGGCACTGCTGTGGTGATATCCAGCACTGAACCCTGAGCAGCAAGATGAAATTATTGCTGCCGATAGTCGATGAAATTACATTCAGAACTCGTTCGGCTTAGCTCCGCCCCCGTGCCTGCCACACGCACCGTTCGGACGGTTGAGCCATTGAGGGGTATGTATCTATGGCTGCGACCCGAGGACCAGCCGACATGGGTTTGAATAGGCCGATCAGCCGAGTCCAGATCCTCGAACAGTATGTCTGCCGTATTGATCTGCGTCGTTTCGTTGGGACCGAGTTCGGTCTTTACGTGCGCGGGCAGCCCAATGCCGGGAAAATCGAAGAGAATGTTTCCGTTGGCGTCGAACACCCGGACGCTCTCGATGGTGATCGTGGCGCCCGCATTGAAATTTCGGAAGATGTATGAAGTTCGATGCAGCTCACTCCCCGCTAAACGCGAAAAATGGTTGCCCCCACAGGCGAGCATGCCGCCCCTCGCCTTGATGCCGTCAGCTTGGACCAGGCCGGTTGACAATAGCAGAGCCGATAGCGTTACGCATATTCTTGATGCCACTAGTAGAGCATTCATGGGAATCATTCTCCGGCTGCCAAACAGGCCACTCGGGTTTCGTTGCGGAAACCTCACTTGGTGAACCCGGTGGTAAGCCAAAAGAACCGACCAGGACGGTCGTAATCACGCACACGACCGTGTGCATGATGGATATATAGTCCCAATGGTTGACAAAGTAAATCCACCAGAAAGAATATTTCTCCTCCCATGACACGATGTGGCAAAACAGGGGCTGCTGGGGCAGGGAGAATTGGCGATGCACCACGGTTTTCTAGCAGTGAAAGCCGGTTTCTTTATAAACCGCTTCCTGCGTACTCCCGCCGCCGGGAACCCTTCGGCAGACGACCGTGGGTGACCCCGGTCCGCCTGGGTGTATTGAGCGGTAGCAGCGTCGCTTTGGCTACCGCTCAATCTCCGGCTTGTCAGCGGCAGCAGGCGTTCGCCAAAAGCCGCCATCAGCTCAACTCGTTGTGAAGGGTTCCTAACGGTAAGCCCGGCGTCGACGCTTTGGCCGTCCTGGAGGTCTTCTGTGGGCAACGGGGCGCACGGCCAAACTATTCCCCCACTCGGATACTTGCATTACGGTTCCCCGAAAGCCAAACGGATATCTACGTAGCAAGGTGTTTATCTTTCCCGCCCCGTATCCGACTCGGTAGGGATGTGCAC
>JAZBPA010000310.1:0-6640 GCA_036351435.1 Candidatus Competibacteraceae bacterium
ACTCAATGCCATGATCCTCATGCCCCCGCCATTCTACCCCGCGCACCGCAACTCCCGCCGCCGGTGCGGGCCGGCTTGGAGCGTCAGGAAGGCGTACAGCACAACCTGCCAGCGATTTGGGAACGCCATACATCTGCAAAAGCAACGGAGTCTACCGATGAGCAACAATGATAAGGTTTTTCCGTTGCGCTTTTTCGATCCCCGTCGCACTGCGCGAAAAGATTCCGAGGCAGTTCCTGAACAGCCGGATGGCGTCGATCATGCGCGCCGGAAGTTACTCAAGGGCTTAGGCACCGTCGGTGTGGCTACCGCGTCCGCTGCCAGCTCTCCGGCTTGGGGCGGGGCCACGCTAAAGGACACCTGGGGTGATTTCTTCCAGGACCATTATCAACGCATGTCCCCCGATGAAATCCAAGCGGCTTTGGGACGCATCGAACGTCGGGCTAAACAGCGTTACGGGGTGGATATCCAGTGCGAAAACACCCCGCCGCAACCCGGCGTGGTGTTCGGCTATGCCATCAACATCTCCCGCTGTCAGGGGTACCGTGATTGCGTTTCCGCCTGCGTCGAGGAAAATAACCACGGCCGCGACCCGGAATCGACCCAATATATCCGGGTGTTGGAAATGGATCAGGGTAGCCGCAGTTTGGAACGCTCCGAGCATTACTACGATCCGGAAACCGTGCCGGTGGAAGGCAAATATTACCTGCCGGTGCAATGCCAGCAATGCGATGATCCGCCCTGTGTCAAAGCTTGTCCGGTGCAAGCCACCTGGATGGAGCCGGACGGCATCGTGGTGGTGGATTACAACTGGTGTATCGGCTGCCGCTACTGCATGACCGCCTGCCCTTATTGGGCGCGGCACTTCAATTGGAAAGAGCCGGATATTCCCGCCGAGGATATGAATCCCAATACTCATTATCTGGGCAACCGGCCTCGTCCCAAAGGGGTGGTGGAAAAATGCCATTTCTGCATCCAGCGCACCCGCAAAGGTCAGCAACCCGCCTGTATGGAAGCCTGTCCGACAGGCGCGAGGGTATTCGGCAATCTCATGGACCCCAACAGCGAGATTCGTTATATCCTGGCCAATAAGACGGTGTTCCGGCTCAAAGAGGAGCTAGGAACGGAACCGAAATTCTGGTACTTCACCGACTGAGCGCGACGCCATGACACTGTTTAACTTTTTACGGGACGGCGTGCGGGAAATGCTGCGCGGCGGCTGGTTATACCGAATCTGGTTGGGCGTGCTGCTGATTGTGATCGTGATCGGCGTCGGCTTCTACGTGAATCAGCTGCGTTTCGGCCTCGTGACCACCGGCATGAGCGATCAAGTTTCATGGGGCTTTTACATCGCCAACTTCGCCTTTTTGGTCGGGGTCGCGGCTTCAGCCGTGCTGCTGGTGGTGCCGGCCTATGTGTTCCATCGCAAGGACATCAAAGACGTGGTGCTGCTGGGCGAAGGCATGGCAGTGGCGGCGGTGGTGACGGCGATGTTGTTCGTCATCGTCGATATGGGCCGCCCCGACCGCTTATGGCATATGATTCCCTTGCTGGGCCGCTTCAATTTCCCGATCTCGCTGCTGGCCTGGGATGTGGTGGTGCTCACCGGCTATCTGTTGCTGAATCTGTGCATCCCGCTGCTGATGCTGTTCACCCGCTATCGTGGCGGAGAACCGAATCTTAATCTGTATTTCCCATTTATCTTGCTGGCCATCGTCTGGGCGATCTCCATTCATACCGTGACGGCCTTTTTGTTCTCCGCCAACAGCGCCCGGCCGTTCTGGCATACCGCGCTGCTGGGGCCACGCTTTATCGCCTCGGCCTTTGTCTCGGGTCCGGCCCTGTTCATTTTGGCGCTGCAGCTCATCCGGCGCACTGCTAATTATCCGGTCAGTCCCAAGGTGATTGATACCTTGGCCATCATCATGACCATAGCCCTGCAGATCAGTTTGTTTTTCGTCATCGCTGAGCTGTTCACGGATTTTTATAACGAAGGCGAACACGCCGCCTCCGTGCATTATCTGTATCTGGGCCTGGAAGGTTTCCAAGCCTTGCGTCCTTGGATTTGGTCGGCGCTGGCGCTCAACATCACCGCAGTGATCATCTTGATGATTCATCCTCTGCGGCGCAATCGCGTGACTTTAAGCCTCGCCTGCGTGCTGGCTTTTGTCGGCATTTGGATTGAAAAGGGCATGGGGCTGGTCGTGCCCGGTTTCATTCCCACGCCTTTGGGTGAGATTTTCGAATACACCCCGACCGCTAACGAAATCCTGATCGCTATCGGTTGTTGGAGTGTGGGCATACTGATATTCACCCTGCTGGCCAAAGCCGGTATTTCAATCGAAACCGGGCGGTTGCGCCAGGCGGCGGAGCAATGAATCTGTCCGGCATCCTGGTGATGGTGCCGCCCGCGCAATTGGCGGCGGGTATCGATACCCTCAATGCGCTGCCGGGCGTGGAAGTGTTCCATACCGAAGCGGAAACCGGGCGTATTGTGGATGTTCAGGAAGCTGCAACCGTTGAAGCCGAGATCGACGGTCTCCGACGCATCCAACAGCTCCCGCAGGTCATCATGGCCGAACTGGTTTATCACTATTTCGCTGAGGATCAGCAAACCGTCTAGTTATCACGAACGAGAGGTTGTCACGATGGACGCCAAACGCCGCGCTTTTCTCAAGGCGGGCATCGCCGCCGCTACTGCCACGACTGTCGGAATTCCCATCAGCCAAAACGCTTTCGGTGCTGTTAGCGAAACCGAAGCAGGCTGGCAGTGGGATAAAGGCGTCTGCCGCTTTTGCGGCACTGGTTGCGGCATCATGGTCGCCACCCAAAACGGCAAGATCGTCGCCACTAAGGGCGATCCCGATGCGCCGGTCAACCGGGGCCTGAACTGTATCAAAGGCTATTTCAACGGCAAGATTTTGTACGGTCAGGACCGCCTAACCCAACCCCTGATGCGCATGACCGACGGGCGTTTCGACAAGAAAGGCCAGTTCGTGCCGGTATCCTGGGAACAGGCCTTCGACGAAATGGCCAAGCAATGCAAGGCGGCGCTGAAGGAAAAAGGTCCACACGGCGTCGCCATCTTCGGCTCCGGCCAATACACCATCCAGGAAGGTTACGCTTCCGCTAAGTTTATGAAGGCCGGCTTGCGCAGCAATAACATCGATCCGAACGCCCGGCACTGCATGGCCTCAGCAGTGGTGGGTTTCATCCAGACCTTCGGTATCGATGAACCGGCGGGTAATTACGACGATATTGAGTATGCCGACGCCATTATCAGTTGGGGGGCCAACATGGCGGAAATGCACCCCATCCTGTGGTCACGGGTGTCGGATCGGCGATTGAGCAATGAGCAGGTGCGCATCGTCAATCTCAGCACCTTCAACAACATGTCGTCAAACATTGCGGACTCGGAGATCATCTTCAAGCCCAGTACCGATCTGGCTATCCAGAACTACATCGCGCGGGAAATCATCGCCCGCGACGCGGTGAACTGGGATTTCGTCAACAAACACTGCGTGTTCGCCACCGGCCCCTATGACATCGGCTACGGTATGCGTGGCACCAGCGCCTTCGCCTTCCCCGCCGAACAGGACATTCAGGCCAAGGAGCTGGAAGTCACTCTGGACCGCTATGAAGCCATCGCACAGCGCAAACAGCCGGGCGAAAAAGTGCCGCAGAACAACCGCGACACCGCCGTCAAACACTGGCTGATCCAGTTCGAAGACTTCAAGAAAGCGGTCGAGCCGTACACGCTGGATTTCGTGGCGGAACTGGCCAAGGGCGATCCCGACGAGCCGTTGGAGCAGTTTAAAGACAAGCTGAAGCAGTTGGCGGATTTATACATCGATCCCCAGCGTAAAGTCGTGTCGTATTGGACGATGGGCTTCAATCAGCACCAGCGCGGCAGTTGGGTCAACGAGCAGGCGTATATGAATCATTTGCTGCTGGGCAAGCAATGCCAACCGGGCAACGGCGCGTTTTCCCTGACCGGGCAACCGTCCGCCTGCGGCACCGCGCGGGAAGTCGGCACCTTTGCCCATCGGCTGCCCGCCGATATGGTGGTGACCAGTCCCAAGCATCGCGCCCATACCGAAGACCTCTGGAAATTGCCGCCCAAGACCCTCAATCCCAAAGTCGGCAGCCATATCACCAAGATCATGCGCGACCTGGAGGACGGGTCGATTAAATTCGCTTGGATTCAGGTGAATAATCCCTTCCAAGCCACCGCCAATGCCAATCATTGGATCAAGGCGGCCCGTGAAATGGATAATTTCATCGTCTGTGCCGACGCTTATCCCGGCATTTCCGCCAAGGTATCGGATTTGATTCTGCCGGCGGCGATGATCTTTGAGAAATGGGGTGGTTACGGCAATGCGGAACGGCGCACCCAGTTATGGCGTGAGCAAGTACCGCCTCCCGGACAGGCGCGTGGCGATTTATGGCAGGTCATGGAGTTCTCTAAACGCTTTACCCTGCAAGAAGTCTGGGGCGAACAGCCGGTGCCGGGCCTCAAGGAAGAAGGCTTCACGGACGGCCAGTTGCCCAGCGTGCTGGCTGAAGCGGAGCAGATGGGCTATAAGCCGGACAGCACATTGTACGACGTGCTGTTCGCGACAGCGGCTAACAAACAAATGAAATGGCCCGATCCGGTTGCCAAGGGGCATGACAATCACATCGCCAAACTGCTGGGCGAGGAGTGGTTCCCGGAAAAAGCCTTGTTTGAGGAATACGCCCAATTCGGTCGCGGCCATCATCACGATTTGGCCGAGTTCGACGTCTATTACCGCGACGATGTGCGCGGCCTGAAATGGCCGGTGGTCAACGGCAAGGAAACCGAATGGCGCTTCAACGAGAAATACGATCCCTACGTGAAAGCCGGCAGCGGCTTCGAGTTTTACGGACCTGCCCTCAAGGCGCTGCCCAGCGGCGATCTGGATCAAGTGACCAACCCTGAGAAAACCGCGCTGGCAGGCAAAGCGAAGATCTTCTTCCGGCCTTACGCAGCACCCGTCGAACAACCCGATGAGCGGTATGATCTGTGGCTGGTCACCGGGCGGGTGTTGGAGCACTGGCACAGCGGCACCATGACTCGGCGAGTGCCCGAACTGCATCGGGCCGTACCTTCCGCATTGTTGTTCATGCACCCGGAAGACGCCAAGACCCGTGGTTTGCAACGTCAGGATAAGGTTTGGATCGAATCCCGCCGTGGCCGCATCCAAATGGTGGTAGAAACCCAGGGGCGCAACCGGATGCCGCGCGGCTCGGTGTTCGTGCCCTGGTTTGATGAGAGCATCTACATCAACAAGCTGACCCTGGACGCCACCTGTCCGTTGTCCAAGGAAACCGACTTCAAGAAATGCGCGGTCAAGGTCGTCAAGGCTTGAGCGCAAGTTCGCAGCCATGAAGTCGCACAATCCGGCACGCCGGCAATTCTTCACCAAGCTGGGACAGGGATCGGCCCTGGCGGCGACCGGCGGCTTGCTGTGGGCGTATCTGTTGCAACAGCAGGCACAGGCTACGTCGTATGCGTTGCGTCCGCCGGGCGCGCGCGATGATGACGATTTCAACGCACTGTGCATCAAGTGCGGCCAATGCGTGCAAGCCTGTCCGTTCGACACGCTGGATTTGGCGGCAGCGGGAACCGCCGTTCCCATCGGTACGCCCTATTTCACCCCGCGTGAAATCCCCTGTTACATGTGTCCCGATATTCCCTGCCAGCAGGCTTGTCCCACCGGGGCGTTGAATCCGGGGTTGGAAAAAATCGATGATGCCCGCATGGGGTTAGCAGTGATCGACCCGGAAAACTGCCTGTCCTGGCAAGGGCTGCGTTGTGAAATCTGTCATCGGGAATGCCCGGTGCAGGGCGCGGCGATCAGCATCGAACACCATCCCCGGCAACTCAGCAAGCACGCGTTGTTCGTGCCGGTGGTGCACAGCGATCACTGCACCGGCTGCGGGGTTTGCGAGCAAGCCTGCCCGACTCAGGAAGCCGCCATCAAGGTGGTGCCGCCCGAACTAGTGCAAGGCAAGATGGGCGAGCATTACCGGCTGGGTTGGACCGTGGAAACGCCGATCACCGAGCATTTCACCCCGCCGGCAGACGTGCCTCAAGGGACCACACCGCCAGCCGAAGCGCCCGGTCTGGATTATCTAAACGAGGACGGGCTGTGAACGATAGTGCACCCAAGCTTGGTTCCAACAGCCGACCGATTCGCCCGTTCGTATTGCCTGCGGATTGGCACGGCAAACTATGGGTATGGCGTTTTCTGATTTTGCGCCGCGTGTGTCAGATCGGCGTGCTGCTGTTGTTCTTCGGCACCCTGCATTGGGCTTGGCAGCTTGCCGGACAACCGCTGCTGGCCGGTAATCTCAGCAGTTCTGAGGTGGTGGGGCTGGTCCCTCTGGCTGATCCCTTTGCGGTGCTGCAAATTCTATTCACCGGCCATTGGGTTCAGATCGAACTGGTGATCGGTGCGTTGATCGTACTGCTTTTCTATGGCGCGCTGGGCGGGCGGGTGTGGTGCTCTTGGGTCTGTCCCATCAATATGGTCACCGACTTGGCAGGCTGGCTGCACACGCAGCTCGGCATTCGCGACGCCGTGAATTTAGGCCGCCATCTGCGCTATGCCATTCT
>JAZBPA010000311.1:0-5102 GCA_036351435.1 Candidatus Competibacteraceae bacterium
CGGTCGCGTCTTCCCGCTCGTCGAGGGCTATAATCCGGCAACCGGCTCATGGGCAACCCGGGCCCCCATGTCTACGGCCCGTGCGCTGCACGGCGCGACGGCGGCCAACGGCAAAATTTACGTCATGGGTGGCGCGTTTGATTCGTTTACCACCTACAGCAGCATGGAGATATACGATCCGGTCTCCAACAGTTGGTCTGCCGGGCCGGATATGCCGCTGGGCAAGTTCAGCCTGTCCGCCTCGACGCTGGACAACCGGATATACGCCATCGGTGGTACTTACAGTCTGGGTTCGCTGAATCATGTTGCTGCGTTTGATCTCGGCTCCCGGACCTGGTCCGAGGTCGCACCGATGAACACACGGCGTGTGCGTTTCGCGAGCGCGGTTGCCGGAAACCTGGTCTATGCCATTGGTGGTACCACCGTCTTCGGCGGACAAAACCATGTTGGCATGGACCTGGTCGAGCGCTATAACCCGGTTTCCGAGAGCAACAATTTTGTAATCAATGCCGGTTTGGCGGACGCCTGGTTCAATCCGCTCACCAACGGACAAGGCTTCTTGATCACCGTCTTTCCCCAGATCGGGCAGATGTTCGTCGCCTGGTTTACGTACGACACCGAGCGACCGAAAGATGATGTCGAGGCCATCCTGGGTGATCCGGGGCATCGCTGGCTTACTGCACAAGGGCCATATGCAGGTGATACCGCTACGCTAACAATTTATGTAACGGAAGGGGGGGTGTTTGATGCAACTGACCCACCGGCCAACAACGATGGAATTGGTGACGGCACCATGTCTATCGAGTTTGCTGGTTGCACTGAGGGACTCGTGACGTATGAAATTCCTTCACTCGGCCTATCCGGTGAAATTCCAATTCAGCGAATTACCGAAGACAATGTTGTCCTTTGCGAGACCCTGGTGGACCAGTAAATAGCCAAACCATGACTTCAGCTGCTGGCCGCTCGCCGAATTAAGTGGCCCGTCTCATTCAACTTCAGCTATGCGCCTGTGAGCGGAACCAACGCGATTTCAATCTGCTTTGGCAGCTACCGACCCTTTTGAGAACTTAGAAACCTGAAAGGATTTTTTTCAGGCGATTTAGATTAGGAGGTCGCGAGAATTTCTTAGATCATCCGACCCTGACCGAACCCCAGTACTTTGCGGCAATGAGGACAGAAATAAACTTGATTGCTGCCTTGAATAAACGGCACACCTTTTGACTTGGTGTGTACCTCGTTCAATTCCCTCTCGCAATGAGGACACACAGGCCGGAGATCTTCTCGTTTTGTAAATTCCAATGGTTTCTTATTCACCTCGGGTCTCCTTCGGGGGCTTACCCACCGGCATTGGTGGATACACGCTAGTATTTTACGCTCACTGGAATTGTGTTGATCCTGCTATTCCGCATAGGTTTCGCATGCAGAGCCTGACTTCCCTTATGCAACAAATTTCGGTACCAGGCTGATCTCTATGCGTTTCGACTCTTAACGAGCTGTTGCGGAACTCAACATTGATCAAGCGACCATCTCCGCAGTCGGCCAGAAGCCGCCCCACTTATAACAATGGTCCACTGGATAACTGGATAGGGCTTTATACCCATTACCGCCCTGCGTATTCCAAACGATTTCTCCTGCGCCGCTCCCGACGATTATGCCATTGACCCAGGTCGTCGAGTTGCTTCCATTCCTCAACGCTATGGAATGCTTTCTTTCCCTCCATGATGCGCAAAGCACAGCTTTTGCATTGCGGGCGGGCCAGAATCCTCTCGGAACTGGATACAAACTTGCTGATAGGCTTACCGGCAAGCATCCGCACCGTGATGTCGACCAATTGTCTTGGTCCGAAAACCTGCTTTTTGAACAGGCAGGCGGGTTGACTACAAGTTATCCTGCCTTTGTATGTTGTGGTCAGGCTGCTGGGTTGAGATTTAATGGTCTCGACGTCTGGTTCGATTGCGCGCCAGATTTTCATATTGATCACCTCGTTACCGAAGCTAATTAAAACGAAACATCAAGTCATGACGAAAACCCGATCATCGTCCGAGAAAAATACGATCGGACACTAAGTGGTTGAATTGCTTTATTGTCGGGGGGAAGGGATACTAACGTCAGGCCAACGAAACGCTCGCGTACCACTACCGCACAAACATTGATGAGGGCGGGGTCTTGGAATCCGATTTCTGTCTCAAAGATTGGACGGTACGACCGCATCGAAACTGCATCGAACGCGGAGACCTGACGGTACATATCAGACCCAAGGCCATGGCAGTCTTGCAATGTCTGGCCGATGCCTCGAACGCGGTAGTCAGCCGCCATGAACTGTTCGACGCGGTGTGGCCGGGCGCAGAGGTCTGCGATGATGCGCTGACGCAGCAAATCTCCGAACTGCGCAAGGCATTTGGCGACTCCCCGCACGATCCCGTGTTCATCGAGACCATCACCAAGATCGGATTCCGTCTGTTGCCAGAAATCAATGAATCCGCACCGTCGATCGCTGTGCTGCCGTTCAACGACATGAGCGAGCAAGGTGACCAGACCTATTTTTGCGAGGGGATCGCCGAAGAAATCCTGAACGCACTGTGCAAAGTCGCCAACCTGCGGGTTGCGGCACGCGTGACTTCTTTCCGTTTCGCCGGCAAGAACGTCGATGTCGGTGAAATCGGCAGGAAGCTGCAAGTTCAAACGGTGCTTGAGGGCAGCGTGCGCAAGTCCGGTGATCGGCTACGGATTACGGCTCAGTTGGTCAAGACTTCTGATGGTTACCACTTGTGGTCGCGGCAGTACGACCGTCTTTTGGAAGACGTTTTCGAAATCCAGGAAGAGATCGCTGATTCCATCGCTAACGCGCTTAGCGTGACCTTGAAACGGAAAACCCTCGACAACCAGCAACACGTTGATCCAAAGGCCTACGACCTGTTCCTGCGGGGCTTGAGTTTTTTTGCAAAGCAGAATATCCAGGACACAATCTATGCGCGTCAGATGTTCCAACGGGCGTTGGAGGTGGATTCCCAGTTTGGACGTGCCTGGGCGGGGTTGGCCTATACCTATGGTTTCGAGTATCTGTACTTCAACGCGACCGACGTGAATCGTGAGGAAGCACTGCGCACCAGCAGCAAAGCCCAGGAACTGGCACCGGATCTAGCGGAATCCCATGTTTCAGCAGGCATCGCACGGTGCATGATGCAGGATTATGAGAAGGCCGAACTCGAATTCGAAAAAGCCATCGAACTCGACCCCACGAGTTTCGATGCTTGGTATTTTTTCGGCCGGGACAAGGTGCATGAAGGGGAACTCAAGAGGGCGGTGAGGTTGTTTGAACGCGCCGCGCAGGTGAGACCTGAAGATTACCAGAGCGTGCTGTTGCAGTCACAGCTTTGGCACAGCCTGGGTGATCCCAAGCGGGAAATAGAGACAGCGCGACGGGGTATTGAGCGCGCACGGGTCGTACTGGAACTAAACCCGGATGATAACCGTGCCTACAACATGGGCGCTTTTGCCTTGCTGCGACTAGGGGAGCGTGAAGATGCCGAGAAATGGATGAAGTCTTCATTAGAAAATGCGCCTGGGGACTCGATAGTTCAGTACAATGCAGCTTGTTTTCATGCATTGGCCGGGAACATCGAACAGTCTCTCGACTGTTTGGAAAACTGCTACCTTAGGGTTGGGAATCTCAACCGTGAATGGTTACTGCACGATTCCGACTTGGATGCTGTGCGTGAGCATCCACGCTTTGCAGACATCTTGGCCGCTTTTCCAGATTAGGTCGGCTCCGCGATACGGCCAGCGATCGCCCCAGTACTTGGAAAAGCAGGGAATTCAGGACACCCAAAACAATTCTCTATCGGTTCGTACCAACTTAAGCCAGATTCATACATACATTGTGAGTCAACAGACAACAATCTGAGTTCGGGCAAATTTGTGAGCGCACAGGGGCCCCAATATCGCTTGAGGCCGCAGGGACTTTCACCCCCCTGGTCAGAACAAAAATGTACAGCCATAACTTCCACTCCTGGCCGGTCTCTGAGATAAGCCATTTTTCAGCCTGACTTCTGCTATGCGCCAGCTAGCGGAGCCAGGCTAATTTTTATGCTCGATGACTGTTGCCGACCCAGAACGGAACTCAGAAAATTCCATCTGATACATCAAATCGCAATCCTGTAACGAATTTCTATAATTAAGATTACGGATTTACCGCTGTTTCGGTAGGCAGATATTTCCATGCGCATATCTGAGTCAGGCCATTAGCTATGTAGGATGCGTTTAGCTGTCGGCTGACAGTAGATTAAAGCGCAAAATATGAGGTCGATGACATGTTGAGAGTTCTGTATGCAATTCTTGCCGGCTGGTTATTAATGAGTTTGCCCGCCGCCGCGGCCCAGCACGAGCAAGACCAGGCTTTCGGCTGGTCCGTTACCCCCTACATCTGGGCAACGGACACGAAACTCGACCTGGCTTACCGGGGCGAGGATATCGGGGGCGCAGAGATCAGTTTCGACGACCTGCTCGACGTACTCGATACCGCCTTTATGATCCACGTCGAGGGCGGCAAGGGTCGCTGGAGCATGTTCGGCGACCTGACCTACCTCGAGACCTCCGACACGGATCAGCGAAGGCTGTTCACCGTCGATACGGATAGCGAGCAGGTGTTCCTGGACGCCGGCGTGGGTTATTGGCCGGGCGGCGCGGGTTCGAACCTGAGCCTGATCGGTGGACTGCGTTACACGAGTTTCGACGACCGTTACACGTTCCTGGTCGATGACGAGGAACTCGGGCGTCTGCGCACGTCGAACGATTATTACGACGCCCTGTTCGGTGTGCGCTACCGCTGGGACATGAGTGAGCGCTGGGCGTTGCTGACGCACGCCGATTTCAGTTTCGGTGACTCGGAGGGAACGTACCTGCTGCGCGCCAATTTCGCGGTGACCGTCGGCGCGCGGCGGCAGAACCGAATCCTTTTCGGCTACCAGTACATGGTGGCTGAGTTCGAAGACGGAGACGTGACCTCGGACTACCGGTACCAGGGCCCGATGGCAGGCTTCAATTTCCGCTGGTAGGCCGGGCCGGAAACTGTCAGTGAAATTTCTAGAAAGTTCGTTGAATTA
>JAZBPA010000312.1:0-2940 GCA_036351435.1 Candidatus Competibacteraceae bacterium
GCAATTTTGCTATTCCAATCAGACGCCGTTGTCGGTGACGGTTGACCTTTGGTCATACCGTACACTTCGTTGTCCATGACCAAGTAGGTCATATTGACGTTGCCTCGGCAGGCATGCAGGAAATGGTTGCCACCGATGGAAAAGCCATCGCCGTCGCCACCGACCGTAATGACGGTGAGCTCCGGGCGGGCGATTTTCAACCCGGCAGCCACCGCCAATGCACGGCCGTGCACGCCGTGGAAACCATAGCAGTTACTATAGGCCGGTAGGCGGGAGGAACAGCCTATCCCGGAAATAACCGCCACCTGTTCCGGCGGTATATCCAAATATGACAATGCCTTGAACAAGGCTGTTTTAGCGCCGAAGTGGCCGCAACCCGGACACCATATTGGTTTGACGTCAGATTGGTAGTCTTTAGCGCTATAAGTGGGGTTGATAATTTCAGCTTGACCCATGATCAGTGCCTTTGTAACAAGCGATTAAGGATATCCTGCGGGCGAATGGGCAGGGGACCGGGTTGGCTGAGCACATCGACCGCAGCCGGCAAGGTGTAATAGGCGCGCAGATAACCATAGAACTGGTCGGAATGGCTCTGTTCCACAACCAACACCCGTTCAGCTTGACTGAGTTCGGCGTTTAGCTGATCTGTTCGAGCGGGCAGCAACAGCCGTAGGGCAATGACTTTTACAGCCAATCCCGCTTCCCGTGCCCTAGCAGCTGCTTCCCGAACCGAGGCAGCGGTTGAACCCCAGGTTAGAATCACTGTAAGACCGTCGCCCTCAATATCAGCCCAGGCATCTCCGTAATCGAAATTGAGCAACTTATCGCGGCGCTTATCGAGTTGAGTGACATGGTCGGATGCCTTACTGGACGGTGTGCCGTGGGGATTGTGTTCCAATCCGTCGGCGGTGTATTGCAATCCCGGTGTGCCGGGGATAGCCATGGGAGAAATCCCGTTGTCCGTTAACGCATAGCGATCATAGTTATCGGCACCTTCGGCAATCAGGCGCGAGGTGTTAAGCGGAGCCGCCGCCGGTGGATCGCACACACTGATAGCTTGCCCCATGAACTGATCGGATAACACGATGGCCGGACATTGCAAGGCTTCTGCTAATTGCACCGCCCAATGCGTCGTGTAGATGCAATCGTCAACTGATTGTGGCGCTAATACCAGATGCGGGGCATCGCCGTGCAAGCCGTACAGTGCAATATTGAGATCGGACTGTTCCGATTTGGTCGGAATACCGGTGGAAGGACCACCGCGCATGACATTCACGATTACGGCGGGTACCTCCGCCGCCACGCCCAAGCCGATGGTTTCACTCATCAGCGCAAGCCCGGGGCCGGAAGTGGCGGTGAGTGCAGGGACGCCGCCATAAGACGCTCCCATCACCATGTTTATAGAAGCAATTTCGTCTTCGGCTTGAATCAGATGACCGCCCATTTTTTGCAAGCGAGGTGCCAGCCATTCGGACAAGTCGGTAGCCGGCGTGATCGGATAAACCGCGGCGAAGCGCACACCACCCCGCAACGCGCCTAGCGCTGCCGCTTCATTACCGGTGATTTGCCAATGTGCACCATTAAGCGGTTTGGCATCTGCCAGTTTGGGTGGATCAGCAATCGCGCTGGCTAATTGCTGCCCGGCAACCAACGCTGCCCTGGCATTTTCAGGAGACAAGCCCTTGCGGCCCAAAGCGCGGTTGACCGCTGTTTCTAGGTGATCCAGCGACAACCCCAACAATCCGGCTGCCGTACCCAGTGCAATGATATTGGGACGTGCGCCGGGAATGTCATCGGCCAATTCGGTAAAGGGTAGTTCAACCAGACGCGCACCAGAATCGGTCATCGCAGCGAGCGGTTGGCCGCCCTCGTTATCGGCGATGATCAAGCTGTTTGGATCCAGGGGAATTTCATCGATAAACCGGCTAGCATTCCGCCAGTCCAAGGCAATCAGCAAATTGAAGCGATCCCCATGTCCGGTCACTGGCGAGGGCGATAACCGGACCATCGCTAATGCCTCACCGCCGCGAATCTGCGGCCCGACCGAGCGCGTCAACAGACCATACCAACCGGAACGGCCTGCGGCTTCCAACAGTAAGCTGCCCGTTGTGATAGCACCGGCACCACCGCTGCCCATAGCAGCAATGGCGGTGTAATCGGTTGAGTTCGTAGATGGATTCATAGCGGACCGTGCTTTTGTTGTGATGGATGGATGAAATAACAATAGTCATTTCAGCAAACCATGTGCCAGTTAGCTGGATTGCACGGTTTGCGTTGCGCTAAATCAGTAACCATGCCCTGTGTTATGCACTGTACCGCTTGAATCAACCAACCATTGGGCTCTTTATTGGTGCGCACTGAATCCTGAATGATAATCTTTGTAATTATCATAACGGTTAGTTTTTGTCGTATTGCTTACAAACAGCCGCGATAGTGCTGTGATCTCAATCTAAGCCACCTTTTTCCAGTCTCCATCCAGCATATATTAAAATACTCACCAAAAGAGTTGTACAACAGAATTGTTTTACACATAATAAAGCAACAATTTTGTTGTACAATTAGAAGATTTTTTATGTCGATTGACTTTATTGTCGGAGGTCCGACTCGCAATCGAGATTTTCTCTACCGCGCTGATTTCGTCGAAGATTTGTGGGATTCACTTCGAACCAACAATGTTTTACTCCTTGCCCCCAGACGCATGGGCAAAACTAGCGTGATGTATAATCTGCTGGATCAACCGCGTTTTGATTACCAGGTTGTCCACCTGAATGTGGAGTACCTTGAGACACCTCAAGCTTTTTTCATCCATCTCCTTGATGCGTTACTGTATTGGTTCAGTGTGAATTGGACACCGAGTTAGTGTAGATTTGAGAAAGCTAACGGAGTGTGTATCCATGGTACGACAAGTCGAGAAACGTAAAGCCTATACGGGCGAAGAGA
>JAZBPA010000313.1:0-2154 GCA_036351435.1 Candidatus Competibacteraceae bacterium
ACGGCTTCACTGTCAGGTAACCACGGTTCGAAGTGATTTTCGATTAGTTCGGCTAACGGCGAGCGGGGAATTAACACCCGTTCGTCCACATAGAACGGCAAACCCATGAACCACGCTCGATTCATCAGATAAGCAGCAGGTTTACGTTCTTGGATGCGGCGCTCCAAGAGCTTTAATACGGCGTGTTTTTCGCTGGGTGTGATTGCGGAGTGTAGGAATTCAGCGGACAAATCTGGCGGTAAATGCAAACCGTGCGCAACCAGTGCAGCCGCTTCGTCGATGGCCTCCACGGTGCCATGGCCGAAATGCAAGCCAGCTTCGTTCATGCGGCTGGCTCCCCAACGAATATAATCGCGAATGGTATGCAAATGGCCTAAAACGTCGTCGATAGGGAAATTCGCTGTTTCAGCCATCAGAGTTCTCAACAGTTGACATGCTGGAGTGAGTTAGACTATTCATTGTTAACTAACGCGTCTTTTAAAACCGATCAAGGTAAACTGTTGCACAACGCCCCGTCTACACACTCAAATCAAGAAACAGGTGATCAGTTCACCAAAAAGTCCGCTGATTATCTGCTTAACCTACCCCAGTATTTACTACCGCAACGGTTGATTACCCGGGTCACGTATCGGCTTGCCCGCATTGAAACACCCTGGTTCAAAAACGGCTTTATCCGCATTTTCAGCCGGATTTTCAACATCAATATGGACGAAGCTCAGGAACCGGATTACCGCGCCTATCGCCATTTCAATGCTTTTTTTACCCGCGCACTGCGGCCCGCAGCTCGACCGCTGGACACCGATGACAAACGGCTATGCTGCCCCGTAGACGGTACGGTGAGCCAAGCAGGCAATATTGTTGATGATCAGCTATTTCAAGCCAAGGGGCGTTCTTTTGCGCTACCGGACTTGTTGGGCGGCGATGCGGATCTTGCACGTTTGTTTAACGATGGCACTTTCGCAACTTTGTATTTATCACCGTGCGATTATCACCGCATTCATATGCCCATCCGTGGAGTATTGCGAGAAATGGTGCATATCCCCGGTCGATTGTTCAGCGTGTCTCCGCTGACGACTCGGGTCATACCGGGATTATTTGCCCGCAACGAACGGGTTGTCGCGAATTTCGACACCGCTATCGGTCCGCTAGTCATGATACTGGTTGGAGCCATCAACGTGGCATCCATTGAGACCGTTTGGGCGGGCGTGATTACCCCACCATTAGGTACGGAAATCCGCCGTTGGTCTTATCCAGCCAGTGGAACCGATGCGGTAATACTCGAAAAAGGCGCAGAAATGGGGCGCTTTAATATGGGGTCCACGGTGATTATGCTGTGCGGTCCTGATGTCGTGAGCTGGGAGTCTGAAATCCATCCCGGTGCGACTATTCGTATGGGACAGGCGCTGGCGACTATTACGGTGGACTGAGGCCGCTTTTTTAAGCAATCTCAAACGGAAAAGCCAGCACGTCCTGCAACGACGATTTGCCGGCGGCGAGCATCAATAATCGATCAAAACCCAAAGCTACGCCTGCACAATCCGGTAACCCATTAGCTAGGGCCGCAAGCAAGCGTTCATCCACCGGCATGGGCGCTAATCCATCCCTACGACGACGGGCATTGTCTGCTTCGAAACGCCTGCGTTGTTCGGCGGCATCGCTCAATTCATGGAACCCATTAGCCAACTCAATACCATTCAGATACAACTCGAAGCGTTCCGCCACCGGTGGATTACTCGGACGCACCCGCGCCAGCGCTGCTTGTGACGCCGGATAATCATAGACAAAGGTCAACCGGCCCCGGCCCAACTGCGGTTCAATACAGTGACTGAGTAGCAAATGTAGCCAAGGGTCAAGATCCTTAAGCGACATTTCAGGCGGCGGGGTCACGCCCTGTTGATCCGTTCGGGCGATCAGTTGTTCGACAGTAGTTTGATGTGGATCGATTTGTAGATGACGTTGGAATACGTCGTGGTAGCTTATAAATTCAGTTGTCGCATTGAGACGCGGACCCAGCAACTCCGTCACCAACGCTGCCACCTCTTCCATCAATTGACGATGATCGAAACCGATGCGATACCACTCCAACAAGGTGAACTCAGGGTTGTGATGACGACCGGCCTCCCCGTCACGAAACACCTTGGCCAGCTGATAGAT
>JAZBPA010000314.1:0-2920 GCA_036351435.1 Candidatus Competibacteraceae bacterium
TGCGGAATTCCGGTTCCTGGTCCAGCGCTTTGTCCAGCGTGATACCGATTTCGAACGGAATTAGCTTGGCGACCCGGTCCACAAACCCATACGGATACCCCAATACCCGCCCCACATCACGCACGACGGCTTTAGCAGCCATCGTGCCGTGGGTGGCGATTTGCGAAACGCGTTCGCGGCCATAGCGTTGTGCGACATAGTCGATGACCCGATCCCGGCCTTCCATGCAGAAATCAATATCGAAATCGGGCATGGATACCCGCTCAGGATTCAAGAACCGTTCAAACAGCAGTTCGTAAGTTAAGGGGTCCAGATCGGTGATGCCTAAGGCATAGGCGACCAGAGAGCCGGCACCCGATCCGCGCCCCGGTCCGACCGGAATGCGCTGATCACGCGACCATTGCATGAAATCGGCCACGATCAAAAAGTACCCGGCGAAACCCATCGGGCAGATCACCTTGAGTTCCAGCTCCAGGCGCTCGTCATAGGCTTGGCGACGGGCGGGGAAATCCGCCGCCTCGACATCGAGCAACTGCTTTAGCCGACGTTCCAAGCCGACTTTGCTTTGCTCAATCAAATACTCATCGGCAGTCATGCCGGAGGGTACCGGGAAATCCGGTAACACGTTTTTTCCTAAACTGATTTCCAGATTGCAACGGCGGGCGATTTCGACGCTGTTTTCCAAGGCTTCGGGCAAGTCGGCGAACAGCTCAGCCATCTCCTCCGGTGTGCGCAGATACTGCTGATCGCTATAGTGACGAGGGCGGTCCGGATGAGCCAGGGTCACCCCTTCCTGAATGCAGACGCGGGCTTCATGAGCTTCGAATTGCTCACGTTCCAGAAACCGCACGTCGTTGCTGGCCACCACCGGTACTCCGCTGGCGACAGCCAAGTCTACGGCGGCTTGCAGATACTCCTCTTCGCTGGCGCGGCCGGTACGTTGTAATTCCAAATAAAAGCGGTCAGGGAACAGTCTCAGCCAATCAGTCTCCAACACAGTCCGCGCCTGATCCGGGTGGCCGCGCAGTAACAGCCGCCCCAACTCACCCTCGCGCCCGCCCGATAGAGCGATTAATCCTTCGCTGGCGCCCTCCAACCAGACTTTTTGCACGATGGGTATGCCGCGCTGTTGCCCTTCTAAATACGCACGGCTGATGAGCCGGGTCAAGTGGCGATAGCCGGTCAAATCCTGGCACAGTAATACCAGACGTGACGGTTCCTCTTGGTCTTGCACCCACAGCTCAGCGCCGACCAGCGGTTTGATCCCAGCGGCATGGGCGGCGCGATAGAACTTGATCATGGCAAACAGATTGCTCATGTCGGTTACCGCAACGGCAGGCATACCGGCGGCGGCAACCGCTTTGATCAACGGCTTGACGCGAATCAGGCCGTCAACCAGCGAATATTCGGTGTGAAGATGTAAATGGACAAACGTAGCGGTCATTGATCAGGTGTCGGAAGTGATAGTCGCTTAAACCAAGTTATGATGAAAAAGCTCACGTAATGTTGCAAGCTTTTCTCCTTGCCGGTACTTGGGGGGAGGTCCAAAAAAAATCTAAATGCGAGAGCCCTGAGAATTTTGTCAGCCCAGGCGATGGGTCAAAGTCACCTGCATCACGTCAATGCGTTCATCAACGAAACCCGCCTCGCAATAGCTCAAGTAGTAACGCCACATGCGAATAAAGCGGTCGTCGTAGCCCAGCGCTTTAATGTCGTCTAAGTGCTGCACGAAGGTCTCACGCCAAACAGCCAGTGTGCGCACATAGTCTGCTGCGTGGAAGGTTCGTTCCACCACCGCAAGCCCACTATTAGCAACAACCGCATCGAATCGCTCCACGGTCGGTAGCATACCGCCGGGGAAGATGTAATGTTGAATAAAGTCTGGGCTCGACTTGTAGTCGTCGAACATGGACGGATCGATAGCGATCACTTGCAGCGCAGCGCGACCACTAGGGGCGAGGCAACGCTTCAGGGTCTCCATATAGGTGAGCCAGTAATCCTCGCCGACCGCTTCGAACATCTCGATAGAGACAATGTGATCGAATTGTTCAGTCACATCGCGATAATCTTGCAAGCGTAGTTCCACAAACGGCTCCAGCGGCGTGTCGGCGACGCTTTGCTGTGCCCAGGCGAGTTGTTGTTTCGATAGGGTCAGGCCGGTTACTTTTAGACCGGCGCTGGCGGCTTGGCATGCGAAGCCACCCCAACCACAGCCGATCTCCAATGCCCGTTGGCCGGGCTTGGCATCAAGCATGGTCAGCAAACGCTGATACTTGTTGTGCTGGGCCTGCTCCAAACTGTCATCTTCACGCTCGAACACGGCGGATGAGTAAGTCATGGTGACATCTAACCAGAGCCGGTAGAAGTCGTTGCCCAGGTCGTAATGATAGGCGATGTTGCGTCGGCTGCCGGTCTTGGTGTTGGCGCGGCGTCGATGATGCAGTGGCGACAGGATGCGGTTGATCCAACTGCCTTCGAGAAGCCGTTGCCAAGCTTGCTGATTCACGGCGAGGGTCAGTATCAGTGCGGTCAGATCCGGGCTGTCCCAGTCGCCTGCCATATAAGCCTCGCCGAGGCCCACGTGGCCGCGAGTAGCAATCCGCTGCACGAATTTCAGTGGTCGGTGCAAATGGATCTCGCCACTGGGTCCGGTCTCGCTGCCCTGCATTTGGTAGGTGTGCTCGCCGAGGCGAATGTCTAACTGGCCTCGATAGAGCCGAGGCAGCAGGTTGCTAAACAGGCGCAATGCCAGACGCTGCGCTAACGGCAACGACGCTTCAGCGGTTTTGTCGCTGTCCATGGGCGAACTCAGATCAAGCAACCTCAGATCAGGTGATTTCTTGGTTGGGTGGGTCGGGTTTTGGGAAGTAGCGTGCGCCGCTAAGCCAGATCTTCAACGCCTGCCAGTGGATCATCACCA
>JAZBPA010000315.1:0-2587 GCA_036351435.1 Candidatus Competibacteraceae bacterium
AGGATAAAAAACGTTGCCATCAAACAGCGCCTCGATTGTTTCAGCCATTTTCGGTTACTCATGCTGTATTTTTATCCATAGTAAAGTATACGCTTAAGGTTGGCTAACAACCCGCAGGTTTCATCAGTCACTGCGGCGAATCAGCTTTTAATTGGGGTTTGCCGCGTAACTCGACAAGGACTGACCAGCGGAGGGAAGGTGTCCGTGGCGAATTGTTATTCATGCTGCAATCGGTAATTCATAGAGCCTACGGCAGCATCGCTGCCAGCGGAAATTAGTCACTGAAATAGGATTTTAGAACAAAGCACAAGGGGGTTGATTATCGCATGACGCAAGGACGCGCACGGCATTTTCCCGAGCGCCCGAATTTGGAGTTTGCCAGTCACAGGCTTATTATTCTTTGGGTAGCGCCGTAGTAAGCGCTTCATAGATTCTCCGGTTAATACGACCTGCTTGGAATAGCTGCTCAAACTTATCTATCGCTTCCTTCGATGAGATAATCTCCTGTCGAAATGCTGATAGGATTTGGCCAGCAATACCCGAAATAGATAGACCCATGCCTTGGGCTACCCGTCGACCAACCGTTTCTTCGATAAGCAGAGGCAACTTCAATTCAAGCGCGAGTTGTATGGCTTGCAATTCACCTTCATGTAACCGTTCCGCTTCAGGAAGCCCCCGGCGCTGCGTCACGGAACGCACTTCAATCAAATCGCCAATGGCGTAATGTTGCCGATACGCATGCGGTGTTGCAAACTGCCCTTGCGCCACCTCGGCAAGAACGGCGGAAGGTACAATGATTTTGTCGTACAGCCGGCGGATAAAATCATAACCTTGATCCAATTTCTCCAGCGAGATCAGCGGACCGGTGTTGCTGACGATAGACCGCTTGGCACTCATGCATGTAGTTCGACATCAAGTGTTTCCTGGTCATCGGCTAAGATGGAAAAACCGAATTGAGGCAGCATCGCCTCAAACGCACGGCGGTTCATGCTCAATGTTGCACAGGCTTCTTGTTCAGAGAGCTTGCCAACATGATAAAGCGTCGCTACCAACGCTGCCTTAGCGTAGTGTTGGTCTAAATTCCGCAATGCAGCGGTATCGGGTAAGTCGACCAAGAGTTCCATAACTAAAATATACCTTTAGCTTACGGAATGTGCCGGGGGTATAGGTGCCGAATTGTGGTTCACGCCGCAATCGGCAACTGGTAGAGTCCCTGACAGCATCGCCGCCATCGCAAATGGGTTAATGAAATAGGATTGCCGGGCAAGGCCACGGGCGGTTGACTATCGCGTGACGCATGGACACGCTCGCTATTGTAATAGCTTTGAAAGCGATCAAGCTTGCGTTGCAAATCGGTGGCGTTCCAGAACAGGACGAGATCCAGAAATTCACGTCTGACGGTCCCGATCAACCGTTCCACGAAGGGATGCGAGAGGGGAACATACGGAACCGTTTTGATCTCCTCCACATCCAGGATACGCAGGTTAGCTTGCCACTGGTGATAGGCGAATAGCGGGTCGTTATCGGAACTCAGATACTTGGGAACCCCTTGTTTGGCAATGGCCTGGTTGAACATCCGACAGAGTGCTCTGCCGTCGACGTCACCGGCCTGGACACCGAAGCCGATGATCCGTCGGGAAAACTGATCCATAACGACGAGTATCCAGTGAGTTTGCAGCCGGATCGACTCGCAGCGGAACAGATCAACGCTCCAGAGGTTGTCCTTAGCGTGGCCGATCACAGTGAGCCAGGACGGGCCGTTGTCTGCACCAGGGCCAGGACGATAGTGCTGGGCGAGCACCCGTCTCACCACATCCTTATCAATTTCCACGCCGAAGGTATAGGCGATTTGCTGAGCGATCCGAGGACAGCCGAACCCTGGGTTGCGCCGTTTCATCTCGACGATGGCGTGGATCAGCTCCCGGGAGGGACCTTTGGGACCCGGTTTTGTCCGCCTGTGCGGTGTGAAAAGCCGATGATACTTGCGCTGGACCAGTGCCGCGTGGAAACGAAGCAGGGTGGAGAACTTCAGGATGAAAGCGGCCCGGACCAGACGCCGAGTGCTGAGAAACAACGACCAAAAGCCGAACAGCAATCGCTCCAGGGCCGAAAGGCGCGGGGCACGCCGGCGGGTGCGGCAGGCGACCAGCAGTTGCTGTTTTAACAGCAGGTTTTCGGCGACGATCGCGCGGGCACCGCCGGGCCTCATCAGCCGGGCGATCGTTACCAGCAGGTGCGCGAACAAAATGAAAAATTCTCTCATGGGACGGTAGCGTAAGAGAGATCGCGACTAAGATCAAATTTCCTCAAATAACTGAATTGTCAGATGAAGTTATAATTCGCCATGCACACGTTTATAAAGCTTATGAGTATACGTCGAAATACTAAATAAGAACACCACCCAATGCACTAGGGGTGTGATTCAAAGTGATGCATGAGCGAAAAGAGGTTTTCACGCCGCTTCTTTTTCGACCCCGTGCCAATAAGCCTCCCACTCCCGGTTGGCCCGATTCAGACGAAGCGCCAACATCGTCTCGATATGCGCGGGCGACCACCAGGCACCAGGGAGCTTGATCCGTTCTTGGAT
>JAZBPA010000316.1:0-3542 GCA_036351435.1 Candidatus Competibacteraceae bacterium
GCTGCAGAAACGCCCAATCAATCATGCTTAGCTTTTTCATGATTTACTCCTGATGCTCCAGTCCATGAGTTAAGGACCTCAGGTTACCGTTCTGCGATGTCATTCGAATACCCTCTACATTGATGCACGCTGGAGGTCACGCTAAACGGAATCTGCATGAACCATTGCGAGAATATCTTTGTTACAGGTAAACGGATTAATCGTCTGTGCGCTATCACACACAAGGCTTTCACATGTAAGGGTGGTCTCTTTGTATGGCACCGCAAAGACTGTTCTTGGCCTTCGGAGCAAGCTGACCACGAACTACGCTGCAGCTTCGTCGATCACGTCATTGAGTTGCCCCGCCTGTGGCATACTGAGCTCATCATGAATAAGCATCCTCACACCGGCCAAGGCTGGCCATTGTGGTTGCGGCAGTAAGGAGGGTGCTGTCCTGCCGCCAAAATTTTTCCACCTCACCAGGAAGGCACGTCCCATGTTGATCCAGGTTGGTTACGACATCATCTTCGAGCATCCGGCACCGACACCGATTATCGCGATGCTTTACCTCCATCCCTCACACCGGCTGGATATCCGCCGAGGTGACTTTTTGCTGGTTGAACCGCCGGCAGCGATCAGCGAATACCTCGATGTGTTTGGCAATCGCTGCGTCCGCCTAATCGCACCGGCCGGCCAGGTGCGATTTTGGAATGATGCAGTGGTTGAAGATAGCGGCCAACCGGATTACCAAAATTCCGGCGCTGAACAGCACGAACTCGCTGATTTACCGGATGCGACGCTCACGTTCCTGATGCCGAGCCGCTATTGTGAAGTCGATCGGATGGTGGATATCGCCTGGTCGCTATTCAGTAGCGTACCCAAAGGATGGGCGCGGGTACAGGCGATCTGCGACTTTGTGCATGGCCACATCAGTTTCGATTACATGCAGGCTCGTAAAACCCGTACCGCGTATGAAGCTTACCAGGAACAGGTCGGCGTCTGTCGCGATTTCACCCACTTGGCGATCACCTTGTGCCGTTGTCTGAATATCCCCGCCCGTTACTGCACCGGGTATCTCGGCGATATTGGCGTGCCGCCCTCCTCGGACCCGATGGATTTCAGTGCCTGGTTTGAGGCATACCTCGGGGGACGCTGGTACGCCTTTGACCCGCGCAACCACACGCCGCGAATCGGTCGGGTGCTGATGGCCTATGGACACGATGCTGCGGATGTGGCACTGCTGACGTCATTCGGCCCCAGCCGCTTGGAACGGTTCACCGTGTGGGCTGACGAAGTGGGCGAGGATGCCCTGTTGCCGACCACAGGCGGGGCACCAATTCTGGGGTGATGCTGTTAGCCCAAGATCCGCTCATACAGCGCTTCCGAAGCCCCATAACAACTACAGGCGGCGGCTATTAGACCCGCGCGATTGAGAACCGTGATATCTCCACGGCTGTAGCGAATCAGCATGCGCTGTTGCAGCGCGCTCGCTGCCTTGGTGACGCCGACGCGGCGGACCCCTAGCATGAAGGCCAGGAATTCGTGGGTGACATGAAAGTGGTCCGCATGTGCTCGATCCTGGCTCATTAACAACCAGCGGGCGAGGCGCGCTTCTACTCTATGGAAGCGGGTGCAGGCGACTGTGTTCGCGAGCTGGCCGATCGACACGTACAAATAGTGGTTGAGCGTTGCTTGCAGTGCACTGCTCTGTTTTAGTGAGTCACGAAATTGCTCTGTGGTCATGCGCCACGCGGGTCCCGCACCCTGGACTAAGGCGCGGAGTAACGCCACTTCAACCCCTAGTATGAGAGGAGTTCCGATCATCCCTTCATTACCCGCTAATCCTACCTCCAGACCGGCGTGATTATCAGGCGGGACCACGAGGGAAACGAAGCTGTCGGTAGGGAAGTAAACATGCCGAATCCGCTCGCCTGGTTCGCTGAGCACCTCGGCAAGGCGTAGTTCGACGGACTCACAGTTCGCCAGAACCTTTTGCTGGTCTTTGCTGGGCAGGGTGGCCAGCAACCGATTGACGAAGCGGGCTGGAGTTTTCGCCGGTAGCATGCGCATTCTCGCCGTGGGTCAGGGTGAAATGTAACAGTCAGTACCAGAAGGTAGGTTGGTCAAAATATAAGGTGAAAAATTCGCGCAGACTGTACGCTGGCAAACATAGCGCGTGATTACTATAGCTGAACCACTTTATTTTGATCCCAGTGTTCAGCCATATCTATTTAATTTATCGTGCAACTTATCCCTAAAATCGAATCGATTTATAGGGGTTGCGCTATATCCGTTCGGCGTCGCCGGCATTCGGCGAGCAGGATGACTAAGGGATTGGGATGGATCAGTCCGTGTTGACGTCGGGGAGCAGGCGGCGGAATTCTTTTCTGACTACCTCGTAGCACTCGCAAACTCGTGCTTCCAGACCCGCTCGATCCAGCACGGTGATGTGGCCCCGGCTGTAGCGAATCAATCCGGCACTCTGCAGCTTGCCGGCGGCCTCGGTCACGCCTTCGCGGCGGACCCCCAGCATATTGGCGATCAGTTCCTGGGTCATGCGCAGTTCGTCCGAGGGCAAGCGATCAAGACTGAGCAGTAGCCAACGACAGAGTTGCTGGTCCACCGAATGGTGCCGATTGCAAACTGCAGTTTGCGCCATCTGGGTCAGTAGGGCCAGGGTGTAACGCAGTAACAGATGCTGCAACGCGCCAGAGCGGCCGAATTCCTGCTTGAGCAATTGACCCTTTAGGCGATAGGCATGCCCTGCACTCTGCACCACGGCCCGATTCGGCATGGTTTCGCCACCCATGAACAGGGCGATTCCCACCATGCCGTCGTTGCCGACCACGGCGATTTCGGCAGATGAGCCATTCTCCATGACGTACAGCAAGGACACGATCGCGGTGGTGGGGAAATAGACGTGACTCAACTGGCCCCCAGACTCGTACAGGGCCTTACCGAGTAACAGCGAAACCGGTTCCAGGTGGGGAAACAGGCGTTCCCGTTCAGACTCAGGCAGTTCGGCAAGCAAATGGTTTTGCAGGGGGGAAGGGGGAGTGGATACGGTAGGCATGAGCAACCTCCAAAATCATCTGTCGGGATGGCCCGAGCAACATGGCCTAATAATGCCAGTTTACCGTTTTAATGTGTGCTAGCGCACAGATCGTTTTCAGTTTTTTGTTCATTGTTATTCGCAGCGGGCGTTGGATACCGAGTACGGCGCTGCAGGTCATTGCCAACCATCATTATCAGGAAACCACCATGAACAAAGATCAAGTCAAAGGCCGTATCGAAAAAGCAAAAGGCAAAGTAAAGGAAATCGCCGGCAAAATGATTGGGGATAAAGACTTAGAACGCAGAGGAAAGATGCAAAATGTTAAGGGCAGAGTCCAAGCGGGGTATGGTGACACTAAGAAAAACATCAAGGAATATCTCTAAAGCCTTCTTCGGCGAGGGTGCGAAATGACGATGCACCTGCCTATGCAAGTCGAAGTGGTTCTGTGGGAAGCCTGTGACCCTTACGCGTTTAGCGGAATTGAAGGGGTTCAAGTGTTGGTCAACGA
>JAZBPA010000317.1:0-3432 GCA_036351435.1 Candidatus Competibacteraceae bacterium
CTGCCCTCCTGAATACTCTAGCGTGGCCACCAGGCTTGCGGTTGTCGCGCCCACTCCTGAAAAGACAGCAGTTGTCGCTGCCTAACTTGCAGGCTGACCAGAGAATACCGCATGCCCAGCGAGCCACCGATCAACACACCACCCCCAGCGCCCAGAGCACCTGGCCCATCGCCCAGGGTGATCAGCCACACCAGTAGTATAACGCACAGCCCAGACGCGACACTGACCACGCCGAAAGCCCACCGGCAACGCCGGCGAATGGCG
This sequence comes from Candidatus Competibacteraceae bacterium, assembly GCA_036351435.1. GTDB lineage: Bacteria > Pseudomonadota > Gammaproteobacteria > Competibacterales > Competibacteraceae > JAAUQA01. Next base: position 265 of record JAZBPA010000317.1, read on the forward strand.
GTTATCTCCGCCTCACTCAACCCCAGATTAGCGAAGGCCGCAACGGCTTGGGGTGTTTCTTGCGGGGGAACTAACGTACGCCAGGGGGTCATCGCATCCTGTGCCGCCAAACGTGTGATACGAACGGGTAAGTCAATCCCGGTTGTATGTTTAGCCACGCTCCAGACGCGCTGTTTTGCCCGAACCGTCAGCGAGTTCGACGACGTAGATCGGGTCACAGCTTATTCGCCCCCCTCGAACGGCTGCTGACCGCGCATGGCGGCATCCAGTTCCTGCAACAGTCGCTCCTCTTTATCGTCAGCCCGATCGCTGAGCAAGGCAGCCAGAAGCGTGGCGATACGTTCATTCTGTTCGTACTGGAGCAGATCCAACCGCATCTGCCAGGCGCGAATCAACAAACCCTCACGTTGTAAGGCCCCGGGCGAAGCTTGATTATCGGAAATCTTATTCAACCACTGCTTGGACCCGAAACGCCGCTCCAGCTCCTTGAGAAATTGCGCACGCCCAGACACCCCCTCCTCAGTAGCCCGCCGGTCGTTATAACTTTCTTGCATCACTAGGTTGGCCAGTGAGCGCAACGCCATGATGTTTTGCTTACGGGCTTGCAAGGCGCGGCCTTGCGGTGTGGCAAATAGATGTTTGGGGATCGACAGCGCCGACATATTAGCGACATTGTCGATAAACGCGGCGGCGGCGCGCTCTTCGTCGGCCGTGGCGTATTGATCGCTATTCATGAAAATGGTTGCAGACAAATCCCCGTTGGGCAGCACACCTAGCGTATCGCACAAACCCAACGCCTGATCGGCCGGCGCACAGAACTCCTCCAGGTGCCGCTGAGCACGATTCATCTCCTGTTGGGCGGCGCGGGTCATTTGTCCGAGTCTATCCAACACGTTGATTTCCTCGTCGCGCACTGCTTGTTTGACCCTCTGCGCAATCGCCTTGGACAATTCGGTATTGTCGAGCCACAAGCAGGATAACGGCGCCGGCAAAAAGTCCCGGATCGTTTCCTTATCGTAAATGTTCGTGCGCACGCGATTGATGGCATTGGCGGCGTCATGATTGCTCTTAACAATCCGTGAGGTGTCATGGCGCATTTGGATCTGCATGAACAGCAGAAACCACTTCACCAAATCCCAGAAGAAACTGCCCCCACCGAAAAACGCGGGGACGAATGCCGCGGGCTGCGTGAGGCAGGGATCCGGCGGTTCAGCGCGGTCCAAAGGACCGAGACCGGCGTGCGCCGGTGGCACGGCGAGCAGCACAGTGAGTGCCACGGTCAACAGGGTGCGGGGAAACGGCGACATAGCATTCTCCGGCGGCACAGATTCTCGTCAAGCAAATCTATAATACAACAAATAACACTTATTACTTGACTATGGGCAGCATAACGTCAATATTATGACAACATGTTACCTATTTATTTACCGCCATGCTATCTCTGATCGAAGAATTGCTATCCGGCGTTGCGTTACGCTGGAAAGGCCGGATGACCGATTGGTGTGATTTGGAGTCGGGCTTCAACGATTCCAATTACTTGCTCACTGTACCCGGCGGTTGCGTGTCGGCGTTGCGTATCGAGGGCCTCACCCGACTCTACGATAATGCTGAGATTCCGGAAGTGTTTCGCCAGCTGTGGCCGGCGCTGGCCAGCACCAGCGCACTCCACGATGTAGAACTGGTGACTATTCGCGACCCCGAGCGGGGGCAACAGGTCGTAAAACACAATGACCGGCGGCTTGCCTTGCGGGCCACGCAAGCCGGTATCGCCGAGCTGGAACGCTTAACTGACGATTGGCACGCCGGGCCCTGGCTTGACGAGGCGGTTTATGCCGCTGTGTGGACCCATCCGCGGGTTTTGACGCGCACGGAGCAACGCCGCGATGATCAACGGTACCGGGCGCGATTACGCGCAGGCGGGGATTTCCGGCATACTCAGCATCCGTTTCGCGCCTACGAGCAGTTGATTCATTCTCATCAAGCCGCGCTGGCCACCTTCGCCACGCAATTGCAGCATGCCCATCTGTCCGTCACACCGTTGACGGGCGCGGCATTGCTCCGGGTGCTCAAGCACCAGATCAATCCCCATCAAGCGCATGGCTCAGGGTGGCAACCGCAGCTCATTGGTGACCCCATCGGCGGTGCCGCTGATTTCCCCGGTCCGGCTGCATTGCTTTGGCTGCCGTTGCGTGACCAGTTATTCGATCTCGACGGCGATCGCTTCAACCGAACCCTTGCCAAAGTCGGGGATCGCTATTATGCCAGCGTTCAAATGACGTTGCTGCCTCGCCGCAATGACCGATTTTCCGCGCTGCGCATTGATAGTGACGTGCCGTGGCGGATCCGGTTTCTCATTTCCCGTTGGTCACTCGCCACCAAATTGCTGTATACCCTGAACCAGTTTCTCGCGGGGGTCATGAATTGGCCGACTCATGAGCGCAATAACCTTATAAAGCGCGCTACACATGAGCTCCAGCCGCTCATCGAAGCCGATGAGACTCGGGTCATGCGCGTGGTGGCGACGACCTGGGGCGATAGCGAACAGGCTATTCGTTTGCGCTTTGAGAAATTGATCAGCGGTTTGCAACACTGGGGGTTAGCGACCGTCAAGCCAATTCAGGATGATCCGATTGAGGGCGTCATGTCTTCGCTACCCGGGCTGCGGGCTGGTTCCGCTTGGGCGCCGCTGATTGCGCCCAAGCACTATGTCACGATACTCCCAGTGGATACGCCGGCATCCGTTTTTAGCAGTGGCCTATTGCTGCGTACCCCCCAAGGCCGGCCTTGGTTCTATGAACCGTTATCGGATCGCCAAGCCTCGTGGGTGACGCTGTATACCGGCTTACCCGGACAGGGTAAATCCGTGATGATGGCGGCCGAGAATCTGACCCTGTTATGCCAGCCAGGGGAACTGCCCTACTTCAGTCACATTGAACTCTACCCGTCTGCGCGCGGCCTGTTTCGGTTGCTGCGGGCGCTGGCGGAACCGGCGGTAAAACCGTTGCTGCTGTACCGCCGGCTACGCGCATCCAATGATGATGCCATCAATCCCTTCAGCACCTTTCTCGGTTGCAACGAACCGCTGCCCTATCACCGGGAGGGCCTGATCCTCATTCTCCTGTGCCTCTCCTACTCGTTCGATGCCACTGCTCCGGAAAAGAACACGAC
>JAZBPA010000318.1:0-2652 GCA_036351435.1 Candidatus Competibacteraceae bacterium
TGGCGCACTGATCCACGCTTAACGGTGAAATCACCGATGTATCTAACCGAAGAACAGGTGCTGGCTTTCTTAACCGCAATTCAGGCACCAACTTTCCTAGTTAGGGGCGAGTCGGGTTACCTGCTCAAGCGAGAATTTATGGCCAAACGTTATCGACAGGTTGCCAATCTAACGGTGCAGGCGTTGTCCGGTGGTCATCACCTGCATTTAGAGAATCCTGAGCCGGTGGCGTGCGCGTTGAATGGGTTTTTCGAAACGTAGACGGGTCTGACAATGTTGCGGCGAGGGACGGGCCTGAAAAAACCCGTCCGACTTCGCCTAGCTGAGGATACCGTTAAGGCCTATGGTGCCCAGCGTCCGCTGACCGAGTCATCCATAGGTATACCGAAGGTATAACAATCATCAATGTCACAACTATCCAACATACCATTGCCGTTGAGGTCCAGGAACCAGTTGGCACCACGTTTGACTCCGATTTCGGTAATGCCGTCGTCATTCCAATCGCCAGTCACCGGCTGATCGGAGTCGATGCCAAAAGCGTAAGTTAGGTCAGTGCCAGCATCCCATGCACCGTTGCCGTTGAGGTCTAGAAACCAGTTGGCACCGCGCTTGACTCCGATTTCGGTATTACCATCGCCATTCCAGTCGCCGGTCACCGGCTGATCGGTGGCAATGCCGAAGGTGTAAGTTAGATCAGTGCCAGCATCCCATGCACCATTGCCGTTGAGGTCTAGGAACCAGTTGGCACCGCGCTTGACTCCGATATTGTCAGGTTCCTTATCCGAAGGTGGTGGTGGTTCAACTTCGCCGCAAGCAGGGAATTTGAAAGCACCAATACGGGTATTCCACTGACCGTTACTCGGCATGTATTCGTTGGTATACCAGAACGTACAGTCATCCGCCGGATCCACACTCATAGCACTGTAATCACCCCAGCGGTCGGCAAAGGTTTGTGACCCGTTACCGGCGATCAGGGTAGTTTCACCCTGCGACATCGTGCCTAGCGCATCACCGGCCAGCCGTCCGGTATAACGAATGGAGGGGAATACTGCAGAACTGGAGGCGCTATACCCCAGGGCGATATTGCCGGCTTGGTCCATAGCGATACTGCCCATCCAACGATTCACCAAGTCAGGTGCATAAGTGCCTTCCTGGAACAACGTCCAATTGCCGGCTCCGGACTTGCGCAATTCGAACCAGCGGATGCCGCCTTGATCCATGCCGTTTACGTCGGTGACGAAATTGCCCACCAGCGTCTCATAGTTGTCGAAGTTACGGTACTGTAGCCGCCACATGATGACCTCGCGTAGCGGGTCGAGGGTTTGCATAGTGCCGGGTTGTGCGAAACAGAAGAAGGACGATAAACCGCACAAGTCGGAATCAAATTCGCTGACTTGGATATTGAACGGTCCGGTAAACATTGAATTGGCAGGCTTACTCCAATCGACCTTGAACGACCAAAGTTCCAAGATATCCTGTGCGTTTGGCGGATCGTTGTTTGCTTCAGTATCCCGATGCCGCATAAAGTAATTCGGTGAACCCGCTGGCGGGGGGGTGGCGCCGTCCAGATCGCCGGGAATTAGCGCCTGGAAGCCGAAAGCAGGCAGGCCGGGGGCGGTGAAGCGTTGCAAGGTTGCCGCTGCACCGCTGATCATCTGGGTCCGATCAAGGGCGTAAACGGCTGGGCCGGTAGCCTCATTGGTGGATACGTAATACCCGTCCGGCCAGACTGCGTATTTGGGGTAATCGGGAAAATTCGGCGTGGGAAAATCATACAGCCACCACCCCCCCGTGACTGGGTCGGCAGTCTTGGAGATATACACACAAAGTTGATTACCGAGATTTCGATCTGCGAATTCGCTCATCAGCCAGCGGTTGGCCAGAGGATCGTACAATACGATAGGATCGCCGGCACCCGTCGCGCAATTGCCGCCCGCAGTCCATAGCGAATCGAGTTCCGCAGGTCCAACCAGCAAAGTTCCACTCTTGTTATAAATCCTGAATATGCTGCTGCCGGAGTTGTTGACCATTTGAATATAGTGGTTGGGACCGACATCTCCCACAGTATCCGGTGGTACTACGCCGGTAAAACTTTGTCCCTCAAAGTTCAACATGGGCGTGGTGAAGACTCGGGAAGCGTCGCGCTCCGGTGCATTGTCCTGGACTTCCAACAACGGATCGAGGGTTCCAGGCAATGGGGGCATAACGCTACCCTCTAAATCCCTATCTCGCGGATAAACCTGACGCGGAATTTCGATAATTGGATCGCCTGGTTGCCGGGTGGGGGCTCTGGGCAGATCGCGCAGATCGCCATCGAAAGAGCCCGGTATCACTGGATCGCTTTGTTCCGCGCCCTGAATGACCATCGGAGGAATCGTAGAAAGAGGTAACTGGTCAGTCGGTTGTTCAAAGTGGGATGAATCGATCTGCGCAGAGATCGGTGAGGCTGAACAGACTATGGCCGCACTGGCAAGCGTGATCAGCCAGGGCCTCCCCTTGGAGATAAGTACCTGCATGAGAACACCTCTCTAAAATGCTAATAAACGATTGGTTATGCAGGGCTAGCAGGACTGGCTTCGTGCAAAGCCACCGCCTTCCTAGCCATTCGCCGCTGCTGGTGTGCATCAATGAGATTCTTCAAGGCGATCAACA
>JAZBPA010000319.1:0-3660 GCA_036351435.1 Candidatus Competibacteraceae bacterium
CACGATGCCAAACCGATAAGCCCAGAAGCGTGTGATTTTGCCTCCAAGTTGCTGCCCCGGCTTGGCAAGCACGCCCACCTCTATGAGGTCTGCCCGGTCCCTAATGGCAGTGTTGGTTTGGAGATGCTTCAAGGAGAAAGAGAAATACTACTAAACATCTCGGAAAAAGGGGAAATCGCCTATGTTGTTGCGTTGGGCGATGAGGTCCATAGGGGGCGTGGAATTCGATGTGATGATGCCGGAATAACTAGAATCAGAAGGATAATTAATGACCTTATCAAAGACGTCGGCGCTTCTATGGTTTAAGTTTGTTCGCTTATTCGGTGCTAGGTTTATTCGTTTTTCTAGACCCTTTTCCGTCGCCGAAGATGAGCGGTTAGGTAGAGAAAGTTTTAGCAGCAAAGATTTCAAGAAAACAAGGAAGCCGCAATTGAAGCGGCAGTTATTTATGCCGCCAGACGACTCCAATTGCTTTTCGGCTAGCAGAATTAGCTTGGCTTACAACGAACTCGTAGAGCTGGGTAGGGCGCACGCAAAGGAAAGGAGCAAGAAAAACAAGTCCAACATTACTTTTTATGGTTTTGCCGAGCTGGACCCAGAGCTTATCAGGAGTAAAGGCGGAACAGTCCGGGTAGCCCCAACGCTCGAAAATCCCTTCCATGCAAATGTAAAACACCCCGATGGCGGGACAGATGCGCGAATGGAATTTTCCCTTCATGTGGCGCGATCAGCGGAATGGTTGCCCGCTCCAAAAAACGCACCGCCAGATTCAGGCTAACCGCCCTTGTGCGCTTGCTACATAATACCGTCAAAATCTGCGGAATGGGTGGAATAATGCAAGCCCGGGTGCCATCCAGTGAACGGGCTTGATGGTTAGGCAGACAGGCCGGTGACATCAGGATCTCTTCCGTTCGAATATAGAACTGGCCGTCCTTTTCCCAAACGGCCGTGGTGCTGGAGCCCTTGACGTTGCGAGTGATTGCGCCGGGTGGCGGAATCCCATCCAGTAAATCGTAAAGCAGGGGATTCAATCCCGGTTCGTGGGGCAACGGTGCTTCCTGACAGAGCGGTCCACAGGCATCAACATGAAGGTCCTTACGGCTGTCATGCAAGTCGGTGGTACCCAACAGCAGGTTGATGGACACCGGGGTCGCTAAGCCTTGCAGGGTCAACGAGAGATTGGCGTAGGCATAAGGCAACTTACCGCTGACCTCGACCACATGAGGCTGGGGATGGGTGATGGTAAACACTTCGCTCTCATGCCCGACGGGAGAAACGGTATCGATTGGCCAGGGCTGACCGGATTTATCGAGGATACAAATGGCGGCAATCAACTGTTGGTAAATCAGAATACTCGGGATATCCGCACCCGGCTGCAACGAGACGGTCGCTGACGACGTGCGCAGTTTCGGTGGTGGCCCCGGCGGCGCAGCGGTGGCTCGCGAGGTATCATCCAACCGTTGCCGGAACGCCCGGATTTCGTCCGGACTCAGCGGCAATGCCTGCTCGATGGCAGCGTCATATGCCGCTTTTTCCTCGGCGGATTGGAGCGCCCGTTCAGCCGCTTTCATTGCGCTGGGTTGTTGCGCCGAGGCGGTACTGACTGCCAAGCCAACCAACACCAGGAACACCCTGCCCATAGCCGGCCCCCTATGAGGATAGATATTTATGGATACCCAGGCCCTGGGTATCCTGGAGTTCATTGACGCGCACCACGCGGACCGTGACAGTTTCATTCTGGGCACGGCGCTCGTTGGACGACTCGAAGGTGAGTTTGATGCCAACTTGGATATCCCACGCCCAGCGTCCGTAATAAAGCCCTTGCGCGACGATCACCGGGGGTTTTTCAATGGTGATCTTCGAGGTCAACCGACCGGTGCGAATTTTGTCGATATTGCGTTCGATGGCATCGCGAAACGCCGTACACCCCTCAGGCGTGAAAAAGCGATTACAGGCTTCTTCATTGCGCCAGACATAATCCGAGTACGCGTAGTCATGAGCGAAATGCAAGGCGCGGTCCACGAAGGCAGTAATATCCGCTCGGCTATAGACCGGTTCCTCCAGCGGTTCCAACGCCACTAAACGGTTTTCCCGATCCAGCGACAACACTTGGGGCGGTGGCTCATACGCCCACAGGACAATCACGAAAGCCCCTAGTACCTCACGCCTTAAATTCTCCTAATAACGTTCACGCCATGAGGGGCTTACCGATGTAAGTCCAACGAAACGGTTTAGCGAGGGTCTGGTTAAAGAACCCGATGAAGTCGAGGATACGTTGCTTAAGGTCCTGAGTGGATAAGAACCGTCCGCGCTTGAGCAGTCGGCGTGTCAGGATGCCAAACCAGATCTCGACTTGGTTGAGCCAGGAGCAGTGCTTGGGCGTATAGACAAATCGGATGCGGTGGGTGGGGTCCTGGAGAAAGGCGGCTCGGGAAGCCATGTTTTTAAGGATGCCGGCTTTCTCCTTGCGCCCGAGATCGGTGTCGCTGGCGCAGTGCTGCGCGACCAGCTCCACCAGAGTGGCTGATTGGTGGGTGTTGAGCTGGTCGACGATGAAGATCCATTCGGCCAGCGGATCGGTCTGCACGGTGGCGGCGATGTGGGCGACGAAGTCGGCTTCGGTGCGGGTGTTGCCGATGGAGGGCGTGATAACGCGCCCGGTGGCGACCTCGAAGTTGGCGATCAGTGCCTGGGTACCGTGGCGCTCGTACTCGAATTCTACCGCCTCGGGATAGCCCGGCTCCATCGGCTGGGCCGGATGAATCGGTTCAAGGGCCTGAATGCCGGTTTTCTCGTCGGTGGAGATGACATGCACGCCCTGTTCATGCAGGTGCTGCGCTTGATGGTAGAGTCTGCGCACCTCTTGACGGAAGGTGGCTTCGTCCTCAATGGTGGGATTGAGCCAGTAGCGGGTGCGATGCGGCTTGAGGTCGGCCTGATTTTAAAAAACGGCCGATCGTGCTGGCCGAAATAGTTTCCGCGATGCCGCGCGTGATCGTCTCGCGGACCAGATCGTCTCGTGTCCAATGGGTCAAGGGTGGCGGTGGAGGTTGGCAGGCCAGCGCGATAATTTGGCAGATCTGCTCAGCGGTGAAGTCGCCCGGGCAGCCTGAACGAGGCTGGTCGGACAAGAGCCGCTCAACCTCGGCGCGCAGACGCTTGGGTTGACCGGCCAAGTCCGCCAGCGCGTGTTGGGCGTTGGCCCAACGCCGTCGCCATTGGCCGACACTGTCCTCACCGAGGCCCAGCACCTGCGCGATCTGCTTGTTGTGCGCGCCGTCGGCGGCGCGCAGCACCAGCTGCGCACGCTGGACCAAGCTGTGCGCGGTTTCGCGGCTTCGTGCGAGCCCTTCCAGCAGGGTGCGTTGTTCGGGAGAGACCTCAATCAAAGGGGCTGGACGTGCCATGTTCTGCGACTCATCTGAAAACGGTGGAAAAGTGATTGACTATTATCCTGAAAATTTACAGCGTGCGGTACTAGTCAATTCATGAAGTTGATTTTGAACTGAAATAAGGGTTTGAATGAACTCCTCCTCAGTTTTCCCATCCTCCTCAATCACCACGCCAACATAACGTCCCGGATTCAGCGAGTAATCCTGTTCCTTGATCTCATCCAAGTCGGCCAATTTGCAAAGGCCGGTAACGTCCTCATATTTCGCC
>JAZBPA010000320.1:0-5535 GCA_036351435.1 Candidatus Competibacteraceae bacterium
AACACCGGCACCTAAAGATGCACCTAGCGCAGATATGCCTCCGGTGGTGCAGCCATCCCCCATCCCACCTGAACCCCCTGAATTAACCAAAGTATCTGAGCTGCAAGAACCACCTGCATTGCCCGTAGCGGAGATCGAAGAACCCGAGCCCGTCCTGATTAAACTGTTCGTCGTGGTCGGCTCCAAACTATTTTGGGGTACGGTGCTTATTACCGTGTTGATTTTGATCGTGGCGGCGGTGATGAACTATGTCAATCGTTCGCCTGATTCAAGCGAAACAGCAGTTGGTGCAGCCACTCCTGCAGCTTTACTTGAAGCCCGTAACCGGGAAATTGAATTGCGCGCCAAACTCAACGCATTGCTGCAGGATTTCAACGAACAACGCTTGCAATGTGCCGATTGCGATTCTCCTGCGCAAACGCCATCACCCATTCCGAAAGCCGGTACCACGAAAAGCGTCGAACCAGCTGGTACTGAAATAGCTGGAACTGAGAAAGTCCAATCTACTGCGGCCCAGCCATCGGAGATTAAGGACGATACCGCATCAGCCGTTTCCGAAACTGTCGAACCTGTGTCGGAATCTCAAGGTAAGCTCGCGCAAAGCCTGGAGTCCGCCTTATCCAAAACCGAAATGACCGAACCCAACGACGCATCATCGCCGGTAGAGGCCGTGCCGGAACCGACTGAAGCGGAAAGTCAGGAGTTTACTGACCGCTTGGCAACGGAAGGAGGTAAGGTCGGAGAAATCACCATAACGTTGCTTTGGAACAACCGAAATGATCTGGATTTGGTAGTGATTTGTCCGAATGGAGACCGCTTGTATTACAACAGTCCCACCGTCTGTGGCGGCACTTTGGACGTGGATCGCAATGCCGGTAAGCAATTGACGGATAAGCCGGTAGAGAACATCCATTGGCCACAAGAACAAGCTGCTGCGGGAATTTACCGGATAGCAGTCAAATACTACGCCCGTAAAGATGGCAATGCGCCGCCAGCCACACCGTTTCAGGTTCGTCTATTGAGAAATGGCCAAGAACAACTCTTCAAGGGTGTGATAGCGCCGGATGAGCTGAAATCCGTCACAGACTTTACGGTGGAACGCTAGCGATGGCCATCCAACACGATCCGGGTTTACAAATCTACGTTTCGAAGAGCGATATTCCGTCTTATCAACGAGACTGGGTTTGGGGTGCGGCCGTATTGTTCGTCTTCATCTGTGGTTTGCTGACCACCTGGTTATTGACGCCTAACCTTGCTTCGGTACAACCGACCGCTGGTATAGCGGAAGACGCATTGGCTCGGCAGGAAACAGTCAACCAACAATTGCAAACGCAAATCGCCCGTTTGGAGACGTTGTTGGCTTCGAAAGAGTTTTGCAACGCAGATACCGTTACTGCTGTTCAAAAGGTGCTGGACAATGCAACCGATCCCTGAGTTTTGGGGTTCCACAGCAGGCTTGCCGGATTGCGAAATGCGGCCTAGTTCTAGATTTGCAGCCGTGACGGAATGGCCTCATTAATGTCAACTGGATTTTCCAGAATTGCTTTTATCCCCACTTCGACACCTGCGGCGGATGTCTCCACCGACATGCTTGGGGCTCCGAGGTTTTCCGGTAATGCTGCGACGCTAGGTAAATGAGGCAGGTGTATCCACCCGGCGCGAATCGGTAGGTTGTTTGAGCAGATATGATGAAGGGTGCCGTACAGTAGGTGATTGCAGCAAAAGGTGCCTGGCGCATCCGAAATATCGGCGGGTATACCGGCTTGTCGCATAGCCTTCACCATGGCCCGGATGGGCAGCGATGCATAGTATGCAATCGGTCCTCCAGGTATTGTCGGCTGATCCTGCAGTGCGCAACCCTTATTGTCCGCGAGATTGTATCGCGTTGAGTCGTTCAAATTTTGCGCAATGCGTTCGACGGTGATTGTTGCGCGTCCTCCATACTCACCCATCATGACGACGATATCCGGGTTGAGTTCGGCAATCGCATTACAGACATGATCGATACAGTCGAAAAAGTTGTTCGGCACTATCCGAGAAGTAATGGCCGACCCCAAAACAACCGTATTATCAAGCGCCCGCGCAACCGATTCCGCAGGATTTATCGGTGTGCTGCCGAATGCTTCGAATCCCGTTAACAGTATTTTCGCCATCGTCTAAACCTGTGCTATTTGCCTATATTCCAAAAGCTTGAAGTCTATTGCGTGTCAAATTCAGTGAGATTATAGACTCGTTTATAGAGGCGATTCTCCGGGGGAAGATGGCCTGTTTTCTTGAACATCCCAGGAAGCCAGCTATTATTGCCTGGGAGTTATGCGACGAGAATAACAAGGCGAGAAACAGAGTGTTCCACTTCATCAATCTTTGGTTGTTCTGCTTCGCCATCTGGCTATTGCTGTCCGGCTTCTACGATAATCCGCTGCTGCTGAGCTTCGGGGTGCTGTCCTGCACGCTGTGTGTTTTTTTGGCTTGGCGTGCGGAAGTGCTTGATCCTGAGGAAAAACCCTTGCGTTTGGGGGTCAGTGCGCAAATTTTTATTTATTGGCCTTGGTTATTGGTTGAAATTATCAAGTCCAACATTGAAGTTACCCGCATTATCCTAAACCCGGATCTGCCGATCAGCCCCACGATGATCAGCGTTAAGCCTACCCAACGTACCGATCTGGGCCGAGTCATTTATGCTAATTCTATTACCCTAACTCCCGGTACGGTTACTACGCACATGCAGGGGGAAACCTTTGATGTGCATGCGCTAACCCAAGAAGCTGCCGACGCCGTATTGGAAGGAGACATGGGTCGGCGCGTTTCCCAATTGGAAACCAAAAGCTGATGTTTGTAGCCACTGCTTTCGGGATTTTGGCCTGCATGGTGTTGGCCGTATTACGCGCTCTGTTGGGTCCGACGGTTTATGATCGTATCTTGGCGGTCAACATGTTCGGCACCAAGATTGTGCTGTTAATCGCCGTCTTTGGTTTCATGACCGGTAGACCGGATTTTCTCGATATTGCGTTGGTTTATGCGCTGATCAATTTCATTGGCACGATCGCCGTACTGAAATTCATTCGCTATGGTGATTTTGGTTGGCCGCGCCGCGAGGGAAACGGAGACCATTCATGACGGTTCTGCTCGACTTGCTAAGCTGGCTGACTCTGCTGAGTGGTGCGTTTTTTGTCATCGTTGGTGGGATCGGGGTTATGCGCTTGCCGGATTTTTACACCCGCCTGCATGCAGCTGGCATTACCGATACGCTTGGGGCGGGTTTGATTATCTTGGGCCTGCTGTTTCAAGCGGGATTGACCCAAGTGTCCATCAAGTTGCTGTTGATTCTGATGTTTTTATGGTTCACCAGTCCGACGGCCACTCATGCCCTGGCACGGGCGGCGTTAGCTGATCCGGAAAATCCTAACCCGCTGTTCCACAAGAAAAACTAGGGGCCCGCCGTCATCGAACTGCTCATTGATGCTTTTCTGTTGGCTTTGCTGGTAGTCGTCGCCGTGGCGGTGATCCGTTTGAAGGATTTATTTGCCGTGGTCATGTTGTCCGGCATTTACAGTCTGGTATCCGCTGGCTTGTTCGTGGTGCTGGACGCCGTCGATGTGGCGTTTACTGAAGCCTCTGTCGGTGCCGGTGTGGCTACGGTGTTCATGTTGAGTACCCTGGCGCTGACCACCAGTCGGGAAAAAGCTTCCAAACGCAATCCGATATTACCGCTGGTCGTGGTGTTTATCACCGGAGCGGCATTGATCTATGGGACTTTGGATATTCCCCCTTTCGGTTCCGCTGATGACCCCATCCATAGACATGTCGCACCGCGCTATATCGAGCAATCACCTGAGGAAATCGGTATCCCTAACATCGTTACCTCGGTGCTGGCCAGTTATCGGGGCTACGATACCTTCGGGGAAACCGTGGTGGTTTTCACTGCCGGTATCGGGGTGTTGATGCTGATTGGCGGTGCGCGCCGTCGGGAAGATTCCGACAAGGACGATAAACCATGAAACATTATGTGGTCCTGCGCGTCGTTACCCGTTTGTTGCTGCCGATGATTTTTTTGTTCGCCCTCTATGTGCAATTTCATGGCGATTTCGGTCCAGGTGGGGGGTTTCAAGCCGGGGTGATTTTTGGTGCGGGGGTGATCCTCTACGCGTTGGTGTTCGGGCTGCACAATGCTCGTTTGCTGTTCCCGCCTTCGTTACTGCGGTGGCTAATATCCGCCGGAGTGCTGATTTATGCCGGTGTCGGTGTGATCGGTTTGTTACTGGGTGGCAATTTTCTGGATTACGGGGTACTGGATGCGCACGATCCGGTCCACGGCCAACATCTTGGCATTCTGCTGGTGGAATTGGGGGTGGGTATTACAGTGGCGGCGGTTATGATCACTATTTTCTTTGCCTTTGCCTGGCGGGGGCGCTGAATCATGACAACAGTTTTCGGGTACTACAATTACTGGATTGTCGTGGTCCTGATGATGTCCGGTTTCTATGTGGTGATCTCATCCAGTAACCTAGTCAAGAAGTTGGTCGGGCTGGGTATCTTTCAAACCTCCGTATTCATTCTGTACATCAGTATGGGTAAGATCATCGGCGGCACTGCGCCGATTATCGCTGAAAATGTTACTGTTTATAGCAATCCCATTCCTCACGTCTTGATCCTCACCGCCATCGTGGTCGGCATCGCTACTACATCGCTAGGACTGGCTTTGGTAGTGCGTATCAACGAGAGTTACGGCACCATCGAAGAAGACGAAATTCACAGCCAATCCGAAGAAGAATCTCTGTGATTACCGCCAATCTTCCTGCGCTACAAGTCGTTTTACCACTGATAGCCGCGCCGATATGCGCTCTTTTGCAGCGCGGCAAAACCGCTTGGTTGGTTGCCTTAGGCGCCTGTTGGTTAACCTTTATCATCGCTGCGATGTTGCTTTACCAGGCCACCACGGATGGCGTGATTTCCTATGCTATGGGTGGTTGGCCGGCGCCGTGGGGCATTGAGTACCGCGTTGACACGCTTAACGCGTTCATGTTGTTGATCGTGGCGACCATTGGGGCCGTGGTGCTGACGTTTTCCCGGCTTATCGTCGATTACCGCATCCGCCTGCCGGAAAATAAGAAGCCTTGGTTTTACACCGCTTATCTACTGTGTCTGACCGGGCTGTTGGGGATGACCATCACCGGCGACGCATTCAATGTGTTCGTATTCCTGGAAATCTCTTCGCTGTCCAGCTACGTGCTGATTAGTACCGGACGTGATCGGCGGGCACTGACGGCTGCTTATCAATACCTGATCATGGGTACGATTGGGGCTACCTTTATTCTGATCGGCATCGGTTTGCTATATGTGATGACCGGTACGCTCAACATGAACGATTTGAGCGTGCGCATTCCATTGGTGGAAGATACTCGCACGGTGCGGGTTGCCTTCGCGTTCCTGACGGTTGGCGTTGGCCTCAAACTGGCGCTGTTTCCGCTGCATCTTTGGCTGCCTAATGCCTATGCTTATGGCCCGTCGGTGGTCACGGCGTTTCTGTCTGCCACC
>JAZBPA010000321.1:0-35889 GCA_036351435.1 Candidatus Competibacteraceae bacterium
GCATTGTTGAGAATGTCGACGGCGGTTTTCAGCCAACCCGAAGCCCCTTCTAGTTCTGGCCACAACGCGGCCGTTTTCTCCAAGGCCCGGTGCAGCACTCTTTTCAGTTGCTGTAATGGTTTGACAAGCCCCCCTTTTTGGCGACGCGTTCCAGACTCGCCGCCACCGCCTCCAAGCGCGCGTGCAAGCGCTGCCCGGCCGGCTCCAACGGCGGGCGATCCGACGCACTCAGCGCACCGCGTACCGCCGCACAATAGCCTCGGACTACCGCCGCCTCAGGCGTGGCCTGGCGCTCGGCTTGGCGCTCCAGCGGACGCACCCCGCGCACCCGTTTCTTCAGCTCCTTCTTCGCCTGCCGATCGGCTTCCCAGATCGGCCGAGCCGCTTCGCGCAGATAATGGAACTGGCACAACTGATGAGGAACCCCCGGCAATACTGCCGCCACCGCTTGGCGGATCGTCTGCTGCCCGTCGCTGATCACCCCCACCACCGGCGCCGACCAACCACTCAGCGCTTCTTTCAACAACGCCTCAAGCTCCGCAGCGCTCGACGACAACAGGCTGCGCGCTAACATCACTTCTCCCGACAGTACGTCGCGAATGACCCATAACACTTCCTGGCCCTTGGTCGGTTGCAATCCGTCGAGCGCGACGATCATCCGCCCTTGCCGGGCAAACACCGTGTCCAACCGCTGCCGATCCGCCAGCGATACACTCACCAGTTCATCATAGCGCGCCAGTAGATACTCCACCGTGCGTTCGGCGATCGCCACGCCCTGG
The DNA here is from genome assembly GCA_036351435.1 of Candidatus Competibacteraceae bacterium. Taxonomy (GTDB): domain Bacteria; phylum Pseudomonadota; class Gammaproteobacteria; order Competibacterales; family Competibacteraceae; genus JAAUQA01. The sequence continues at coordinate 780 of JAZBPA010000321.1, forward strand.
CTCTGCAACTGCCGATGGATCTCCGGGGCGCTGCGATGCGCGCGGTAACGCAACTGCCCAATTCGCGCGATCACCTCCAGGCCAAATTCATGGTGCGGTAACGCCAAGCCCCCTTCGCCTTCCGGCCGGTAGACCACATGGTAACGCGCGCAGTTCCGGTTCACGCAACGGCGCACCTGCAGCCGCAAACCAATTACTTCCTCCAGCGTGCTGATCTTGCGCCGGTCCTCATAGGCGAACCACATCCGATGCCCACACCACGGACAGTCCGTTCGAATTGTCGATAGCGTCTCGTGACGGGTCGCTTCCGGGCGCGGTGTCTTGCGGGCCATGACACACCTCCTCAATTCGTTTGCCTCTATCTCATTAGACAATCCAGCTGAGTTTGCGATCCTAGTTTTAAAACAGCTTCTTAGGCCAAGTTCCGCAGCACTCACTCTAATTTCCACTCAATCCTCCAGAGCGGGAATTTTTATTATTAGAAGCTTGGGCGCTTAAATAAGAACAAGTGGACACGCTTGATCAATAAATAAATAAAATTCACAGTGCTTTTCAAAAAAGGATACTTGCCGAGTGCATTTGACAATCTAACTGCATGAGAGTTTTTATATATTTCACAGGCTTGCTTTAGCTCGTTTCTTTCATGCTCTATTTGCTGGTATTGATCCTGTAATCCTTGATAAGTGCCTTGTAAGTCATTTAGCGCTAATTGATGCTCGGCTATTTCATGCTTAAGTGCATGACGATCTGTATTTATTTCCTGGTTTATTTCATTCAGCCTTGCGACCTCATCCTTCATATTTTTGGCATAGGTTTCAATATCTCTATGTCTTTTATCATAGTCAGCAAGCAGGCTGTTGAGGTGGTAGTAATTGTTACGTACAACCCTATAGTTATTTAACGTTAATCTATACGTTTCTTCCATGGTGTACTTGAATCCGAGAGCTTTGATGTCGGTGTTGCATACTAATAGAGTCGAGAATAATCTTTCCATTATGAATGGGATATAGTTTTTCGATATATGGTAGTTCGAATCGCTATATAAGAAATCTTTTTCCTCCTCGGTCAGTTCTTCAGACAAATATTGATATACAGGCAAAGTAAATTTTATATATTCATCCCAAAAAAATTCGTTCCCAACCCAATAATTACAGTAGGCTCCTGTTTCCTTGTCATGAACAATTTCTTTCAAGTTAATATTAATCCCACATTTGCCTAGAACGTTCTGAGTGAAATCCAAGATGCCTTTATGATAATAGTCGCCTTGGAGCCAAATATTATCGAAGCAATCCAGATCCCAAGGCAAGGGGTTGATAAAGTAAACATCATAATTATCGTGTTGGTTTATTCTTATAAATTCAATGAATCGTTTGCCATCTATACGTGTCTTTTCGTTAAATCGCCACGATAAAAATCCTGTGAAGTCTGCTTCTAAATGTAATCCTTTTTCATAAGCATCCTTAAAAACCCAGTATTCGTGCCAGTCGGGGTTATTGTTTAATATGTTGCTGTACGGGGTAAAATTTATATCTAGATTATTTTGTTGGTCATTTTGATAATATATCTGATATATCTGTATATTAATTTTATCCATATATGACTCAAATAAATCTATTGTAAAGATTTGACCTCTTCTCTCCTATGGAGGGAAGAGTAGCATAAGATTATGTTCTGATTAGTCTGAACAAGTTGTAATTATTTCCAGCCATTAATGTATAGAACGGCACTAATGGCTGGGGTTTAAGGCCAGGTATTCGGCCGAGGGGCCTAAGCAAATTGCTGGTCTTTTTTACGTGCAGCCTCGCTATGTGGCACTTTGGTTTCTCGCCGGCGCATCATACGATTCACTGCGCTAATAACCGCTCGCAATGAAGCAGTCACGATATTTTCATGCATCCCCACACCAAACAAAGTGACGCCATCGCCCAGCTGAATTTCCACATAGGCAACTGCTGTGGCATCTGCACCTGCACCGACCGCGTGTTCATGATAGTCCACCAGCCGCAGAGCGACATCACAGTGACTGTTCATGGCGCCCACGAATGCGTCGATGGGACCATTACCGGTACCGGTAATCACTATGTCTTTACCATGAATGCGAACTGTAGCGGTCAGTTTATCCACTCCAGTGGACTCGGTACTAGAGATACCTCGATGTTCGAGGAAAGCATAGGGTTCTTGAGCGGCCAGATACTCCTCTTCAAAGGCCATCCAGATTGCATCAGATGTCAGTTCCTTGCTGGTTGTATCAGCAATGGCTTGCACCAATTGGCTGAACTCAATCTGTAACCGTCGTGGCAGCTTGATGCCGTGATCTTTTTCCAACAGATAAGCGATCCCACCCTTACCAGATTGGCTGTTAACTCGAATGACCGCTTCGTAAGTACGCCCGACATCGGCAGGATCAATCGGCAAATAAGGCACCTCCCAGTGCTGTTCGTTAGAGCGGACAGCCAGCCCTTTCCTGATGGCGTCCTGATGGGAACCGGAAAAAGCGGTAAAAACCAAATCACCCACATAGGGATGGCGCTCATGCACGGGCAGCTGATTGCAATACTCGGCGCAGCGTTTCACGGCATTGATGTCGGACAGATCCAGTTCCGGGTCCACGCCCTGTGTAAATAAATTGAGCGCCAGGGTAATGATGTCCACATTGCCGGTACGTTCGCCATTACCAAACAAGGTGCCCTCAACCCGATCTGCGCCAGCCATGACCGCCAACTCGGCAGCGGCGACCGCTGTTCCTCGGTCATTGTGAGGATGTATGCTGATAATTACCGAATCCCGCCGGCTGAAATTGCGACTAAACCACTCGACTTGGTCGGCATAGACATTGGGTGTAGCCATTTCCACAGTCGCCGGCAAGTTAAGAATGATCTTCTGTTGCGGAGTCGGTTGCCAAACCTCGGTCACCGCTTCACAGATCGCCACCGCGAAGTCTAATTCGGTGCCTGTGAAGCTTTCCGGAGAGTACTGAAATACCCACTCCGTTTCCGGATAATCAGCGGCGATAGCCTTGATCAAACGGGCGCCAGATACCGCAATGTCGATGATACCGGACCGGTCGAGACCGAACACGACCCGCCGCTGTAATTCGGAGGTGGAGTTGTATAAATGTACGATCGCCCGTTTGGCACCTCGCAATGCTTCGAAAGTACGGCGAATCAGCGGTTCCCGCGATTGGGTCAGGGCCTGGATAGCCACACTGTCCGGAATTCTATCCTCATCAATCAGCTGTCTAACAAAGTCAAAATCGGTTTGAGAGGCAGCCGGAAAACCCACTTCGACTTCTTTGAAACCTAACTCCATCAGCATATCGAACATGCGGAGCTTGCGTTCAGTCCCCATGGGATCAATCAGTGCTTGATTGCCATCGCGAAGATCGACACTGCACCAGGCGGGGGCTTGTTCTATTACTCGTGATGGCCATTGGCGATCAGGCAGATCAATGGCGGGAAATGAACGATATTTGGCTGCGGCTGTAACTTTCATGCTCTTTACTCCATGCTACGAACTCAGTATTAAAATAAAAGACTGTGGCGCGCATACGGTCGCCAGGCTGCCACTAAGCCTGACGGCCGCAAGCTAGTCGTAGCGAAGCAAAGGCGCTGTGCAGATAAAGCAAGCGGGAACCGAGAATCCGGCGAACAGAGAGAAAAAAGCTAGAGGGTATAATCACGGTTTAATAATCCTTTCGAACGGTTTCAATGCCAACAACAAAACCCGACGCTTCAATCAGAAGGCCGGGTTGCTTAGTCGTAGGCTGAGCCGCTCGAAGAATTGCGTAATCATCATGCCGATAGCTTAGCGATGACCACCACTCAGGTCAAGAGGATGTCTATTGGTCAGCAGGGCCATCGCATTTGGCTTGATGTAGTGAGTATGCGGTATTCCTTTCACCGCATTACGGACATAATCCTGGTGATTGTAACAAGGTAAAAAACACTGACGGGCGAGGACATGATCAGTTACTCCGCAACAGTCGTTTACATCCCCGCCTCAGGACAATATCTGACGAACCTTGAGCTGAGCGACGGCGAGCCGCCGCCTTATACGGTGCGGCACCACTCTCCTGTACCGAGTGTGGGTTGCGACTGCTGCGCGCACCAGGTGTCCATGTATTTTTAAATAATAGGATAGGGCGCGGTGGGTCAACCGGTAAGCCGAACGTACCTGACGGGATGACAGTGCGAGAGACCCTTCCTCCCAAGCGAACCCCAGTTCCCGGACATCCGCCGGCAGTGCTACACCGAGCTGTTTTTTTGCCACATAGTAAATGTCGCCGAACCTCAGTGGTCGGGCCAGCGTGGTGTGATCTTTCGCTTCATGAACCTGATCCACGACGCCTTCCATCCAAGCGATGGCCTCGGCCTCTTCCCGCGACGGTTGAGTAATGAACATGAGGTAGCATTGAGTGGCCGCCTCTTTCAATTGAACATGATAGTCCCGGTAAAAGCCGTTACGGCCGATCTCCTCCGCGTAGTCGATAATCACCGCCTGGAACCGATCCACGGTGTCGCGCATGCGTTGATCGTGTTCTGGACCAGCATATTCGGGAACGACCCGGTCGCCGTCGCGACGATAGCCGGTCACTGACGGGTGGTCGCACATGGTGAAGACATGTTCGAGCACCAGCGGGTAATAGGCGGGGAAGAATCGGCTGAGGAATGATCCGGGACGCCTGTCGTCGTCCAGGTTCTCGACGAACAGGGCCCGGTAGCGCCCCGCCTGTTTGATCGGGAGTCGCCAGCGAAATACCCCCAAGTAGTAGCCCCACAGCGCAGTATCGTCTTCTCGCCCCAATGCTTTGCGTACTGCTGCTTGGCTGCGCAGCGACCATCCGGTATCGACGAACACGCTGCTGCCCGGCTCAAAGCCCTCCTGGGCTAGGTAGTCGGTCAGCAGATGCCGTGCCTCGCCTGCACGATGCAGAATCACCGCAGCGGTTTCTTCGTCCAGCAACACGCGCCAGAATTGCTCCAGTGTCTCTGGATTTAGTTCCTGTCCCCAGGTGTCGTCCTGGAAACCGCAGCGCCGGAGCACAGCGGCGATGTCCTCCGGTTCCAACTTAAGACGCTTCAAGATGGTATGGGGCGCCCAGGAATGGCCGCCGCCGCCGAAAGCAATCCAATCCAGGGACTGTCTATCAATGTTGAATACGGAGGGAAGATACCAGGCCTGGCGAGAACCGAAGATATAACGGCACTCGGGCGGATCTTCCATGTGTCGGGTCAACGCTTGGGCGATACGCCAGAATATTTGGCCGTCCCTAGAGATGAAAAAAAGTTTTTTTATCCCGTGCCGGGCAGCGTCTTCCAGCACCCAAGCGACATAGCTGGTCAGGAACGGAGCCACGACGTCTGCGGCAATGGACAACAATCCATGAAATGGGTCCTTCGGTGCCGCGTGCATCAGGCGCACGGCGCGGCTGGTTCCTGCAATTCCCGAGCGGACCCAATTGTGCGTCTCGGTTTGCGAAAGCATTCGCATCTCGTAGCGATTCAGTTGGTATCCATCGTATAGCCTGGTTCTAATGCCTTTGGCGGCGGGCATCGAAATGTCACTGTGCGGATTATCGCCACTGTGCAGCATCTCACAGGGAAGTATCCCTTCCTTAGCCAGCACGTGATCAAATAGCTTGCCGCTGCCTTTGCATACACCAACCTGACCGGATACATAGAGGTGATCTTCGGGTTGCGCTAGTGCGTGTCTTTCCAGCATTGCACGGATGGTTTCTTGCGGCAGATACATGTCGCTGATGAAAATGACCCTGCCCTGGTTCACTCGCGCCTGTTCGATAAGCTGCCGAATAGCCAGTATGGGCCGAACCGCTTGTAATTCCAGTTCAATCTCCAGTGACTTGGCCTGTTCCCGATCCAGGCCCCATGCCCTCAATTCATGAAAATGGGCGTACACCGCATGGATGGTGATGTCTTCGCGATCAGTTTGGATCCGGGCGCGCTGTTCCGCTTCCACCCGGGCCTGGGCCAACTCGTGCAGCGCTTCTCGGGAATCCAGTTCCCGCGGTGCTAGCAAGCCCCGCGCCAGATCGTAGAATAGATCGGTAGGCGCTGCTTTGGTCCTGACCAGGCAGGTATCGAAAACGTCGAATGAAAAAACTTTGATGGTCATTGGCGGAATTCGTCGATGGATTCTGAATACAGCTGAAGGTGTCGCTCAAAAAACAGTTGATGGCTGAAGTCCTTCTCGATTCGCTTGCGCGCGGCCTTGCCCCATGAGGCGGCGCGCTGCGCTGTCAGGGCCTCCCGCAGTCCGACAACCAGCCCCGCACCATCGCGTTGCGGAACCAGGTGCCCTTCTACGCCTTGCGCAATCATCTCCGGGACCCCGCCGGTATCGAAGCCGACCACCGGAGTGCCGGCGGCCATGGTCTCCAATATGGATAGCGGAAGATTATCTTCCAAAGATGTGAATAAGAACACGTCCGCTGCGGCGAAATAAAGCGCTTTCTTGGCTTCGTCCTGGAGGTATCCAGTACGGACTAGGTCGAGACCGGAAAACGGTATCTCGTTTTCCGGATCTTCTTTCCCGATCAGGAGAACCAGCGGATCAATGTCGGCCATGGCATTTAACGCATCCAGCGCATACCTCAGGCCTTTGCGTGCTTCATGCAACGGACCGGCGGTGAACAGGACGATGGGACGTTCCCGCGGTAGTCCCAGTCGGTCCCGTACCTCGGCCTTGGGATGAGGCAAAAATACGCTGGTATCAACGCCGTTTGGTATTATCCGCGGGTAATGCTTCAAGGATCCAGAATTCATGGCAAGCTGTGCCATCCAGCGGCTCGGGGTCACGATCTTGAGCTTCGGTGCCGCCAGTGCACGCTGTTTTATTCGTAATAGAGTGCGAGTACCGTCTCGTTTGCCCTCCAGAGGCCATTGGCCGATCTGGGGGCACCGCCCGCAACCGTGCTTGTATCGGGTGCAATCACCAGGGTAAATACAGCCACCGGTGAACGCGGAACAGTCGTGAAAAGTCCATACTGTGGGGAATGATCGACTTATGCGCCAAGGTGTGATGGGTGAAATAGCAGTCGATAGGTCATGAAAATGAAACACATCGTAATCGCGATAGCCCCGGCTTAGCCAAAGGTAGACAAGCTCCGAGGGTATGATGTTATGCAACCCTGCGCGGGTTGAGACACGGTTGAGGTAACGCGCCATAGCGTCGAAGCGCCGGCGGGGGCTGTATAGGGGACGCATATAAGGCGCATGTTCGCCAATGGCGAAACTCAGGTACAGATGGGCTTCGTGTCCAGCATCGTTGAGCATGCAGCATAAATCTTCGCCAACCCGACTAGCCCCACCACCGAAGCGGTCGCTCTTGCACATCAAAGCTATGCGCATCATCCATTAATGATCTTGGTGCATGCGTCAACTAAGCAGAGAATGTTTCGTAGGCCGTATAAAAAGCCCATTTTTCCCCATCAAGGGTGTCGTGCCGTGTCACCTCAAACCTCTAAAATCGCGCAGAAAAATAGTTCAACAACTCTTCAGCTAGCTTAAAATAGCCCTGTGTTTCAAGTTTCTCTATCACTATATCTCAATGATCTGTATTTATGAAAAGTAATCGTGAGCAGACAACAATCCTCATTTTGGCTGTGACTGGTTAGAGTAGTGGAACAGTATTGGTCAGACATCTGGATGTTCCTGGACTGTGTTCGAAAGGACTTCCAAGACCTTGCGCGGTTCTAGTTTTCCTTTGAAGAATAACACTGGCCCGCGAATGTCCCGGATATCGTCTTCGCCCACATTTAACCGATCAGAAACTGCCAGAATCAAATTCGCCATATCAGCTCGCTTGATTTTATCCAGCTTGCGCCGCAAATAATCGGGATGCCAAAACCCCATGATTTCAATATGCACGATACGCCCATCGGGATGGCGCAGGGCAAAATCTGGCACAAAAACCGTACCCTTAAGATCGACAATTTCCACTTCCCGTTCCAGTTCCCAAGGGGTTTTCAGTTTTTGCCAACGTTCAGCGAAAGACTGCTCCAACAGGCTATCATAAGCGGCTGGCGGTGCATGATGGGAGCGGAGTCGGGATTGTTCAGAAGTTAACTGATAAGTCGCCTCCTTTCCGCTCACATTCACCACTGCTTGCATTTCCCAGCGGGTGATGTGGAGCAACGCCGGCAGAAAAATCGCCATTTTGATTCCGTAACGCCGGGTTTGCCGGAACAAGCTGGCGGGACCGTCTACATAGACCTGATAGCCATCTTCAAGATTACCTTCCACAGCGTACATCAAACCATGGAACTTCAAACGGTGAAACAACCGCCGATATTCTCCCGGCACGTTGCGATGAGCGATTACGCGCAGGTACAAGGCTGAATACAGCAACCCCTGAGCTTGGGCTAAGTTATAGCGATCCATCAGAGTGTCGGGTGTGAAATCCGGCAACACTGAAAGTACATGCCGTTCCGGTAAATCGGCATACAAAGCATCGCGCAGTTGTTCGGGTTCCAGCCTATATTTTTCCGATAGGCTGCGTAACACGCAAAGTGCTTGCTCTTCCCCATAGCCGCGTTCAGACGCTAAGGTGAATACCTCGGATCTGAACTGTTCCGGTTCCAGCTCAGGAACGGCCAGGACAAATTGCGCATCGGCCAATGCTAAATGGGTAAATCCCCTGACAATGCGATAATCCGGTGAGTCGCCTTCCAATGCCCGCAACGCGTACTGTAATTCACCGCGAGTTTTATGCAGATGGGCGGTGATGAGTTGCAACACTTTATCAGCCCAATGTTGCTGTTCTTTCTTGAGGAAACGCGGATAAACCTGGGCACCACGCCGATTGGATAAGAGGAGATCGGAAGGGAGCATGAATTATGAATCGATGTGCCGGCGTAGCGGACTGAATTCCAAAACAAAGCCCTGTTCATCAGGTGTGGCGGCAGAACCCGCAGCCACCCATATCCCCACTACAGCTGCCAAGTGATCATTTGCAAACAGCAATGGTAACCGATCCCGTTCCCAGGGCGGCATAGCGATATCCTGCAGAAGTTTCTTAAGCGTCTGAGATTGTCGGCGGCTAACCGGGCGTAACCGCTCACCACCCTGACGCAAACGTAGAGTCAGCGATGCATTCGCTAGTGCTGTCGGACTGAGGCCCTGGCCTTGCACAAAGCGCCCCCGGACTGTCCCCACACCAAGCATAAGCCACTCAGCCTGTTCAGGCACCAAGGTGATTAATTGTTGCTTATCTAAAGGCGGTAGCGGTGGCATCGCATACAGCTGGTCCCGGTAGCGCCGCACTTCGCAACCCGGCCAATGGATTAATGGTTGACGGTCACGGTGTACCGCTATGGCATCGTGCAGAATATGTTCAAGATGGATGGCTCTCGGCGGAGGTAACCTCAACCGTTGGAACCAACGTTTTAATAAATTGCGTTGACGGGGCTCGTCCAGAGAGCGTAGCGCCGGAATGTTCAAACAATCGACTTGTTCGCCACTGACTGCTTGCAAGTCCTGGTCAGCCAAGTCATGGAGTAAAGCGCTAGATTCAGCGCACAAGCGGGCAGAACGCGCTAAGGTGTGCGTGACTGCTGGCCAACGCGCTTTAATCTGCGGGAGTAAGCTATGACGCAGATAATTACGATCCAGTGACTGATCAAAATTACTGGTATCGTCCACCCAGCGCAGACTATGGGAGTGTGCATAGGTCAGAATTTCCGTACGTTTAGCTTGTAGTAGCGGTCGCCACAACCAACCTCGCCCCAGTCTGGTAGACACCGGCATCGCGGCCAACCCAGCTGGACCGGCTCCTCGGAACAGTTGCAATAGCAAAGTTTCAGCTTGGTCATCCTGATGGTGCCCTGTCAACAGCGCATCATGTTCCTGCAATAGCTCGGTAAGAGCGGCATAACGTGCATGACGGGCTGCTGCCTCAGGACTGACGCCGGGATTAGGCTGGGCGCTGCATGCTAACGTCTTGAAGACCACGCCAAGGGCTTGGCATACCGCTTGACACTGCTGTCCCCATTGTGCGGAAGCTAGGTGTAAACCGTGATCGACATAAATCGCCGCCAATTCCCGATAACCTAAACGAGGTCGTTGAGTTGCCAGCAAGTGCAGTAACACATGAGAGTCCACACCGCCGCTGTAGCCCACCCATAATCGTTGGGTTCTGGGGTGAGCGGCAAGTAAACTATCTAAGGTAGCAAGGGTGAGACTCAGCGGGTCATCCTTTCCGGTTACTCTTTGAAAACGCCGGGCTTCATTAAACGCTGATAACGTTGTTCCACTAAATCATCTGGGCTCAACAGGCTGAGTTCCTGCAAGGTGTCGACCAAAGCGGTCTTGAGTCGTTCGGCCATTTGCACCGTATCACGGTGGGCGCCTCCCAACGGTTCTTCCACAATACTATCAATCAGGCCAAGCTGTTTTAAACGGGTTGAGGTAATACCCATCGCGGCAGCGGCATCCGCAGCTCTATCGGCACTGTTCCAGAGAATTGCAGCACATCCTTCTGGGGAAATGACCGAGTAGGTGCTGTACTGTAGCATCATCAGTCGATCACCTACGCCAATGGCTAGCGCGCCACCAGAACCACCCTCGCCGATCACTGTACAAATGATCGGAATACGTAATTGCGCCATCACGAATAGATTGCGGGCGATGGCTTCGCTTTGCCCCCGTTCCTCCGCGCCGATACCGGGATAAGCGCCTGGTGTATCGATAAACGTGATTAACGGCAGTTTAAATCGCTCGGCCATTTGCATTAATCGCAGCGCTTTGCGATACCCTTCTGGACGAGGCATACCGAAATTGCGGCGAATTTTGTCTTTGGTATCGCGACCTTTCTGATGACCGATTACCATCACCGGTTGCCCAGCTAATCGCGCCAAGCCTCCCACGATCGCATGATCATCGGCAAAGGCGCGGTCTCCATGCAGCTCCTGGAAATCAGTAAAGATGCGTTCCATATAATCCAACGTGTAAGGACGCAGCGGATGGCGGGCGATTTGGGCAATTTGCCAAGAGGTTAAAGAGGCGAAAATAGACTCGGTTAATGCGCGACTTTTTCCCTCTAAGCGTGCCATTTCATCGCTGATATCAAGCTCTGTGTCATTGCACAGATGGCGAAGCTCGGTCAGTTTATCTTCTAATTCGGCGATCGGTTTTTCGAAGTCCAGGAAATTAGGATTCATAGTAATAATTGTCAGTGCCCGTCATAGGGCAATACTTGCTGAGGTAACCTAGTGTGTGGTGCAGAGCTATAAGGGATAAAGTGGAGACGGGTTTGGTGATTTTCAAGCTGGCAGGATGCAACGCCGGTGTCAGCATGGCATACTGCTTACGATATACAGCCTAACCGACAAACTCTTTAACTCCACCATTATTGATAGTAAACCAGCAGAGCGTAAACGGGATGAGCACGGACAGAGCACTATTTATGCGGCATTGTTACACGGCGTTTCTAGTTCTAATAACGGTTCTCAGCCTGACGGCTTGTCAGACACCGCCGCCACAACCTGAACAGCCAGTTGCGACACCGGTTGAAGAAACCCTCACCGTCAAGGAATACATCAGACGAGGAGTCAGTTATCTGGAAGTCGGTAATGAAATCGACGCGCGGGAAGACTTTGTCAGCGCTCTGGAATTGGAACCCGAAAATAAAACAGCCGCGTTCATGCTGGAACAAATTGATGCCGATCCGCAGCAATATCTAGGCCGAGATTATTTTTCGTATACCGTCCGCCGAGGTCAGGTTCTGTCGACCATCGCCAAACGGTTTCTGGGTAACTCGCTCAAATTTTATATCTTGGCCCGTTATAACAACATTCCCAACCCGAGTGTTATCGAAGTCGGGCAAGTTCTTAAAATTCCCGGTAAATCAAGGCCCAAACCCCCACCGAGACCGGAAGTTGTCGAAGTTGTCGATGAGCCCAGCCCGGAAGAAACGATAACCACCACAGAACAGCCGATTGGGCCTGAAGAGCAAACTGTGGAAAACGAGTTTACTGAAATGGGTGAACAGGGTGAATTTACTCAACCCTCAGTTATCGAACCGGAGGCTATAACCGACCTTGATCAGGAGAATGATCTTGAGCTCGATACACCTGTCGAGTCAGTCCCGCCGCCGGAACCGGAGCCAGTTGCCACTGTGGTGGAGTCACCGGTCACAACGCCGGAACCCGACCAACAATTGGTGGATCAGTACCACAAACAAGCCCTGATTTTATTCCGTGAGCAACAGAACTTGTGCGGAGCGATAAGGGCCTGGGATAGGGTACTGGCTTTGGATCCAGGTCATGTTTCGGCATTAACCTGGAAAGACAAAGCTCAACGGATGGCAAATAAACTGGATCAGCCCTGTCGTTAGATTGTACTGTCAGCCAAGTCAGCTTTAGCGTTACTTCGAGCCGTCGGCAAACGGATTATTAGGGATTTTTGTGCTACGCCGCCGCAGTTCGGCAATATCGACGGTTTTCGTCGCGTCATCTTCGACGATTGGGGCTATATCGGCGACAGAGGGCATGAGTTTGACCTCAGGACCGGAAGTCAAGGTGATTTCAGATTGCTGTAAAAATTCGGCAATCTGATTATACGTGTTGTAAATTGACCTGACGTCATTCGGACCCCGTTCGGTAATCCGGCACTCATAGCGTCCCCAAGCCATCTCCTGCAAGGCGCGATCAAGCACCTTCAATGGTTTATCCAGTCGCGTGCTGGCGGCATAAGCCAGCGTTACCATGCTAATCAAAACAACGAGCCCTAACAGAAACAGGGTGGTCGGTATAGCCTGATTATGCGACGACTTGACCAACCCCAGTTGCACCCGGCCAATCTCCGCCCGTTGAAATAACAGCGGCACTTCGAAATGCAGTAATACTCGATCGGGCAAATTGGTTTGATAGATAAGAGTAGGCCCGCGCTCACTCAATAACGTGGCATTTTCAGGGCTCGCATAGTTTTGTCCCACTTGGTTGGGATTCGTGCTGCCCCGGATGATGCCCTGATGATCGGTAATATTCAGATAGCCAATCACCTGGTCCCGATTAATACTCTCGACGATGGTCTGCAAGCCCACCCAATCTTCCAGTAACACCGCATCAGCGTTTTCCACTGCGATAAATCGGGCTAACGATCCGCCAAAATCGAGACTTAGCTCGATTTGAGCGCGCGTGTGTTGCTGATTAAGCAACATAGCACCTGCACCCATAATTAATATGGCGATGCCTGCCGCCAACAACATCCATCTCACGTATACCGGGGGGGCACTCAGTAACTTAGTCAGGATTCCAGACTGTTGAGCGCCTACTTCGTCAGCTGTTGCTTCAGCCGTGGCGCCGCGTGCGTGCGCTTTTTTCTTGATATCCGCCATATTTCGAATCTTCCCCACAATCACCCTGTCAAGAGGTATTGTAACGCGGTAAATCTTGTGCGCTACTTAATTAGTTGGAGAGTGAAGGTTGCTCTTGCCACTGACTAATGGTTAACATGAGCCCGCTAAACACTGACTGGTCTCGATAAAAAGGACTTTTTTCTAATCCGCTCATAACCATCTGAGCATCAACTACAGCATGCAGCTGACGACAATTTAATGTTGGCACCAGCATGAACTGGCCGGTTTTTTCTTCCTTTGCAGGGTTGTTTTATAAACCGTTATCTCGACTGGGATCCAACACTTCAGTTGTAGAAATGGCTTGATTCTGTGAGGGGCTCCATTCCTCAAACGACTAGAGGAGGCTATGCCTATGAGCAACGGCACTATCTCTGACCCCTACGTCTCCGACTACGAAGTCGGTCAAGACAACCTCGAACTATTCGGCATGGATCTGCACAACCCAGTGTTTTTCTTGAGCGCTGTCCTGATCCTTACGTTCGTCATCGGTACGTTATTATTTCCCCAAGATGCCAAAGTCATGCTGGAGGGCGCCCGGACTTGGTCTATAGAAAACTTCGATTGGCTGTTTACTTGGTCGGCCAATTTATTTGTGGTGTTCTGCCTAGCCCTTATCGTCATGCCATTGGGTTCTATCCGGATTGGTGGCGAAGAAGCCACACCTGAGTTTTCTACCCTATCGTGGTTCGCTATGTTGTTTGCCGCTGGTATGGGTATCGGTCTGATGTTTTGGAGCGTCGCCGAACCCGTGGCGTATTACACGGATTGGTACGGCACCCCGCTCAACGTAGCACCGAACACCCCGGAAGCTGCGGCTGCAGCGATGGGTGCAACCATGTTCCATTGGGGACTGCACCCCTGGGCAATTTATGCCTTGGTGGGATTGTCGCTGGCCTTTTTTGCCTTTAATAAAGGCATGCCGCTCACCATACGCTCAGTCTTTTACCCGTTACTGGGCGAACGCTGTTGGGGCTGGGCTGGTCATCTGATTGATCTGCTGGCCGTACTGGCGACTATTTTCGGACTTGCCACCTCATTGGGGCTAGGCGCTCAGCAGGCTGCCGGCGGTCTGCATTTTCTGTTCGATATCCCCAATACGCTGAATGTACAAATCGCCATCATTGTAGCCGTGACCAGTGTCGCTATTTTCTCGGTAGTTCGGGGAATAGACGGTGGGGTTAAGTTGCTCAGCAACATCAATATGGGATTAGCGTTATTGTTGTTGTTATTCGTTTTGGTGTTGGGCCAGGGTTTAGGCCTGTTCAGCGGAATTGCGACGACGACGTCGGCCTATTTGCAGAACTTGTTACCACTGTCCAACTCCTTTGGGCGAGAAGATACGACCTGGTTTCATGGTTGGACCATCTTCTACTGGGCTTGGTGGATTTCCTGGTCGCCCTTCGTTGGGATGTTTATCGCCCGCATCTCCAAGGGGCGTACCGTGCGCCAGTTTGTAACGGCAGTCTTGCTGGTTCCGACCGTGGTCACTATTGTTTGGATGACCGCTTTCGGTGGTACCGGGCTTGATCAGGTGCGCGGTGGCGTTGGGGAATTAGCTAACGGTATCTCCGATGTATCACTTGCCATGTTCCACATGTTGGAGAACTTGCCGCTGACCCAAATCACCTCCTTTATGGGCATCGTGCTGGTGCTGGTGTTTTTCGTTACTTCATCGGATTCCGGCTCACTGGTCATCGACAGTATTACTGCTGGTGGTAAAGTCGATGCACCCGTCCCGCAACGCATTTTCTGGGCAACTCTGGAAGGCTTGATTGCCGCCACGTTGTTGTTCGGGGGTGGTGCAGAGGCTCTCAAGGCACTTCAAGCTGGTGCGATCACCGTAGGCTTGCCGTTCACTGTGGTGTTGCTGTTGATGTGTGTCAGCCTGTACATGGGCTTGTCCGCAGAACGCAAATTATTAGTAACCGCTTAGTCAGATCTGACTCGACGCTGACTATCGTACTCCAGTGCGGTAGTCAGCCTTTTATAGGCATGTACAGGGTAACCACTAACTCTCCAGCTGGTCGGTGTGCTCAAATTCCCAAGCCCCGTCCAGATGCCTACCTTGTGCCGCTACATTCAGAAAACTGCTGATTGTCCGCAACATCGCCTTATCTTCTGCACACACGACGACAAATGAATGCTCTTCCGCGAACTCGTTAATCGGCACCATCAACACTTGCTCGTATAGCGATACCGACCCGTCTAAAGCGATCGACACACCAAGCCCGTGGACTACCGCTTCCAACATCATCTCATAGCTGGTGGTGGTAAAGGTGTTAGTGGGTTTTAGGCGAATTTCGTTGAATTTCTTATCCACTTGGATTTTACAATCGAAGACACGATTCCCGGCAGCCACGAGCCACCGGCTAATGCTATCGCCTTAATCGAAGAAGATCAGATAGTCATTCATACCCATGACTATATGGATGCCTCCCCCAAATTCAGTATGGGTAGCTGGCGTTGGGAAGAATGGAATCAACAAAAAGACCAAGCCACAGCATAAAACAGCGCTTGATCAGGGTAAGGCGGCAGCGGTTTGCACGGGCAGTCCCAAACGCATGGCTTGAACCAGCAATGTTTCTTCGGTTGGCCTAGCGGAGAACGGATAGCCGCTGGCCCGCATAGCCCCGGCTGTCCAAACATGGCAGGTGTTGAACATATGAAATTTGCCATTGGCCGGGTAAAATTTACTTAACCCGTACAATCCCGGCCCCAGCGCCGGTGCTCGCGGCATGTCCGCTCGATCAATACTGTCGTGGAGATAGTGGGCAAGCTGTTCCATGGCAGTGGGCGATACCCTGAACTCGACGATGTTAATCCCAGCAAAATATTGGGTAACCGGATCATTAAAACCCACCATGTGTACGACGCTGGCAGTTGGCAAGAACGCCGCTTTCAACGCAGCCCATAGATCAATACCGCGCGCTTGATAGAAATCCCGATCGCCCCAACCTATTTCAAGATAGCGGTTATTCGGAAAGTCGGCGCGTTCCGGCAACGCGAACGACGGCAAATCAGAAACCTGTAGCACAATCCCCGAATGCCATCCGTTATGAACTAGATAAATCGTTTTGCTGGGTGTATCCGGCGGCAATGAGTCTATTATGATCGATGGGCTTCCAGCACAAGCCCCGCATAGAGCAATGACGATCAATAACGTTATGTGTCTCATCGCAGATAGTCCAATGATTGATCAGGACCGACAGACTTTGTGATCAATTCGTGAGATTTTCAAGATAGCGCTGTGATTTTTTAGGCCGAACATGGAAGCGACAGTTACAACCAGGAGAAAAGAACCGTGAAACTTCGCCTTGCTACAACTCTAACGCTCACAACACTGTTTGCTCCATCTGCCTGGGCAGAAACCTTCCAGATTGAAATCACTAACCTGACCCACGGCAATTACTTCACTCCCGTGCTCATTGCTGCTCATCCCGCCGAAACCCATCTGTTTCAAGCCGGTGCGCAAGCCTCTGTCGGCTTGCAAACCATGGCTGAAGAAGGCGATATTGCTTTGCTGGTTAGTGATCTGCAGGGCTTGGGTGCCGATGTAGTGGGTAATCCAGCCGGAGGTCTGATGGCGCCGGGACAAGTCGTAACGACCACGCTGGAGACCCTGAGCAATAACAATACTCAGCTGTCCGTAGTCGCTATGATTTTGCCAACGAACGATGCGTTTATCGGCCTGGATGCCATCTCATTGCCCACCGAACCTGGCCGTTACACCTTCAATTTAAACGGTTATGACGCCGGTACCGAGGCCAACGACGAACTGATTACCGGCAGTGGTGCTATCGGCACACCCGGTATTCCGGCGGCACCCGGCGGCGATGGCGGGCAAAACGGTAGCGGCGTGACCAATACTGAAACGAACCTGCTGGTGCATATTCACCGGGGTGTTCTGGGTGATACCGATCCCACCGGCGATCCCAGCGACTTGGATAGTCGAATCCATCGCTGGTTAAACCCGGTGGCCCGCGTCGTCGTCACTGTTCAATAGGGAGT
The DNA here is from genome assembly GCA_036351435.1 of Candidatus Competibacteraceae bacterium. Lineage (GTDB taxonomy): Bacteria > Pseudomonadota > Gammaproteobacteria > Competibacterales > Competibacteraceae > JAAUQA01. The sequence continues at coordinate 18,162 of JAZBPA010000321.1, forward strand.
CGCTGGGATGAATAAGACCCCTTTATCAAAAACTTTGGCCATGTTACTGCCAACACTATCGCTTTTCGGTTGTGGTGGTGATGGTGACAGTAATGTGAGTGTGAATCCAGGCTCGGACGCCGTTTTCGAGGTCCGTATTATCAACCTTACCCACAATCAGCCGTTGTCCCCTCCCGGGGTTATTCTGCATCGGTCGGGTTACAGTGCCTTCGCAGCAGGCAATCCGGTATCCGTTGAGTTAGAAGTATTAGCCGAAGGTGGTGACCCCGCCGATTGGATTGCCCAAGCCGAAGCTAATAATGCTGTACTGGCGACAGCTGCTGATACCGCCCCAGTTGGGCCGGGTGGATCAACTACGCTATCCATTACCGGGAATCGTTCGGCAGATTTGGCTATTAGTTTGGCGACCATGCTAGTAAACACCAACGACGCCTTTACCGGGCGTAGCGGCATCGCTGTCGGTCAGCTAGCGGTACAAGAGTCGCTGCGCTTAAATTTACCGGCTTATGATGCAGGCACCGAGGCCAACTCTGAAACTGCGGCGACTATTCCTGGACCAGCAGCGGGCGGCGAAGGATTTAACGCCATTCGGGATGATCATGACTTTGTTTCTATCCACGCTGGAGTGGTCACCAGCGACGATGGACTGAATACTTCAGCGTTGGATGAATCCCATCGCTTTATCGGTCCCACGGCACAGGTCGTTATTACCCGTATCCAGTAGGGCCAACTCCAAGGAGCAACACCAAACGAGACAGCGGTATTAAACCCATGCTATACCTTGCAGCATTGCAAGCCACGAGGGGTTTAATGCCGCATGTCACACCGGGTACTCATCATTGAAGATGACCGGGAAATCGCCAATCTGCTGCAGCTCCATTTGAAAGACATCCTGTGTGAGGCTGATTTGGCGTTGACGGGACGGGATGCATTAGGGCTTTATGCCGAGCGTCGCCATGATTTGGTGATTCTGGACCTAATGTTGCCGGATATTGATGGCTTGGCCATTTGTCGGCAATTACGCAATGACAGCCGTTATGTCCCTATTCTCATGCTGACGTCGAAAGCCACCGAACTGGACCGGGTTGTCGGGCTGGAAATGGGCGCTGATGATTACCTGACTAAGCCGTTTAGCTTTCCCGAACTGCTCGCGCGGGTCAAAGCCTTACTGAGGCGTGCCAATGCGCTGTCCCAGCCACCGGCAGCGCAAGATCAAATCCTAGCCTATGGAGACATGGTCATTGATATTGGCAAACGGCGGGTTCGGTTGGGAAAACGGGAACCGGAACTCACAGCCAAGGAATTCGACTTATTACTGCACTTTGCCCGGCATCCCGGCCGGGTATTCACCCGCACCCAGCTGTTGGATCAGGTGTGGGGATACGGACACGATGGTTATGAACACACAGTCAATTCGCATATCAATCGGCTACGCGCCAAGATTGAGGCTAATCCAACTCAGCCGCGCTATATTCTGACAGTGTGGGGCGTCGGCTACCAATTTTCCGATCGATGTTAAAAACGCTCTACGCCAAACTGGCGTTAATCCTATTCGCGGTGTTGCTGGCCATCGGCTTGCTGCATGTGCTGATCAGTCAGTCCGCAACTCAGCGCAATCTGGCGAAAGCCAGTCAACATTTCAACCGGCATCTAGCCCGCAATTTGGTGGCAGAACGCAATCTGGTTTCCCAAGGCCAATTGGATCAAGCAGCACTTAAAGAAACCTTTGAAATGTATATGACCATCAACCCCAGCATCGAAATATATCTGCTGGCTCGGGACGGTCGTATCCTGGCCTATTCCGCTGAACCGGGTAAAGTTAAGCTAACCCATGTGTCGCTCCTACCTATTCAGAAATTTCTGCGTAATGACGCTCAGCTGCCTGTGCTGGGCGATGATCCGCGTGGCTCAGCGCAAGGCAAGATTTTTTCCGTGACACCCGTGCCTTCGGCGGAATCGCTCGAAGGGTATCTTTATGTGGTGTTGCTCGGCGAGGAATACGATGCCTTAGCACGGTTATATCAGGACAGCTTGTTGTTGCGCTCCAGTGCCTGGATTTTAGCCGGTAGCCTGTTGTTTGGTTTATTGGTCGGGCTGTTACTGTTCGCCCAACTAACCAGAAGGCTGCGACGCTTGAACCGGCTGATGGCGGATTTCCGAGCCAGGGATTTTCGCAGCTATCACCCGTATCAGGCACAACCGGGCGGTGATGAAATTGAACAATTGGGAGACAGCTTTGATCAGCTGGCGGAGCGCATGCAAGCTTTGCTGACTCGCCTGGAAGCCAAGGACGCGCTGCGCCGCAAGCTAGTGAGCAATGTGTCCCACGATCTCCGTACACCGCTTGCTTGCTTGCATGGGTATTTGCAAACGCTTCAATTGAAAAGAGACGAGCTGAGCGCTCAACAACAAACGCAGTATCTGAATACCGCACTTCACCATTCGGAACGGCTCGGTCATCTGGTCGGTGAATTGTTCGAATTGGCCAAACTGGAAGCCCGAGAAATCAAGCCCCAAAAGGAACCGTTTCCACCGGCTGAGCTCATTCAGGACATCGCGCAAAAATTCCAGGTCCCCGTCCAACAAAAACACATTCAATTACTGGTTCGGTTTCCTGAAGACGCGCCCTTTATATCAGCGGATATCGGTCTGCTGGAGAGGGTGTTGGAGAATTTACTGCAGAATGCCTTGAATCATACGCCGGAAAATGGCCGTATTCTGCTCGCGCTGAGTTATCGAGATAACATGGTCACGCTAACGGTTGCGGATACCGGATGTGGCATCGCGCCCGATGCGCTGCCATTTATCTTCGAGCGCTTTTATCGAAGCGCTCAGGATGGCTCCCATCATCATGCCGGACTAGGTCTGGCGATCGCCAGCCATATCGTTGCTCTCCATAATAGTCAGCTGCGAGTTGCCAGCCAGCTGAATAAAGGGACATGTTTTGCGTTTAATCTACCAGTTTGGCAAGCACATTAAAAAAAGCGCTATACCCTGCTGTTGTAACCAAAGAATGTACTATGCTTGTAAGCTGCCAAGTTCAGCGGTTTTGAGGTTTCGCCAGCCGATTCCTGACAGCAACTCAACCGCAGAATCCATACGGAGACGGTATTTGTGAAGCGACGATTTGTTTTGCTACTAGCTGGTTTCATCGCACTAATGCCTTGGTCGCTCCACGCCAAGGATGATCTGGTCATCGGTATCACGCAATACCCGGCGACCCTGCACCCGAATTTCGAACCCATGTTGGCCAAAGTCTATGTCTGGGGTATGACTCAGCGTCCTTTGACTGCTTATGATCCTGACTGGCAACTGACTTGTATGCTGTGCACAGAATTGCCGACTTTGGAAAACGGCAAAGCCGTGCTGGAGCAACTGCCCAACGGCAAACAGGGTATTGCAGTGACTTACACCATTCAACCTGAGGCGACCTGGGGCGATGGCACCCCGGTGACCACCCAGGATGTGTTATTCACTTGGGAAGTGGGACGAGACCCGAAGGCCGGGGTTTCCGCGCAAGAATTGTATCGGCGTATCCTCAAAATCGACGTTCAGGACGACAAAACTTTTACTTTGCATCTCGATAGGGTGACTTTCGAATACGCAAGCATAGGCGATTTTCGTTTGTTGCCCGCCCATCTGGAACGGGAGATCTTCGAAGCCGATCCGGCTGAATACCGTAACCGTACCAATTTCGACGCCAATCCCACCAATCCCGGCCTCTATTTCGGTCCCTATCGGATAACCGAGGCCGCGCGTGGCTCCTATGTGGTGTTGGAAACCAATCCATCTTGGTGGGGTGAGCCGCCGCATTTCAAACGCATTGTCGTTAAAACGATAGAGAATACCGCCGCGCTGGAAGCCAATTTACTGTCCGGCGAGATCGACGCCATCGCCGGTGAATTGGGCTTGTCGCTGGATCAAGCGCTGGCTTTTGAGAAGCGGCATAGCGACCGGTTTAACGTGGTCTACAAACCGGGACTGATTTATGAGCACTTGGAATTCAACCTGGATAATCCGCTGTTTCAAGACATTCGGGTACGCAAAGCGCTGTTGCTCGCTATTGATCGGGCGGCGATCAGCCGTGAATTGTTTGCCGATAAGCAACCCGTAGCCAACACCAGCGTGAATCCGCTCGACTGGGTTTATGATCCCACCGTACCGCCCTACTCTTTTAATCTCACCGAAGCGACCAACTTACTGGATGAAGCCGGTTGGACCGTTATGAAAGACGGCTTTCGCCATAACGCACAGGGCGAACGCTTGAGTTTCGAGTTGATGACCACGGCGGGCAACCGCTCGCGTGAGTTGGTGCAACAGGTCTTACAGAGCCAGTGGCGGCAAGTGGGCGTCGAGGCCCGGATTCGCAACGAACCGGCCCGGGTGTTTTTCGGCGAGACCGTCAGCAAGCGCAAATTCACCGGACTGGCGTTGTTCGCCTGGGTTTCTTCCCCGGAAAGCGTGCCGCGCAGCACCTTGCATTCCGAGGAAATTCCAACCGCCAAAAACGGTTGGAGCGGGCAGAATTACACGGGCTACAGCAATCCGGAAATGGATCGCTTGATCGACGCCATTGAGGTAGAGCTGGATCGCGACAAGCGCAAAGCCTTGTGGGGTCGATTGCAGCATCTTTATGCCAACGACCTACCGGTCATACCGCTGTTTTTCCGGGCCGACGCTTACATTCTCCCGCCCTGGTTGAAGGGTGTACGTCCCACCGGCCATCAATTCCTCAGCACGCTGTGGATCGAGTCCTGGCGGAGCGCTCCCTGAGTCTTGTTAATGGACAAGGAGGTCGGGGAGTTGGGTCAACCACGATTTCTTGGTTCGCGAATACTCTTCGCGCTATTTTGTGCCTTGTTCGGTTTTGCCGCTCAAGCCGAACAGCCACCCATCGCCGTTAAGGGAGTCCTGGATCTCCGCAACTGGGATTTCACGACGCAAGGATCGATTGAAATGCAGGGAGAATGGGCGTTTTATTGGAAAAAGTTCTATGACGGCGATCATTTTCGCTTGGGCAAAGACATCCAACCCGATGCTTATTTATCGGTGCCTAATGCGTGGAACGGCTTAGCGCTGGCAGACGGCAAGGTGGCCAATGGGCCGGGTTTCGCCACCCTGAGGCTTAAAATACGGCTACCCCAGTCAATCTCTATCTCTCAAGTCAAATTTCTCCGCATCGTCGTAAGACCAATCGATTCACCTTATGAGATGCAAGTTTTCGATAGTTCCGGGAAACCACTGTCAGAACTGGTGCATAGCGGTGATTTGAATCAAAAACTGGTTATTCCGCCAAAACATGCACAAAGTTCACCTGTCCTTTCTGACTCTGAGCTGATTGTGATCTGGAGAATCAGCAACCATCAACGCCATGCTGTTGCAGGTCCTTGGCGAGTGCCTGAACTAGGCAAAGAAGCAGTTATTGTTAGTAAACTAAAAATAAACCGTTCCATTGATTTTTTACTCATAGGGATTGCACTTACGGCGGGTTTTTATCACTGGGTACTGTTTTTATTAAGGCCGAGAGACTATGAGACATTCTGGTTCGGCTTGTTTTGTTTATGTATCGCCTTTGTTGTTTTCTACGTCAATGAATACATTGGTGATTTTCTGGGAGAGGATCTCAATTACGATAATCTACAAAGGCTGTTAGTATTACTTGTTAATCTCGATATTATTTCATTGGTCTACTTTTTGCGCAGTATCATTCCCCAGCACGCTAAAGGCAAATTCTCAATAGCACTAGCCACGCCGAGTGTCTTTTGCATTGTTATGGTTTGGATACTACCTTTCAACGAGTTCATGTTTGGATTTTTCATATTCTTCTTACCCCTTCATCACGCTTTAATCATACTATGGGCAAGCTACGTCAGCCTTAGCGCTTTTATGAAAGAGGTTGGCGTCATTAGTTTTTCCGTTTTTTCTGGAATTCTCGCATTATCAGTAACCAACATTCACGCCATCTTGGTGGCAACACGAGTGGTTCAAGATGTGCTGTATCTCCATTTCGGTCTGATTGTCTTTGTTATTATGCAGGCCGTGGCTATAGCAAGAAAAAATCAGAACGCTTATATTTTATCGGAGCAATTGACCGAAGATTTAAAATCCAAATCTATGGAACTGGAAAGAACCAATAGATCGCTGGAGAAACAAGCTAAAGAACTTACCCGCATGGACCGGCTCAAGGATGGCTTTCTTGCCAATACATCTCATGAGTTACAGACACCACTGAATGGAATCATCGGACTAACCGAATCCTTGCTTGGGCAGAATATATCAACTTTACAACAACGCCATCATTTGAATCTAATCACTTACAGTGCCAAGCGGCTCTATAATTTAGTCAATGACATTTTAGATTTCTCCAAAATCCAACACCAAGATATTAAATTAAACTTAAAACCCACCGATCTAAGCAGTCTCATTGACTTTGTAATAGCCACATCTAAACCGTTGATTAAAGAAAAACCACTTGAATTAAACAATGGTATCGCCGCCGATATTCCCCCAGTAATGGCCGATGAAGACCGTTTGCAGCAGATACTGTTCAATTTGATCGGTAACGCGATTAAGTTTACTGAACAAGGTGAAATAACTGTTTCCGCAGTGCACGAGCATGCTTACATAAGAGTCTTGGTGGAAGATACCGGGATTGGTATTCCCGAGCAAGAACTTGCGCATATTTTTGATGCGTTCGGGCAAGCCGCTCGATCCAGTGCCGATACTTATGGTGGAACCGGTTTGGGTTTGACGATTGCTAAGCAACTGGTCGAGCTACACCGAGGAACGATAGCTGTTGCTAATCGGGCTACTTCCGGCACGGTGTTTACTTTTACCTTACCTGTTGCTCCCACTTCGAACCCATCAAAGGCTATGAGTTGGCCAACTGCCAAAATTCGCTTTATTGAATCCGACCCCAGCGCCTATTTGCCGGAAACAATCGACGATGAATCACAGGAGCACGATAAAGCAACTATCCTGATAGTCGATGATGAGTCAACGAATATTCAACTGATAATCAATCATCTGCCGTCAAATCATTACACTGTATTGGTTGCACACAATGGATTCGATGCTTTGGAACTCCTACAAAAGAACCAGCCGGATTTAGTGCTCATGGATTTGATGATGCCGATCATGAACGGATTCGAAGCCACCCGCAAAATTAGGCAACACTATTCGCTAACGCAACTGCCGATTATTATTCTAACGGTGCGTAGTCGGTTAGGCGATCTGATCGAGGGACTCAATTCTGGCGCTAACGATTATTTACTCAAACCGTATCCTAAAGAAGAGCTATTAGCTCGCATTAGAGTGCATCTCAATATTTCTAAAACGAAACAGATAGTCGAGAAGTTCGTGCCGACGGATTTTTTCAGACACCTGGAAAAAGAAAGTATCCTGGATATCCGGTTAGGAGACAATATAGAGAAAGAAGTTAATATTTTATTTTCTGATATTCGCTCATTTTCATCTTTCGCTGAACAGATAACATCTGAAGAATTATTTAATTTTATAAATTTCTATTTAAGCAAGATGGGTCCCTTGGTACGCCAGTATAATGGTTTTATCGATCAGTATGTGGGTGATGCCATAGTTGCTTTATTCGGAGATTCAGCCGATGATGCGTTGCAATCCGCTATTAATATGTTGTCTTTCCTACGCACTTACAATGAGGATATAAAATCCGACTCCAAGCAATTTCCAATCAAGGTTGGAATCGGCCTTCATTCCGGAAAGCTTAGGTTAGGTATAATTGGTGAAGTCGATAGAATACAAAGTGGAATAATCGGTGATTCGGTAAATTTAGCTTCTCGTTTGCAGGATATGACAAAAATCTTTGAGACTTCTTTACTGATTAGTGAAGATATTCTTAATAGTCTCCAGAGCCCGCAAAAATACAGCATACGGTCTATCGGTAAAGTAAAAGTTAAAGGAAGAAAGAAATCGATTGGCGTTTTCGAGGTACTTGACGGCGAAAATCCGGCTCTGCGTAGTGGAAAGCAATCCACAGAATCCTTGTTCCAAATAGGGCTTAGTTTGTATGAACAGAAAGATTTAATTCATGCTAAACGGCTATTTGAAGATTGCCACAATAAATGTCCACAGGATGGAGCAGCAAAGATCTATCTGAATAGCTGTAAACATTACCTGAATGTGGACGTTGATCAGCACTCATGGGAAGGAATACCGTATCTAAACATAATGAGTTGAATAGCGAACTTGATCACGTCCATTGTGCTTTGCTTCATATAAGGCCGAATCAGCTCGTGTCACAATATCGTTTAGGGAATCACTCGGTAACATTCTAGCCACACCTGAAGACACAGTGATCGATACTGGTTCGCTTGCAGAATCGAAATTCATTTGAGTATGACGAATTCTCTTGCCTATTCTCTCAGCAATGAATACAGCCGTTTCGAGGATTGTATCGGGTAACAGAACAACAAACTCTTCACCCCCGAAGCGAATCACAATATCCCTTGGACGAACGCACTCGCGTAGAGAGTGAGCAACACGTCTCAGCACTTTATCACCTGCCAAGTGACCATACTGATCGTTAAAACGCTTGAAATGGTCTACGTCAATGATAATCAAACATAAGGAAATTGAACTGTCATGGCTGATGCGCCTTTGTTCGCGCTTAAACATATGCTCTAACCAACGTCGATTGTACAATCCAGTCAAGAGATCAATATTGGCGTTTCGCTGATGATTATTAAGCTGTATGTTATTTTGGCGAATTCTACTTGATAAGATACCAAACAGATTACGCGTCAAAGCACGTGATTGTGAAAGCATAAACCAAAGTAACTCATTGGATATTGCCAGAACCCGGCTAGGTTGCTCAGCGATCACATATGCAGAGGGGTTGGCTTGATCAAAAACGGATAGCTCACCAACACACTCTCCGGCAGCTAATTTGACTAACCGCTGCTGATCGGTTGGGTTGAGATATACCCCGAAGCCACCCGATAAAACCACAAAAAGGCTATCATTTTTGTGGTCAGGATCCAGAAGCAGGGCACCTTTTTGGAGAAAACGTTGATCTCCAAGGCGTATACAATGCTCAATTAATGTGGTGTTGACGTCGTTGAATAGCCGTGTTTGTGATAAGAAAACCTGAGTTTCGCTGTCCATCTGAATGACCAATCCTGATTCCTGTAGCAGCATTGAGCAGCCCTGCTTCTTAACCCAGGCGCTGCACGGCTGAGATTAACGACTAATAGTCTAAAAAGGTATAATATATAATGGGTTAGCTACTAGGATATACTACGATTATGTGCTTTCCATGTAAACTTACATCGACCAGAGACTAAACCGGCTTTCGCCTGTCCCAACAATCAATCTGTCCTAAATTGAATCCAAACTGATTGCTTTGCACAATGAACTCACTCCTCCCGCGTTACGAACTACTGATTACTAGGCTCAAACTGCGGTGATAACGGATCCCGCTCCTTTGCTGACTGTAAAGGATTTGACGGTCTCTTTTGGGCCTCTTACGGCTGTAGATCGGTTGAGCTTTACCCTGCAATGCGGTGAGACACTAGGGGTCGTGGGTGAGAGCGGTTGTGGTAAATCGCTAACCGGATTAAGCCTGCTGAAGCTGACGCCGCCGGGTGCAACTCTGTTGGGAGAGATTGATTTTGACGGCCAGGCGTTACTGGAAATATCCGAAAACACAATGAAAACCTTGCGCGGACGGCGCATTGCGATGGTTTTCCAAGAACCGATGACTGCACTCAATCCGGTCTACACTGTTGGTGCGCAAGTCGCGGAAATGTTTATCCTGCATCAAAAAGCCACCCGTAAGTCAGCCTGGGAGCAGGCGTTGGAAGCCTTACAGCGGGTCCGTATTCCAGACCCCGCTCGGCGTGCCCGAGATTATCCACATCAGCTTTCCGGCGGTATGCGACAACGGGTGATGATCGCGATGGCTTTAGCCTGCCGTCCCGAAGTGTTGATTGCCGATGAGCCGACCACCGCTTTAGATGTGACCGTACAAGCACAAATTCTGGACCTGATGTTGGAGTTACAGGAGCAAATGGGCATGGCCATGTTATTTATCAGTCACGATATGGGCATCATTTCGCAAGTCGCCGACCGTGTATTAGTCATGTACGCTGGGAAAACGATGGAATGTGCCTCTACCCAGACGGTGTTGAAAAACCCTGCCCATCCGTATACCCGCGCCTTGCTCAAAACCTTACCGCGGTTGGGCGAACGACGCGGACCGCTGCCGACCATTGCCGGAACAGTGCCAACCTTACGGGATAAAGCATCCGGCTGTGTTTTCGCGAATCGCTGTTCTCTGGCCAACGAGCGCTGCACAAGGCTGGAGCCAGCTTTACAACAGTACGACGATCAACACTGGGTCGCCTGTCTTGAACTCAACCCGTTACTCGGTTGATCGACACTGGCTGTGGCGGCGATAGACATTGTCATACTTTCGCAATATCCCAACGTTATCTTATCGCTGTCGTTGGATACAGTTGGACCCGACGATTTGCCTCTTCGATTCGCCCGAGTGTCGCGACGGTAACGTCTATCGTCGCGGCCTTTTTATGTGTGACTAATGGGAAAATGTAAGGGGCTAGTAAAGCTATTCAAGGGTTCCTTGCCAGTAATAATACCCTTCCTCTTCAGCGCACTGTTCCTTGACCCAGCGCAAAAACTCATCGGCTGGTAAAGGTTCACTGACGTAATACCCCTGCACTAATTTGCACCCATGGTGGCGCAGGAATTCGACCTGATCAGCAGTTTCCACACCTTCCGCAATCACTTCGATACCTAGGCTTTGTGAGAGTCCAATGATGGCTGAAGTAATTGCAGCGTCATCGGGATCTATAGCGATATCCCGAACGAAGGAACCATCGACCTTGAGGGTATCAACATAAAACCGCTTGAGGTAGGTGAGCGAGGAATAACCGGTACCGAAATCATCAATCGCCAAGCGAACGCCGATATCCTGTAGACGATTCAATACCTCAGTGCTGGCAGCGGTATCCAGCAAGGTGCTTTCAGTGATTTCAACTTCAAAGAATTCGGCGGGTAAATTGGTTTTAGCCAAGGTGGTTTGCAGCAAGGCCAGAAATTCCCGCTGATGAATTTGCCGGGCGGAAAAATTAACGGAAACGCGCAATTCTCGCAGTCCATGTGGGCGCCAGTCCTGTATTTGCGCACAGGCCTGTTCTAACACCCATTCACCGACTGGAATAATCAGTCCGGTATCTTCCAGGACCGGGATAAATCGATCTGGAGTGATGGAGGGGTCCTGGGAATGCCAGCGTAACAGTGCTTCAACGCCGACTAGCTTGCCCGATTCAAGATAAATTTGCGGCTGGAAGTACAGCATAAATTCTTTGCGCGCAAACGCTCCGCGCAGACTGTTTTCCAGCGCCAAGCGTTCCTGGGTTTGTTGATTCAGATCAGCGGTATAGAAAAAGTAACTATTGCGCCCCTGTGCTTTGGCGCGATACATGGCGGTGTCGGCATTTTTGAGCAGGGTGTTACTGTCTGTGGCATCGGAAGGATAGAGCGTGACCCCGATACTGGCCGAAATGAAAATCTCCCGCGATCCCAAGGTGAAACTGCTGGTCAATCGATCCAACACCTTCTCCGCAACTGCAGCGACACTGCTGACTTGAACGACATGTTCTAGGATAAGGGTGAATTCATCTCCCCCAAGCCGGGCAACGGTATCGCTACTACGAACCGCTCCTAACAGTCTGGTGGCGGCCAACTTGAGCAATTCGTCGCCCGCACCGTGGCCTAGCGCGTCGTTGACGGATTTAAAGTGATCCAGATCTAGGAACAACAAAGCGACCTGGGTTCCTTCCCGATCAGCGCGCAGCATGGCGTGCTTGAGTCGATCCTGGAACAAGTAACGGTTGGGTAGATAAGTCAGCGTGTCGTAGTTGGCTAAATAAGCCAGCTTTTCTTCGGCTTGGCGCCGTTCGGTAATATCTTGTAAGGTCCCTAAGGCACCGCTGATAGCACCGTTAGCATCTGCAGTCGGCTCGCCGCGCAGATAGAGAGTGCGTTCTGAGCCATCCGCTCGCTGTACGGTAAATTCGGTTTCAAAGGGAGCGGACAGGGTGCTGCGGTGAAACAGATTTCTCACCCGTTCCTGATCTGCGAATTTAACATACTGGATTAGATTATTTAGGGTCGGTTCCATAGCCTGTCGGTCGGTGCCAAACAGTTGGTAAACATAATCCGACCATAGCAGTTGGTTAGAATCGGTATGCCATTCCCAACTGCCGACACCGGCAATTTCCTGCGCCTTGGCCAGCACCTCGTTGCTGCGGCGCAGATTATTCGCCATGGTACTCAATGAGCCGGCAAGTTCCCCGAATTCACCGGCCAAATGAACCGGTAAGCGATACGATAAATTGCCCTGCGCGAATTGCCGGGCAGCCTCGTTCATCACCGCTAACGGATGCGACAGAGATTTCGACAATCGCCAACCGATCAGCATACTCAGCAGCAGTATCGCGACTAAGGTGAGCAGGGCAATATTCAGCAGAGAGCGACTAAAGTTTGACCAGGAGTTATCAACATCTTGTTCCAGACTGGTCAGCGACTGGCGCATCGCATCATCGGAAAGGTCTACCTTGGCAAAGCCAGCAATCTCATCGACATAACCAATCACAAAAGATAGTTCGATACCGTCAGATGTTCTCGCAATAACCGGCGTGAGCATGTCCAGTTCACTAGGCAACTGCACCGGTTGACCATACCGGGTATTTTCCTCACTGCCGTCGGTAAGGACTTGGCCCTGGTTATCCAAAACCAAGAAAGTACGCACGGGTAACCAGGTTTTTATTTGCGCAATCTCCTCATTTAACACCCCCACATCTAAGTTGAAGAGGGGGTTAAAGAGGCGGTTGCTCAAAAAGGCGCTGTTATTAAGCAACACTTGTTCCTGATTCTGCAGATATCCGGTTCTCAACATTTCACTCAATTGAGTCTTCAATACCTGCAATTGATTGAAGGCTAAAAAACCGGCTGTCACTAATACACCACTGACCACCAGGGTTAGCAGCACAGTGCACAAGAAGGCATGCCGGACAGCGATACGCGAATTCATAATGTGCTATCCAAATGGCTAAGCTGCTTTCTCCAATGGGCCAACGAGTCAATGTCCGCGGCTGATAATGGTTCAAATTGCACAATATTTTCAGCTGCTTGGAGTGCTTCGCGGCCAGGCTTTGTTTCATGCATGGCGACCAGCGCTTCGGTCACTGCTTGTTTGATACGGGGGTCAACATCGGTATGGAAGGAAAAAAGCCAACGTAGCAGCGGTGGCGTTTGCGCAATGATTCTGAGATCCTTACGGATGATTTCGGGAACCCGCTGCCAGTCGCCGTCGTTGAAAGCTCCAGCGTGGGCTTTACCACGGTGCACCCAATAGGCTTGATTGAGCTCGGATTCGGCAAATTCGTAGCGAACCGCGCCGGCATCAAGTGTTTCGGTAGTTGCAGGCAAGACAGATAGACCTTGTCCTTTGAGGGTCACCAAGGGAACAAAAAAAGCTGAGGTCGAACGTGGTGATTCAAAAACAATGGTTTGTCCTCGCAGCGATTCCAGGGTATCGAATGGGCTATCTTTCCTGACGAAGAACACCGAATGATATTGGCGTTGACCTTTGCGCCAGACCAGTAGCGTGGGTTCAAGGACACCGGTACGTTGCTGAATACGCAAGGTAGGCATAACGCCCTCAATGACAGCATCAAGCGCGCCGCTGGTAAATTTTTCAGCAATCTTGGCCATATCGTCACTAACTACCAAGGGAGCTGTCTGAATATTGTGCCGCGCTAAGGTTTCCAGCAACCGGGCATGCAGTTTTCCGTATTGTCTTAGGGCGAAATCCGGTCGATCTAGTCGCTCATTGACTATTCCGAGCCGGAAGGGAGGAAATGCCGTGAGGGTGGGATCAGCGTGAGCTAAATGAAATAGTACACCCAGCACCAAGCCAGCCAACCAGTGAAAGTGACGGGTTATGAATCGCCAAGTCATTTAACAGGTAGTGCGAGTTGAGTAGAAATGCTGTCCTAGTGCTTTATGAATTTGATTCACTCCTTGTATAAACCTAACCTTAGCATTTTCCAAGAGAGTAAATCATGAAAGTTTTGGTTTTCAAGCCGTGGCTCCAGGCAAAACGACTCGTCTGTTGCGCAAGCGGTGCGGCAAATTATTAATGGCAGCCGACGGCGATAACCTCGACTTTGCCAGTGCCGAAGCAGAAATTACCGGAATAGGTTTTACCCCGGGCGAATCGGTTGTCATCATCTTTGATTAAACCGTCCTCTCCACGTCGCGCAGTTCCATCAGCTAGGCGTGCAATTAGTCGCCGAGCGATCTCATTAGCGGTGTTGCTGATGTTCAAACGGTTGCGATAACCGGGCAGTTGCAGCTGAATATTGGCGCACTGTTTTCGTTGCGTACCATAACTAATCCGGCCGCTGATCACATTCCGTTCAAACGGCTTGGCAACAGGTTTAGAGTAAGCTTTAAAGTTGCTGATCTGAATGTCTCCACAAGAGGCAGAGTCGGCAGATTTTTCCGGCTTATTCTCTTCGACGGGGGTTGTTTCAGGTGGTGGTTTCTGCGATTGTTCCAACCCTTCCAGTAAACGAACTTCCGATTCCCTGAGGCCTCCTTCAACCACGCTCGCGGGAGCTTCTTGGGTATTCAGTTCTTCGCTATGTTCCTGACAAGGGATTTGCTGATAGCGGATCCGACCATCGGGTTCGGTGCATTTGTATATGGCAGCGGTTGTCTCAAGGTTGCTCAAGAGCAATAGCGCGGCTATGCCCCACTTCATCGTTAATCTAGTCACAAGCTGTAACCGCCTATCACCACGAGGGTGCATTTCCTGAGTTGCTCCGTCCATCGCGCTGTTGATACTGGTACAAGAATTTACGCCGTAGCAAGCCACCGGGATCATCCGGGATACGTCTTAACCATTGTTCTAGCGCACGTTGTTCTTCATTGCTCAACGATTGAGCCATTAGGGCTGCTGAATTTCCTTCGTCAATATCGGCTTCTGTTTCATTCTGTGCTTGAGCGGCTTGAGATTGTTGTTCCTGTTCATCTGGTTCATTACCCGGATCGTCCTGGGCTGATGTTTGTTGAGCCTTTTGCTGTTCTGAAGGCTGCTGCCCTTCAGCATCTGCTTCAACGTCCTCCTGCATGGGCTGTTCATCACTCGTTTCAGCCCCTTCTCCAGCAGACTCTTGCTGATCCTGAGGCTCCTGCGACGTTTGTTCAGTTTGCTGCGAGTTTTCTTCCTGCTGGCCTTGTTGCCCGGCCTGCTGATCTTGCTGATCTTGCTCTTGGTCTTGTTGCCCGTCCTGAGGTTGGTTCTGCTGGTCCTGTTGCTGTTTCTGTAACTCCTCCACTGTCTTACGATTGAACACCGCGTCTTCCATGCCCGGTTGTTTTGCAAGTGCTTCATCGTAAGCGTCGAGTGCTTCCCGGAAGCGCCCTAACCGGGCCAACGCGTTGCCCCGGTTATAAGCGGCTTCTGCCCCGTTGGCTTGCTCGAAATCGGCCAGCGCCTGCTCATAGCGACCGGCGCGATAATGCGCGGCGCCGCGTTGCAGCGGGTCTGGGGCCAATTGCGCAGCACGGTCAGTTGCCCCTTCCGCTAGCGCACGAGCCGCTTGTTGATCACGCCGAGCCCATAAATCATCCCAACCAAACGCCCAAGTGGGTGTCGGCGCGGATACTATCCCCACACACAGAAAAGTCAGCAGCAGCCATCCCCGCCGGAAAGCCAGTGCA
Source organism: Candidatus Competibacteraceae bacterium (assembly GCA_036351435.1). Classification (GTDB taxonomy): domain Bacteria; phylum Pseudomonadota; class Gammaproteobacteria; order Competibacterales; family Competibacteraceae; genus JAAUQA01. Next base: position 33,954 of record JAZBPA010000321.1, read on the forward strand.
GCCAACGGTAATAACAACAGAACTAACCAAGGTCCTCGTTCTCGCCAATCACTGGTTTGCACATCGGTCTGTTCGGTGGAAGTATTCAATGACAGGGTGTCGGTATCGACCAATAACGAATCCAGGTCTGCGGCACTATCCAACCGCAGTGTGGCGTAGCGACCGCCGCCGGCAGCGGCCAGCTCCCGTAACTCGTCCGGTTGCAACTGAGAAACCACGATAGCACCGGATGCATCCCTAATGAACCCGCCTTGATTGTCGGGTAGCGGAGCACCTGCTGGGGTTCCGACTCCTAATACTGAGACCGCATAACCTGCCGAACGCGCTCGTTTAGCGGCGTTTAGCGCAGGCTCGCCATTGCTGCCATCGATAATCAGCAAGATTTGTCCTTGTTCGACGCCAGCCTGCTTTAATAGTCCCTGTGCCTTGTTCAAGCCTAAATCCACCCGACTCCCTTGAATAGGAACAATATCCGGTGTCAATACCCCGAGTTGAGCCATAAGGGTATCTGCATCTCGGGTGAGTGGCGCTACCACAAAAGCGTCGCCAGCAAACACCACTAACCCGGTTTGCCCTTCCCGGCTGCGGCGTAGAATATCCGCCACTTTGAAACGTGCTTGCTCCAGGCGTGATGGTTTCATATCTGCGGCATTCATGGAACGAGATAGATCTAATACCACCACGCGGGCATCCAAGGTTCGGTAAACGGGTTGCGGACGCTTATCCCAGGCTGGATTAGCCAACGCCAGGACTGCGATTAGCCAGCCAGCAGCCAGCAGCCACACCGGCCAGCGGCTCGCTTCAGCACCCTTGTTCACCAACAAGTACTGTAACAAATGCACATCGCAAACCCGGCGCCAAGCGCTGTCGCCGCGCTCGGTGTGATGAATCGCCCACAATAGCGCCCCCAGGGGAATCAGGGCGAATAACCATTCCGGCCGCAATAACTGAAACTCAGTAAGCATGACGGGCCTTACCCAGCAACACACTTAACCATCCGCTAAACGGCAACGCCAGCAATACGCTGAGTAGCAGCGCTGCCGCCAACGGCCAAGCATACAACTCCTTAATCGGGCGAAACGTGTCTTCGTCTTGCGCGACGGGTTCCAGTTTGTCCAACAGTTGGTAGATTTCGTTCAGACCCTCAATATCGCGGGCGCGGAAGTAACGGCCCCCGGTTTTTTCGGCAATGGCTTGCAAGGTTTCCTCGTCCAACTCGGCTGAGGGATTGACTCGTCGCGTACCGAAGAGACTCGGTATCAACAGGTCGTCAGCGCCTACCCCAATGGTATAGACCCGTACCTTTTCCTGGGCGGCGAGATCAGACGCTTTGAGCGGATCGACCGAGCCGGCAGTATTAGCGCCGTCAGTCAACAGAATCAACACCCGATCTTGTTCGGACTGATCGCGCAACCGTTTGATAGCCAGCCCGATCGCGTCGCCGATGGCAGTTTTGTCACCAGCCAAGCCTATAGCTGCCTCAAAAAGCAGATTACTCACGGTCAATCGATCGAAGGTGAGCGGGGTTTGCAAATAGGCACGGCTACCGAACAGAATCAGGCCCAAGCGGTCACCAACCCGCCGTTCAATGAATTCCCCGGCTACCGCCTTAACCGCTCTAAGCCGATCCACTTGGCGGTCCTTGAGTACCATGTCGGGGGTTTCCATGCTGCCGGAAATATCCACCGCAAGGAGTACGTTGCGGCCGCTGACCGGGAGACTGATCGGTTCGCCGATGAACTGCGGGCGGGCACCGGCGATCACCAATAACACCCACGCCAGGGTTGCTAGCGCCAAGCGTCGCCGGGGACGTCTTGCCGTCACTCGATCTGTTGCGGTCCCAATGGCATTATAAAACGGCACGCGCAACGCGGGGCCGTCCTGTACTGCTGCTTTAGGCAACAACCAAGCCGTGATTAACGGCAGGGGCAACACC
>JAZBPA010000322.1:0-15173 GCA_036351435.1 Candidatus Competibacteraceae bacterium
ACCCTGGCCTATGCTGATGCCTTGGATCTGCTATTTATCCCCGGCTGGTCAGTACAACTGGTCGATATGGTTGTTCACGAAGTAGAACGCAATGAAACTCCGACCAGTCAAAAGATCGTAGCCTGGATCAAGCAACACGCTGTTCCGGTACTGAGCTCCAAGATTTATCAACGATACAGTAAGGCTTTGGCGGCTGGACAAATGCCCCGCAAAGCCAATCTTGGTGAATTGGCAATACAAGAGGTAATGCACGAGTTTGTGTTGCGCGACCCGCCACAAATCGGTGTGTTTTTATTCGAGGACCATAAAATTGCTCGTGTCAGTTTTGTCTTACCGGAACATTGCCGTAAGGTAAGCACACGGGCCTTTTTGCTGTTTTTGCAACACCAGGGCTGGATTGAGTCTGCGACTGAAATTGAAAGCAGAGCGATTCGAGCGGGAAGGACATTTTCGCAATTACATTTCCCCCCTGATTAATACCCGCCCAGTTTTGCGAACGTAAGCAGCAAAAGCATAAAACACCCATTTCATCAGGATTGAACGGATTATGCCACGTGGCATAATCTCGCTTTCATACAACTGAGAGACCGATCCATAGCAACACAATTCACCAAAAACCTGGCGTTCAATAGCCTGATTACCTTCGCTGGTCTTGCAGTAACATCCGGGATGGTCAGTCAGTGGTTGAATCTTCCCATCCTTTTTATCCTTACCCCGCTCAGTGCGTTCAGCATTATCGTCTCGTTGTTGGCTTTTTCATTGCTGCGCTACGATCCACCGACTCGCTTCGGTCCTGCTAATCGCGTCACGCTGATACGCGCATCGCTGGTGGCATTGCTCGTTGGCTTTGTTGTGGATGTTCCATTCAGCGCTAAGGGAATCTGGCTGACGGTTCTGATTGCAGTTAGCGTAGTGCTGCTGGACGGCGTGGACGGTTGGTTAGCTCGACGCAGTAATACAGTCAGTGATTTCGGTGCGCGGTTCGATATGGAAACTGATGCGCTACTGATTGCTGTATTGGCGCTGCTGGTCTGGCGTCTTGATAAAACCGGAGTTTGGATACTGTTAGCCGGTACACTGCGTTATCTATTCGTTGCGGCGGGTTATTTCCTGCCTTGGCTATCCGGCAATCTGCCCTACAGTCGACGACGGCAGTCGGTTTGCGTGCTGCAAACGCTCGCCCTAATCGGTTGTCTAGTTCCATTAATCAGCGCTCAGTGGGCAACCGCAATTGCTCTCACCAGCGTGATTTTGCTGACAGGTTCGTTTGCAATCGATACGCTATGGTTGGCACGCCATTCTCACTCCGTTAAAGAGGACTAACCCTATGACAGCCCTTTCTATGACCCGCCGATTCATCCCGTCAGGACTTGTATGCGTGATGTTGCTGGCCTTTGCGCCTTTTGCATTCGCTGAACCCGAAGAATATGTCATCGATCCCGCTCACTTTAGCGTTGGTTTTCTGGTCGATCATATCGGTTACGCTAAAACCTTGGGCCTATTTCGCAAAGCCGAAGGTTCATACACATTCGATGAGGATACCGGCACACTCTCCGATGTGAAGGTGACTATCGCCACCGACAGCGTCTTCACCAATGACAAAAAACGTGATGAACATCTGCGTAGTGCCGATTTTTTAAACAGCTCGGAATTTCCCGAAATGACCTTTACCGCAGATAGTGCCCAACGTAAGGGTGAACGCGACTTCGTCATTGAGGGCCAGTTGACCCTGCTCGGTAAATCTCTACCGTTGACCCTGACAGCCACCTGGAATAAGAGCGATACCTATCCGTTTAATCCAGGCGGATTATTTGGCGGTAATCCTTATGCGATGGGGGTGTCAGCACGTGGCAGCTTCAAACGCAGCGCTTATGACATGAACTATGCCGTGGATAACGGCTGGGTTGGAGACGAGGTCGAGTTGATCCTAGAATTCGAGGCCTTCCGGCAATAAGCAGATTCAGACAAGCCAGCGGTATGCCTCCGACACGTTCACTACGACTAGGGTTCGGTCTGCCGCTGGCGTTATTTCTACTCAACTTTTTACTCACCTTCCACAACGTCTGGCCGACCCCGTGGATACGCTACCCCAATGAATTATCCATCGAACTGGCCGTTTTAATCCTACTGCTTGCCGGGTATGCCGAACTGGTTCGCGTACCCGGCAAAACAGCGCTATTCGGCTTGACTCTGCTATTGCTAATTCTGGTGCTGGGCCGCTATGCCGATGTCACTTCTCCGGCGCTGTATGGCCGACCAATTAATCTTTACTGGGATATGCGGCATTTGCCTAATGTCGTGGCCATGTTGACCACCGTAGCTTCCCCCTGGCTGGTACTGGCCATTATCACTGCATCCGTGCTGCTGCTGGGCGGGTTATTCGGCCTATTGCGCGGTTGCTTGAGCGTTCTGTGGACTGGGCTGGAACAGACCGTTACTCGCCGACTGCTTGCTGCAGCTTCAGCAGGAGTCGTGGCGCTATTTATGGTGGGTCATGCCAGTCATAAACTGCACACGGAGTATTGGTTTTCGCTGCCGGTTAGTCCGGTTTATGCTGGTCAGATCAGTTTTGCTTTCGAGGCAGCACTTGGTTCTGGTCGACATCTGCCGCCATCACCGCCACTGGATTCCGACTTAGGACGGTTGCAAGGTGAAGACGTGCTTATTATTTTCATCGAATCCTACGGTGCTACGGTATTCAACAACCCCATTTTCGCCGAGCGGTTGACTCCTTCCTATGAGCAACTAGGCTCGGCAATCGAGGAAACCGGCCGGGGTGTAGCTTCCGCTTTCGTGACTTCACCCACATTTGGTGGCTCTTCCTGGCTTGCTCATGCCAGCTTATTGTCCGGTATCGAACTGCATAACGAAGGTCACTACCAGTTATTGCTGGCCTCTGAACGCGAGACCCTGGTTAGTTTGTTCAAGCGGCAAGGTTACCGAACTATCGGGTTAATGCCGGGGCTGCAAAAAGCTTGGCCGGAAGGGGCTTTCTACGGCTTTGATCAAATTTACAACGAAGCGAGTTTAGATTATCAGGGACCGGCTTTTGGTTGGTGGCATATCCCGGATCAATACAGTCTGGCCAAGCTGCATGAACTGGAATTGAAAAACCAGGATCGAGCCCCGGTATTGGCGTTGTTTCCCACAACGGCGAGTCACATTCCCTTTCTACCTGTCCCGGCTTATCAACCCGATTGGGCGCAGGTGTTAACAAGCGAACCTTTTCCGCCGGAAGCCCTGCAAGACTCACTCGCCAAACGACCGGAATGGTTCAAACTGGGGGATGCTTATGTCGCAGCAATTAATTACGAATTGACTTGGTTGACCGGCTATTTGCATGACTGGGCACCCAGAGATGCGCTGTTCGTGGTGCTGGGCGATCATCAGCCCTCGGCGAATGTCAGCGGCGATAGGGCTTCTTGGGATGTGCCGGTACATGTAATCAGCCACAATACGGCTGTTCTAAACGCGCTAGTGGAAGCGGGTTTTACGCCTGGACTGACTCCGCAGCGTGCGCCACTAGGAAAGACAAATCAGTTGAGGGCGATTTTGCTCGACTCCTGGAAGTCATCAGCTAATAACACCGCTCTGACAGCGGATAATATCACTCCTCCTGAACAAGACTTTTAGCGATATAACCGCCTGATTTTTCGTCGTGCCCCAATTCCAGCAATTTGCGAACCTGAGCTTCTTCCAATAATTTCCCGAAGGTGCGAAAACCATGGTAGCTCTCGCTAAAACCGGGTTTACGGCGCTTTACCGCCTGCTTGACCATCGACCACCAGAGTTTTTCGTCTTCGCCCCGCTCTTCGAATAAATCTTCAACGGTTTCAATAACCAGATCCAAAGCTTCTCGTTTTTTCTTTTCTTCTTCGGTTTCGGTGGCGACCTTTCGTACCGCTTTTGCAGCTTCGACCTTGCGCTTGGTTTTGCGTTGCTGCTCGGTTTCCCGTACTAAGTCATCGTAATAGATGAACTCGTCACAGTTGGACATCAGCAAATCAGAAGTGGATTTTTTAACCCCGACGCCGATCACTACCTTATTGTTTTCCCGCAGCTTGCTGACCAGCGCTGAGAAATCTGAATCACCGCTGATAATGACGAAGGTATCGACATGGGCTTTGGTGTAACAGAGATCCAGAGCATCTACGACCATCCGAATATCGGCCGAGTTTTTACCGGACTGGCGCACATGAGGAATCTCGATCAGTTCGAACGCCGCTTCATGCATGGCTGCCTTGAATTCCTTGTAGCGCTGCCAGTCGCAATAGGCTTTCTTAACCACGATGTTGCCCTTGAGCAGCAGCCGACCCAACACTTTTTGAATATCGAAAGCCTCATATTTAGCATCCCGCACCCCCAGCGCGATGTTCTCAAAATCGCAAAACAGCGCCATATTCTGCGTCCTGGTTTTATCGCTCATAGTCTCCTGAACAATCATGCTAGGAATAAATCGGTAAAGGTAGTTAAAGTCATGTCTGAGAGCTAAGAACCGGTTGACCTGTTATTCAGCTCATTCAGCAACCCTTGCATTTCGTAATTCCAAACGCCTAACTGGCCAAGATTAGCGATAAAGTCAATAACCGTATTCCAATGTGATTTTCCTTTATGGTGCAGCGTACTTGCCCACAGTTCCGCAGTGACCGCTTCTCTAAGATAGATATAGGTCATACAGACTCGCTCATTGTCAGCGTGCAGGTTAAACGAGGCTACACCTTGACGAGTCCGCCATTCCAGAGCCAAGCTCCAGTCGGGAGTACCCCGATAATGTTCATCCGCTGCCACCTTAGGCATGAAAGCTTCTGGTTCTGACCGATTATGCTCCTGCACTAGGCCATCGATTTTTTGGATCAACAGGTAGAGCGCTTCCGGCGGAACAGGTAAACGTACTATCACGGTGGGACTCTCCGAGGTTAATATGATGTCAAATCAATAGATTGCAAAATATGTGTTTTACTTAGGATAAGAAAATGTGTCTAACGGTAACAGGAATTGATCTCTTAACCCAGAGCGCTGCTCGCATTCGCTACAGACATTCCTGCTTCTTGGTGAAGGGTGTTTAGATCATAACCCTGCTCGCTGACAAAATGAATGAACTCACCTTCGTCAGGATCAGTCAGCAACTCGTCACTGGCAAATGCCCGGAATAGGCTTTGAATTACAGGATGATCAAAGCCTTGTTTGAACCAACGCCGAAACAACGGATTCGCTTGATTAGCCTCTTGAAAACGAGTCCTTAATACCTCATGTTCCTGCGGCGAAGTCTGTTCAAGAGCCGCTTGTAGTCGAGCTCTACGAAAATCGCGTTGCAGGTGCTTCAGCGCTTCGCTGGCTTTTTCCCGCTTCAGCGTTTGCTCACGAGCAGATACCGTTCCCTGGTGCTGGGCTTGTTCGATCCGGCTTAATCGTGGCCGATAATCCGCCTGCAATGCAGAACGGGTGTAAGCGGGTAGGGTTTGCACTTTGCCAGCCAAATAGTCTCTTTCGACGATGTCGAGATTTTCCATGACATAGGCATCGCCATACTTTTTCAAGGCTGCTTGCGATTGTTTTTCAGTAAAGCCAAATTTCTGCAATCGTTCCAATGGGGATTTTACCCCATCTGATTTCGCTAACTCTTGATTTAATTCGAGCAATGCTTCCGAATCACCTTCCGACAACAATTGATTACGAATCGATAGCGGGATGGATAATTGAGGGTTGGTTTTGATATGGAATCGCAATGCGACGATTCGTCGTTTTTGTCGTTTGTATTCGGCCTCAATCAGAATATCCGAATGCTGATTAATCTGGTTGAGACTAGGTTTAATTATCCATTTATTCAAATCTTTAAATTTTTCGTATTCATCTACACTCAAACCCAACAGGGTTTTAAAGGTATCTATACTCCACCAACCGGTGGAACCGGTACCTCGGTAACGAATGCAGTTTTCATATAATTTTAGCGCATAACCACTAGAAAATGTACGCTGAATCAAGATGTTGATACGCGCATAAACTTCCGGGTTATATAACTTTTTTCTGAGCTCAGGACTGTACGCATAGCGACACACACCACGCTCAATTACAGCCTGGGCGAGCATTGTGCTAACCCCCCACTGACCGTTTTTCCCACTCTGATCCAGAATGTTCCACTGGATCGTGGTTTCGGCCAACGCAGTAAGGGCTTTTTTAAGCGCATCGTAGTCGTTGCTGTCGAAGCCGGCGAGCCGGGCCAGCGAGTTGATCTTGATGGTATGGACTTCTCGACATAGCAGATCATCATAGGCGTACAGCAGCAGGATGTTGGCTATTTTGTGTTGTAACAACGAGAGCTTGTTATTGATATGGATAGCTGCAACGTGTTTTTTGACTTCCGCATTTTCCATGTCGCTCATAAGTAAGACACTCGGCAATTGTTCACGATCATCCGTGAGCATAGCTCAGAGGTGGAATGTGTCAATAAAAAAATTTCCACCTTCGATTTCACGCGCTTTTTATTTTCGTTAGAGGGTAAAATTATCCCGTAAACCTCCACCTTTGCTCATATTCCCATCATCCCGTAAACCTCCACCTTTGCCGTTGAATTACTGGATATCCCGTAAACCTCCACCTTTTGGATTAATTCAAAATCTCCCGTAAACCTCCACCTTTGCCGTTGAATTACTGGATATCCCGTAAGTCTCCACCTTTGCTCATATTCCCATCATCCCGTAAACCTCCACCTTTTATTTCGTACAAAAATATCCAATAAACGTCCATTTTGGGATATCTTGCGTCATCCTGTAAGTCTCCACCTAAGCACTTTTTTATCCTGTAAGTCTCCACCATACCATCCTGTAAGTCTCCACCATACCATCCTGTAAATCTCCACCTAAGTCCGTTTTTTATCCTGTAAGTCTCCACCTAAAACGCCATAAGTAAATGTTTTAATTGAATTTTATTAACCCTAAATTATTTTAAATATGTTTTCTTTAAATAAAGAACAACAACAATCCCACAGAAGTGAGTAAAAAGTTGTCATTTTGGATACAAACTATTTAAACATGTTGTTGTTTTTCATAGAAAATGAAAACGGAAACAATTATTTTTTGTAAAAAACAGCCGCTGATGCAGCTAACGTTCAGAATTTGCCGACTAAATCAACAGACGTTTAACGATTAAGTCACCGCCATCCTTAAATACTGTGAGGATTGTTGATTAGAAGCATCTCAAGCACAGTTTAAATGAGCTTAATTGAGCGATGCTATGGGTGAATACCAAAACAGCAAAATAACGCCTAGAAATCGATTTCAGCGCTTCAAATCCATCACCCAATACGTTCAGGCTTTTCCGTAATGAACTGGACGGTATGACATACTGTTGATACAGTGTGGAAACATGTCTACACATAATGAAAATCATGGCCTTAAATATTCGCAACCCGGAAACCGAACAGCTTGCTGAAACGCTCGCAAAGTTAACCGGCGAAACCAAGACTCAGGCAGTAACCCAAGCACTCCGCGACCGGCTAGAGCGAGTACATCGTCGTCGAGCTGGCCGTCGGTTAGCCGATGAACTGGACGAGATCGCTGCTCACTGCGCCTCCCTGCCGGTACTAGACGAAAGGGATTCAAATGAGATTCTCGGTTACGATGAAAATGGTATGCCGAGCTGATGGTCATTGATACGTCGGCACTGTTAGCCATATTGCAGGATGAACCCGAGCGTCGCAGTTTCAACGAAGCCATTGAAGCTGCAGACATACGTTCATTGTCTGTGGCTAGCTTTGTTGAAGTTTCATTAGTGATCGAATCTCGTTACGGGCCTGACGGTATAAGGGACTTCGATTTATTTTTAACTAAGGCCGGAATCAAGCTCATTTCAATTGATGCTGAACAGGCTTTGGCGGCACGACAGGCGTTTCGCGAGTATGGCAAAGGAAGACATTCGGCCGGCCTGAATTTTGGCGATTGTTTTTCGTATGCACTCGCAAAAATATTGGGTGAGCCGTTGCTCTTCAAGGGCAATGATTTCTCTAAAACCGACCTAACGCCTGTGGTTGCTGGATGAGTCGTTGACAGCAGAACATGCTGCTTGATTGGCTTCAATAGTGTCTGTTCCCCCACTGCTTGAACTACTGGATTGGGTATCTTGCCCATTACTGAGACAGCTTACATGTTCGACGTTACCGACTTCCAAAACACACCCCATCAGTCTCGACTAGGACTAGCCTTATCGGGCGGCGGCTTCCGTGCAGCTTTGTTCCACATCGGCATACTTGCCAAACTGGCTGAGCTGGATGTGCTGAAACGCGTGGCCTTCATTTCCACCGTATCCGGCGGTTCCATCATCGGGGCGTATTATTACCTTAAGGTTAAACAATTACTGGAAGGCCAACGAGCAGACGGGTTGCTGCCATCCAAGGTGGCCTACATCCAACTAGTGCAGGAATTAGAAGTCGAGTTTCTGCAGGCGGTTCAGAAAAACATACGGATGCTCACCTTCATTGATCGGCGTAAGAACGCCCGGATGATGCGCGAAGGCTATTCACCGACTGATCGTTTAGCCGAACTTTATACCCAATATATGTACGGCCCTTTGTACGGATCAGAACGCCTGCTGCTTAAAGAGTTGCCGATCAATCCAGTCTCGTTCCCTGATCAGGAGTCTTACGCGACACCGACGCTTGTGATTAACTCGACTGCGTTGAACACCGGGCATTTGTGGCAATTTACCGGCAGCTTCGTAGGCGAAGAAGAAACTGCCCAGTATGAGCGGCACCACTCGGCAATGCCATTGTTACCAAAACTCTATTTTGACAGCGACACGCTGAACGCTCGTCAGCGCATCAAATTGAATACAATTACCTTGGGTCAGGCGGTAGCCGCTTCTTGCTGCGTACCCGGGTTGTTCGAACCACTGAGCTTGGATCATTTGTACGAGACCGAAGAAGGCAAAGACATTGTGGTTCGTTTGGTGGATGGCGGGGTGTTCGATAATCAGGGATTGGTTTCCCTGTTCAAAGCCAACTGTACCCACATCATCTGCAGCGATGCTTCGGATCTGTTGAAAACCGACCCGGCTCCTTCTCCGCAGTTGGTCAATGTCGCAGTACGCGCCAACGAGATACTAATGTCTCGCATTCGCGGAACAATTCTGGATGAATTGTTCGATCGGCCACTGACGAACACTGCGTTTTTTCATCTGGGCGATCCAGAAGGGCAGCGCATATTTCCGGTCGATGCGCCAGCCTTCGTTCAAGCGCTTTCACATATTCGCACTGATTTGGATTCATTCACCGATCGGGAAGCTTACTCGCTGATGTATTACGGTTATCGGCTGTGTGAAGAGAAGCTCGCCGATTCAGCAAGTGAAACGGGAAAATGGCGATTTCAAACAATTGAAGCATGGCTGACTGACAATGTGAAACGTCAGGAATTGTTGCTGCACCTGACGGTGGGTGCGAAACCGTTTTTTAAAGTTTTCTTTTTGCACAGATATAGGCCCTTTGTTCTGGTGCTGAGTGCGTTATTGCCGACAGCGCTAATTCTGGGCGGCGCCGGCCTATACGGATTATCCTTCTTGCCAGCGTGGGCAAATGGGATGCTAGCGTTACTGGTGTTGAGCGGTTTGGCGTATAGCCAAAACGCCCGGATCAATATTTGGTTAGACAGGTTTGATCTGATACGCCGTAACCGACGCCGCTTAGCTTTAGCTATGACGCCTTTAGGCATACCAACAGTGGTCGGTATGGTTGGTGCTGTGGTGACCCACCTTCATTTACATATTTTTGATCGATTATTTCTGCGCTACGGTCGACTAGATCACAGCAATCCAGCAAAGCCTCTCAACGCTGAGTGATTGTGAAGCCTCATAGCATCAATGCTGCAAATTTATTGATAGCATAAAATCAGCTTTTAGCTAAAAAAATAACGCACAACTCTCCTTTTGGCTAAAATACTGGCATTACTTCACTGCTTTAAAATGCGCTTCCAAGAGGTCGGTCGGAGCCATGCAACCCATCCAATTTAATTTTCGGACCCTATGCCGTCATGCCGCAGAGCGTGGCGAGCAGATGCAAAAACGACTGTTGGACGCCCTTGGGGCAAGGCACCAGGATAAGGCTTTACCAGAGTTCGGTATTGAGCGTGCCGCCCAGTTAGCCGGTTGTACGGCTAATCACATTCGAAACCTGGAATCGCGTGGTGATTTACCGCAACCCCGCACAGTGGAAGCGGGTTCAATCCAACGCCGTATCTACAATTACAACGACGTCAACCGCATCCGTCAGGTCATCGGTAAGCAGCAAAGCCGGCCAGAGGGAGCAGGGACGGTGCGGGTCGTTTTTTCCAATTTAAAAGGCGGCGTCGCCAAAACCACCATGTCGCTGCATTTCGCTCAGTATGCGGCCCGCGAAGGATTTCGTACCCTGCTGGTGGACGCCGATCCGCAAGCCACTACAACCGGCGCCTTTGGCTTTATTCCCGATTTAGATCTCAGTGATGGGGACGATTTATATCTGGCCTTAGTCGACTCACCCGAGTTGATTGAAAAGGCGGTCAAGTCCACCCATTGGGATACGTTGGACCTGATTCCGGCCCGCTTGGTGTTGCAATATGTGGATTGGCGGTTGTCGCAGCCGCAAGAACTCGATAACTCAACCCTAGGACCGCCCCCCGTACGTTTGCATCGGGCGCTCAATGTCATTGCCGATCGCTACGACCTCATCGTGGTCGATACCCCGCCTTCGCTAGGCATGTTGAGTATCAATGCCATTGCAGCAGCCAACCTGATCATCATGCCTATCGTGCCACATATGTACGATATTTCCTCCAGCGTGCAGTATTTTAAAATTCTGGAGCAAATCTGCGAATTATATGCCGAGGAAATCAACGTTCAGCGACTCAATATTCTGCTGACTAAAGTCGATACCAGCACTGAAACGTTGAACAATATTGCAGTTATTAATGGAGCTTACGGCGAACTGATTCTGAGCAACCGCATGGGGTTGACCAAAGAGTTACAAAAATCCGCCAGCGATCAGATCAGCATTTACGAAATCGATCAGCCGCGCGGTTCTCGGGATACCTATAACCGGGCCATGATGTTGTTGGATGGGGTCAACGCGGAAATCCTGCTAGGTGTACGGCAAATTTGGCAGCAAGAAATCCTGGCCCAGATGGAGCAAAACGACGCGACACTGAGGGGCTAAAATCATGAGTAAACGTAAAGTCCCCCGACTCAGCGACTTTATCGGCACGGGTGCTCATCAATTTAATGACAGCTTGCTGGAGGGCCAGGGTGCTGCGACCGTCCATACGCTAAAAGTCGATCAACTGCGGCGTAGTGCTTATCAGCCCAGAACAGCAGTTGACGACGATGACGCCTTGGCTGAATTGGTTCAGAGTGTCCGTGAGTTGGGCGTGATTGAACCCATTGCCGTGCGTCCTCTGGCGGAACCGGAACAGTATGAAATCCTTGCCGGTGATCGGCGGTGGCGGGCTGCCCGTCAGGTGGGTTTGGAGCAGGTGCCCGTTATTGTCCATGATGTGGATGATCGCACCGCAGCAGTAATCGCATTGGTCGAGAATCTGCAACGTCAGGATCTCAATCCGATGGAGGAAGCGCGGGCATTAGAACGGCTACTCGGCGAATTTCAACTGTCGCAGCAACAGACCGCACAAGCGGTCGGTAAATCGCAATCGGCGGTTAGCAAAAGTCTGGGATTGCTGAAGTTGGCTCCTGCTGTGCAGGAACACCTGCAAGCTGGACGGCTGGAAGCGGGTCACGGGAAAGTGTTGTTGAATCTTAACCGCAGAGAACAGCAACGCCTTGCAGAACTAGCTATCACCAATGGCTGGTCAGTCAGGGAATTGGAACAACGTAAAACGGCCTTACAACGCAAGGCAACCCCTTCTGGGAGAAGCCCTTCCCGCGATCCAGACATTGTTCGGCTGGAAAACCGGTTGCAGGAGTGGTTGGGAGCGCCGGTCGCGTTTAAATATCGTACCAGTGGTAAGGGACGGATTGAGATCAACTTCAGCAGTCTGGATGAATGCAACGGTATCCTGGAACGGTTGGGATTACTGGAGGACGGAGGTGATTGAAACGTCGGTTATGATGAATTATGCCACGTGGCATATTAATCAACGATTGTTGCTGAAATCGCCTTGCGGTGCTGAACAAAAACGTCTCGCAATAGCTTCTGATCAATAGCGAGTTGTCCATGAGGCGGATCTTATGAAACGCATCGCGGTAATAATCCTCCACCGACTATTGGCGCTCAGCTCAGCAGAGTTGGCGCTGTTGTCGTTTTTATCGGTGTCTTTGTTAGGCGCAGTCACCTTGATGTGGACCGAGCACGGACACATGACAACAGATGCTTACCCAATTCATCGTGATGTCGTTATCCGTGAGGTCGAAAGCGGAGTAGAACGCCAAGAAGTTCACACTTCTGTGGCTTTTAAAGAAGTCAAGGGCCTGCGTTTCGTCGATGCCTGGTTCACGTCGACCTCTGCCCTGTGTGTCACCGGGCTAACAACGATCGACTTTTCCCAATTCACATTAGCTGGGCAATTAATCGTACTGTTGTTAATCCAAAGCGGAGGATTGGGGATTTTTGTGTTGACTGCCATTCTGGTTGTATCGGTCTTCCAGGGGGTTGAGCAAAATGTGTCGTTTCGAGCCATCTTGGCGTCGACAGTTGATAGCAGCCATCGCGATGCACTGACGATGTTAAAGTACATCGTCTGTTATTCCGTTGTTCTTGAGGGGATGGGCATCCTGGTTATGGGGGTTTACCTGGAGTGGTTTGCCGTAAATCCGCCCATCGGTAATTTGAACCCTTGGTGGTGGGCGTTGTTTCACAGTTTGTCTGCGTTCAATAACGCAGGTTTCAGTTTGATGGTCAATAATTTGGAAAGCTTTGCCTTTGACCCAGTCATCAATCTGACCATTTCCTTACTCATTATTCTCGGTGGACTCGGATACCCGGTATTAATTGCATTCTTTGTGTACGCACGCAGGTTTTTGTCGTGTCGGAAAGAAAGTAAAGGCGAAAGTAATGATGCTCAAAGCATTGCTGGAGTAGCATCTGTCGTACAAATCAAAGTGGCCGTATACGGTACGTTGATCTTACTGATTGTGGGCACAGTATTGACCTACTGGGTTGAATTCGAAAACAGTATCAAAGGACACCCGCATCCAGTATTGGAAATCTTGCCGGCTTGGTTTCAAAGCGTGTCCATCCGCACGGCGGGTTTCAATACTGTGGATATCGGTGACATGCATGTTCCTACCCTGTTTTTGTTTATCGTACTGATGTTTATCGGCGGCAATCCAGCAGGAACGGCGGGTGGGGTTAAGATACCAACGATTGTGGTTCTGTTTGCCTACATAGTAGATTGGTTTAAAAAACCGGGTGAACCGGTTCGTTTGTTTGGCCAACCCGTAAGCCGCTTTGCGGTATCCCATGCCATCCGGCTATTCTTTTTCGGGATAGTATTCGTGGCGTTGACGACGGCGACTATCAATTATCTTGAGCGGCATTTCGTGATCACCGGTGATCCCACTTTCAGTTTTAGTAAGGTGCTTTTCGAGGTGGTATCAGCATTTGGCACCGTCGGGCTATCAATGGGTTTCCCGCAAGGTCCGTCTAGTTTCTCCGCACTATTAAGCGACACTTCGAAGTACCTGATTATGGTCACCATGTTTTTCGGCCGGATCGGACCTTTAGTGCTGTTGGCAGCGCTGCCGTGGAAACGGCGCTTTGCCAATTATCCACCCTCCCAGGATTATCCAGGCGCGAATAAGGTACAGATTGGTTGATGCAGACCATCCATATCATCAGTTTATTTACCATGATGATGTGGCACCACATCTTTCCAACCCCGCTGGAAGATCATGAATAATAAGGCGGTAGACCAACCCACCAGCAGAATGCCGTCTAGAGCTTCCATGCCGCTCAACAGGCGCCACTTGGTCTCGGTCAGCGTGATGTCTCCATAACCCACGGTGGTGAAAGTGACCAGCGAAAAATAAGCGGCCTTCTCTAAAGTATCCAGGTGATTTTCCGGTAACAATCGATAAGTCACGGCCCACAGGCCCACTTCAACTAAATGCAGCAGCATGAGAACGACCGCGGTCCAAATCAATGCCGGAATAGTCTTGTGGGGCTTGATATAACCGTCATGATCGGCGTAACGACGGAACGCGAAACGAATCCAATAGTGTGTTCCGATTGCATGGATGATGACGGTTAACGCCACGATGAATAGGGCGATCAAGATCAGTTCCAACATAGTCAGATTCCTGTGTATTTGAGCGTGGCGCAAGGAAGATGAATCAAGGTCCAATTTGGGAGACGAGCCAAACGAACCCAGTCAGCGCAAAAATCTTACCTTAAAATGCTGTCTTGAATTGCCGCCTGCCTTACCGCTTGATAATCTTGAAATCAGCACTGCCAAAAGTCATAGGACTGCGCGGATAGGTAAAAGACCCACAATTTCGACAACTACAACAACCAAGGTTTTGGGAATTTACAACGCAACCGGCATGAACAAAAAGGACCTTAGCGAGCGAGACATTTGCACCAAATTTATTACGCCAGCGTTAGCCCAAGCGGGATGGAAGCACAGACAATTCCGTGAAGAGGTCAAACTGACCGCTGGGCGGGTCGTCGTCCGTGGAAAATTGGCTTACCGCCTGCAAAATCCTACGGCCAAGGGTGGCCCCAAACGTGCGGATTATGTGTTATACGCCAAGGGCAGCATTCCCCTTGCCGTCATCGAAGCCAAGCGGGCAATTTACCCAGTCGGCCAGGGTATGCAACAGGCGCTGGCCTATGCGGAAATGCTCGACGCTCCTGTCGCCATCAGCAGCAACGGCGAGGGTTTTCTGCTGCATGAACGTACCGGCGTTACCCAACCGGTCGAGCGCGAGCTGGCGTTGGACGCATTTCCAAGTTACGACGATCTGTGGGCTATCTATCAGCAATGGAAAGGCATCCAATCGGAGCCACAGAGAAAACTGGTTTCCCAACCCTATCACACCGATGGCAGCGGCAAGGAACCCCGTTATTATCAGCGGGTCGCCATCAACCGCTCGCTGGAGGCCATCGCCAGAGGTCAGCAGCGTATCTTGTTGGTCATGGCCACCGGCACGGGCAAGACTTACACGGCTTTTCAAATCATCTGGCGGCTGTGGAAAGC
>JAZBPA010000323.1:0-2329 GCA_036351435.1 Candidatus Competibacteraceae bacterium
CATTACCCGTATGGCGGTAGCGACCGAAGCCGAAGCCGAAAAACAGGGTGGGGATAACCGGACGATGGGCCGCAAATTCACCATTCCGTATGGCTTATATCGAGGCCACGGATTTATTTCCGCGCATTTCGCTAAACAGACCACCTTTTGCGAGGACGATCTGCAATTGCTCTGGGAGGCGCTGGGCAGCATGTTCGAGCATGATCATTCCGCCGCTCGCGGCCAAATGACGACGCGGGGCTTGTATGTCTTTGAGCATGACAATGCGCTTGGTCGTGCTCCTGCTCATACCCTTTTTGAGCGGATTCAGGTTGAACGCCAAGAGAATGTAGCCGTGCCGCGTCATTTTGCAGATTACCGCGTGTTGATCAACGACAGCGAATTACCGGAAGGTGTCAAACTTGACCGTCTGGTGGGTTAGTCATGTCCGACCTGGACGATGATGAGGAAAACGCCGTTCAGATTGCTGCTCTCCAGCACTACAGTTATTGCCCTAGGCAGTGTGCCTTGATTCATTTGGAACAGACTTTCGATGAAAATCTCTACACGCTCCGAGGCCAAGCGGTGCATGAACAGGTGGATGAACCGGGTAGCGAAATGGACGACGGTGTACGCGTGGAACGCGCTCTGCCGTTGTTTTCTCGCCGCCTGGGATTGGTGGGGAAAGCCGATGTCGTTGAGTTCTTTCCCGATGGCACGCCTTATCCAGTGGAATACAAGCATGGCCGACGCCGGGCCAAGGAACATGACGATATTCAGCTTGCAGCCCAAGCCTTATGTCTGGAGGAAATGACCGGGCTGGCCGTTCCGCACGGCGCAATTTTTCATCACAGCTCACGGCGGCGAAGGGAAGTCGCTATCACACCGGCTTTGCGAGTACAGGTCGAGGATTTGATTCCGCGGGTGCGAGCTATGTTGCAAGTCGGTCAGTTACCGCCACCGGTGAATGACGATCGCTGCCGTCACTGTTCTCTGAAAGAC
Source organism: Candidatus Competibacteraceae bacterium (assembly GCA_036351435.1). Classification (GTDB taxonomy): domain Bacteria; phylum Pseudomonadota; class Gammaproteobacteria; order Competibacterales; family Competibacteraceae; genus JAAUQA01. Next base: position 982 of record JAZBPA010000323.1, read on the forward strand.
GCTTGTCAGCCGGAAGCTGTAGCCGCTAGGGGAAAACTGAGTCAATTGCATGAGGAGCTGTTTTACGCAGAGGATTCATAATGCGGCAACTGTTGAACACCCTGTTTATCACCACACCCAATGCCTACGTGCGCCTGGAAGGTGAGACCCTGTGCGTTGAAGTGGATCGGGAGAAACGCCTGCAAGTACCCTTGCATCACTTGGGCGGTATTGTGACTGTTGGTGACGTGATGCTCACGCCCGCTGTCCTGCACCGTTGCGCTGAGGATGGAAGAACTGTGGCGTTGCTGAATCGCAATGGTGTTTTCAAGGCGCGGTTGGAAGGCCCGGTCAGCGGCAACATTCTGCTCAGGCAAGCCCAGCACGCGGCAGCGGGAAATACAGAAGCCGCGTTAGCGATAGCCCGTGCTTGCGTCGCTGGCAAATTGCGTAATTGTCGGCAAATTCTGATGCGCGGCGCCCGTGATACGAAAGACACAGAAGATGCCGAAGCGATGCGACAAGCCAGTCGCCTGCTAGCGAACATCATGCGCAAGTTGGTTACGGTTGCCGATTTGGGGACATTGCGGGGTTTTGAGGGTGACGGCGCCCGGATTTATTTTTCTGCGCTTAGGCGTCTTATTCGTGCTGAGCAGCGAGCTGATTTTGATTTCGAACGCCGTAGCAAGCGTCCGCCGCGGGATCGTTTCAATGCGCTGATTTCGTTCCTATACACCTTGTTGGTGCATGATTGCCGCTCCGCATTGGAGGGTGTTGGGCTTGATCCACAATTGGGGTTTTTGCATGTCGTTCGTCCTGGCCGCCCTGCTTTGGCGCTGGACTTGGTGGAAGAATTTCGGTCGGTTCTCGGCGACCGACTAGCGCTCACGTTGATTAACCGGGGTCAGATAACGGCTAAGCACTTTGCACCGAGACCGGGCGGCGCGGTTTATCTCAATGACGATGGCCGCCGATTAGTGATCACCGCTTATCAGCAGCGTAAGCAGGAGGAATTGACTCATGCGCTGCTTGAGCAAAATGTGCCGATTGGCTTGCTCTCTCATGTTCAAGCTCGATTCATCGCCAGAACCTTGCGAGGGGACATGGAAAGCTATCTACCATTCTTGTACAGGTAAGGGGACAACGCATGTTGATTCTTGTGGCTTATGATGTTTCCACAGAGACAAGTGAAGGTCGCAGACGCTTAAGACGGGTGGCAAAGGCGTGCCTGAATTACGGGCAAAGAGTTCAAAAGTCGGTATTTGAATGTCGAGTTGATCAGGTTCATTTTGAGAAGCTGCAGCAGGTCTTGCTGAGGGAGATTAACGAGGATGAGGACAATTTGCGATTTTACCGCTTATCCGAGCCG
>JAZBPA010000324.1:0-3509 GCA_036351435.1 Candidatus Competibacteraceae bacterium
ACCGAAGCTGAAAAAGACCCGCCGTGGAGTGAGTCACCAAGGTAACGAGTTGTTGATTGGTGAGGAGTTGTATCGCATTACCCGCACCACGCGCTTCCGTAAGGGACGCTGGGAAATCTATCCAGAAATCCCCAGTCTGTTCGATGCGATGAGCGGTGTCGAATCCGCCGGTGAATAGCGCGCATGGGATATTGGGAGAATGGGTAAGCCAACATGACTGACATCGCCTTGCCAGATACGTCGCTCACCTTAGACCCACCACCGGATACCGCAACACCTGACAATCAGAAACAACTGGAGCGACTGCTGCGGGAATGTGTGGATGTCCTGAGCGCGACCCGCGCCCAGGGGAGTGAATCGAATAAAGCGGTCTCACTAGGCAGTGTTGCCCGGAAATCGCTGGAGCCATTCCCAGCACCCCCTTATTTCGACTTTGCAAGTCTGGAAGCGTTGTTACGGCATTGCGCAGACGCAGGCGCTTCAGGCATTCATTTTGGTCCCGGCATGCCGGTTACCGTCAGCATCTATGGTCGAATGGAATCCATCACGCAACGCGCGCTGTCGAATCCGGAATGCGCCTCCATTGCCAAGTTCCTCCATAACGACGAGGCACCCGCCTTGGTATTGAGCCGCAAGCCGGTGCGCAGTGCCTACGCTTTCCACTACCAGGGGCGGCCTTACCGATTTCGTCTACAGATGACGGCGGTAGAGGAGAACTTTCAGGATGCGGTGCACATTGTCGCCCGGATATTACCCCCCGCGCCGCCGAGCTTCACAGCGCTTGCCTTACCACAGGATTTACAAGACGCCTTGTTACGGTATCGCGAGGGTATGATCGTCGTCTCGGGACCGACTGCATCAGGTAAAACGACACTGCTGGCCAGCGCGTTATTGGAGTTGGCCAACCGTCAACCCCTCAACATTCTCACCTATGAGGAACCCATTGAGTATGTTCATCCCACATGTCTCCCGAACGGGTCAGTCATCTTGGCCACAGAAATCGGCCGGCATGTTGAGGATTGGGAAACTGCAGTCACCACCGCATTGCGCCGTGAACCCAATATCATTCTGGTGGGCGAGCTGCTAGACCATCCGACATTAATGGCGATCCAACGGTTAAGTATGACGGGTCACTTGTGCTTGACGACACTGCACGCGACCGGCTTTGCCGCCACCCTGAATATGCTGTTCAATCTGTTCCCAGAAAGCCAGCGAAAACAAGCATTACGTGGGCTGTTGCAGGAAGTTCGCCTCATCATCTCGCAACGCCTGATTCCTTGTACCGATGGAACCCGAACGGCGGTTTGGGAATACCTGGAGTTCAAGCCCGCTGTAGTGGAACGTCTACTCGATACAGATAACATCCCGTTGACCTCCAAGATGATCCTGCCGGATTACGGGTATCGGTTCAAGAACGCCTTGGATGCCAAACTCGACGCCGGGTTGATTACCGATGACGTGTATCGCTGGGGTCTACGCGAGCTGTGCGGCATTATTTTTTGACGTCGTGAAACAGGTACTGCATGGTTACTGAAGCTCAACAAAACGACGACCAGGCGTTTGCGATCGGTCAATCGGGATTGTGGCCATTCGCCACTTTGCCCGCGACGTTTCTTTGGTTATTCCAAGGGTGGTTGTTTCCCTTTATGGCCGCGTTGCCCGTGGTCTTTATGATTTACGGCAACCTGTGGACGTTGGCCATCATCGTCCTTGGCGCGGCAATCCTCGCCGGCTTGCAACAGGCCTTTGCTGTGCGCCTGCACGATGTCCAACGGTGGGTTCGTGGCATCGTCAATCCCAAGCGAAGACCGGCGTATCCATTACCGCCCCGTTGGCCGAAGGAATAAAGCAATGACGCTCGCACACTCTGTCGTTTTTTATGGCACCCTAAGCGGCGTTTTTTTGGGTTTGCTGGCACCGCTGGCTAGTGCTGCAGAACAGGATTGGGTGACCAAGCTGATAGCACATGAGCAGAGTCGCTATGAACGGCAGTACGGAAGGCAAATGTCCAACGTTCCCCAACAGGAGGCTACTCGTGCTGCAGCCAGTCGGGCTGGACAGATACGGCGAGATCGGTCGCTATCAAGGTCAGTCCCAACAATAGCTGGACAGGATTACCTGCCAATCATTCGGCAATATGCTCAGGAACATCGGTTACCGACGCAGTTGATAAGGGCCATTATCCAGGCGGAATCATCGGGCAAACGCCGCGCGGTTTCGCCAAAAGGTGCTCAGGGCCTGATGCAATTGATGCCGGCTACGGCAAAGCGTTTTGGCGTGACTGATCCGTTCGACCCAGCTCAGAATATCGAGGCAGGAACCCGCTACATGGCGTGGTTACTGGATAAGTTTGACAATAACCTGAAGCTGGCTCTGGCTGGCTACAATGCGGGCGAAAATGCGGTAGTCCGCTATGGCAACACCATCCCGCCGTATCCGGAGACCCGCCAGTATGTCAAACGAGTGCTCCAGTTTTACGGCGTCGAACCGTGACCCGCTGCGCTACAGGATAGGGCCGAATGATGCGGTCATGCTTAATATTAACTAAGGTGCAAGATGGCGGGAAGTGATTTTCGTCTAGGATTAGTCAAGTCACGGTTGATCCGGTGGCATCCACTGGTTCAACAATACCACTGCTCCGGCTGCACTGGCCCGGTTTGCGTAACGGCTATCGGCGGTAACCAGTTGACCCTGATGCACGAGGGCAACCGCATGATACGCGGCATCGTAAAACGTGATACCGAAGCGTTGGGTCAGTTCGATAGCCACTTTTAACCATTGCGGTGAAGACGGCGCTTCTTCCAACGCGAAATGCTTTAGCGCCGTTAACCACGGCGCCGCCTGGTCTGGAAAACGCCGGGTAATCGTGTTTCCCACCTCATAGAGCCACAAGGCCGGAACCCAAGCCTGGACTTGGTCGTCCTGTATCGCGTCGCGCAGCCTCAACGCCAAATCAGCATCAGGCTCGTCATCGGATGGCAGCACCCATTTCAGAATAACTGAGGCATCGGGCACGATGAGTGGAACCGTCATCAATGGCCTTGTTCACGGTCTTCACGAACCCAGCGTACGACTTCAGCTGTACTGACCTTGGGCAACTGGGTGCGCAGCGCTTCCATTTGAGCGACAGCATCACGGCGTTGGCGGCGCCTCACCCACAGCCGTAGGGCATCGTTGACAGTACGGCTTCGCTCGCCCGAGGGGACTTGCTCAAGCATATCCCAGGTGTCATCGTCAATCATCACATTGATTCGGCGGCTCATGGCAGCATCCTTTTGGTGTGTAAAGAACTACACACTAGCACAGATGCGTCCAGAAAAGCATCTTATAGGGTATTATCAACTTAGCGAAAGGCGGTGTTCACGAATTGGAAAGTTGACCTGAAAATGCTCAGCGAGAAGTGGTGTCAAGCGGGCATCAGTCGCTCCAAGACCTTTTCGTAAGGCTGCTCCTGAGCAAAGAGACGCTGCGCCAAATTCAACGGTTTCGTTGCATTAGCTGAATGGGCC
>JAZBPA010000325.1:0-2155 GCA_036351435.1 Candidatus Competibacteraceae bacterium
GCTATCCGCCTGTGTGAGCAGCAATACTTCCAAGCGCTCATCGCGGATATTGAACAGCACCACATCAGTGGATAGTTCGAACTGGGATTGTTGAGGCATCACGAATTGACACTTAGTGTAAAAATTACACCAAATGTTAGTGTTGTTTAAACACTATGTCAAGTCTGTTACATTTGGGTTGCAGTGGTTGGGCAAATGACAAGATTTTGAGGCGCGAATTATTTCTACGTTTAAATCACTGATCGTAGTTTACTGGTTGTGGTTTTCAAATTCATGCTTAGCACGGATGGCTGCAGCACGAGCTACCAGTTCAGCTGCCTCGTCAAAACGTTCAAGTTGTTGAAGCAAGACGGCATAATTTTCCAAGGTAGAGGCGATATGGGGATGGCAGGGATCGAGGGTGCTTTCCCGAATAGCCAATGCGCGCTGAAATCGCGGTTCGGCTTTAGTGTAACAGCCTTGCGCGGAGTACAAGTTCGCCAGATTATGCAGTGTGGTCGCGACGTTATGATGGTCGGGTCTAAGGGCGTTTTCCTGAATGGTTAGGGCGCGCTGAAAGTGCAGCTCGGCTTCGGCATAGCGACTTTGCCCTAAATACAAGCTCGCCAGATTGTTGATTGTGGTCGCAACCTCAGGATGGTCGACAATAAGGGTACTTTCCTGAATGGTCAGGGCGCGAAGAAGAAGCGGTTCGGCTTCGGCGCAGCGGCCTTGTTCTAAATACAAGATCGCCAGATTGTTGAGCATAGTCGCGACATTAGGACGGCTGAAACCGTGGGCGTTTTCCTCAATAATAGCCAGAGCGCGTCGATAGTGTGGTTCAGCTTCGGCGTAGCGACCTTGACCGAAATACGAGCCCGCTAGATTCTGGAGTGTGGTAGCGACAAGGGAGTGAACGGAACCAAGGGTACTTTCCCGAATGGCCAGGGCTTGAAGAATAAGCCTTTCAGCGTCTCGGTAACGGCCTAAGTGGGTGAGTAAAACCCCTTTCCAATTTAAGAAATCCCCCATCAGATCAACTGAAACCCCCTGTTCTTGCCCATCCAGCGCATTCAAAACGGCCAACTGACGGTAAGTCGGCCAAGCGTATTCAACATTTTTAACGATCTGCAACAACACTACAGGTTCCAAGCGTCGTTCTTGTAGTGCTTGCGCCAGATAGCGGGTTAACTCCTCGGCCTCTTCGGTGCCAATCCACCAGGCCAGCGTTTGCTTGTAAGGGGCTTGCGCCTGCTCATTACAGAGATAACGGCATAACGTCAGGAATAAATGGGCGATACCACGAGTGCGAACCGGTAGCCTCTTTTCCAGGAACGCCAGAAAACCAGATGCCAACTCAGATCGCTGATCAGGCGACCATTCATACAGAATCACCCAGCGATACATGGGATTGACGAAGTGATAAACAGAAATTTCGGGGAATGAAAGGTGCCGGTACTCATAATCGACGAACAGCCCGTCCCATTGATCGCCTACCAAATGTTCATCGATGAAATCGGTCAAGGTATCCTGGGTATCATCATCGATTTGCAGGTATTGGAACACAAGGCCGACCGGTACGTACTCACCACACAGTGCCGCTAGCTTGAGAAAGTCTTGTAGGTAATCCTGTTCCAGTTGAGGTAATTGGCTCAACGCGGCTTCCATAACCGTTTGAAAATCGATCAGGAACTCCTTGGCGTAATCCGTTTCGGCTAATCTGCTGTCGGCTAAATGCCAAATGTCCCGTTCGTCCCTGTAAAGCAGCTCCGCATTGACGAGATCGAGAATTTTCAGTGCCACATCACCTGGTAGTCCACGACTAGCCCGCCAAAGGGCATCAACCAAAGTTCTGGGGAACGTATGGGGTACGAACCGCTGATCGATGACTGTAAAGAAGTTAGTTTTGTCGAGCGGTGTGAACTCAAGCCGCAGACTTGGAATGTCGGGTGCGATTTGATCGGTTTTCTCCGTGGGATGGCAGGAAAAAACGATGCGTAAGTTTGGGATGAACTTGATCTCGGACAGCAGCCACTGGCGCAGAGGTTCCGTCAATAGTGCGTTGTTGAGAACATGCAGCACACAGATTCCCTCCTCGGCGATTGCATCCAAAAAACGATGCAATTGATCTCGTGGTTTCCGTTTCGGACCCGGAATGGCTTGATTTTCGATTCCA
>JAZBPA010000326.1:0-2604 GCA_036351435.1 Candidatus Competibacteraceae bacterium
GAACTTGCCCGACAGCCCTTCGAACAAAAACAGCGGCAAATAACAGTGGTTGCCGTAATGGTGATTATAAAAGCTCAGCTCCTGTTGGCCATGGGTGGTATCTTCCGAATGATCCATATCCAGCACGATCAACTCCGGCGCTTGCGCATAGCTGGCTACGAACTGATCGACGAAGGCCCGCGCCAGCCGGTAGATATCCCGTGCCGTGGCGGCATTCTCCAGCCGCGAAAAAGTCGCTGCGCTGGCCAAATCCGCCTCCGGATCCAGCGGGTTGCGATCCAGCCCGAGTTTGAACAACGGATCGCGTCGCAACGCATTGGCATCATTGCCATCGGCATAGCCGCAGGCGATTTGATAGGTCCGTTGGGCGAACAGCGACACTAACGGATGGTCAATGTACGACGGATGGCGCCGGTCATCGAACGCTCCCGCCAGTTGCTCGCTCAACCCGATCTGACGGTCGATACCGCGCAACACCATCACCCCGAAGTCAGACGACAGCGCCCCACCGTCGAAATCACCTCGCACGGTCAAACCGGCAACGGGAGGAAAACGCAGTTGTTCTGGAGTACACTCAGGCATCAGGCGACCTCGTTTGGCTTCTTCCGAAGCGTTATTGGCGTAACACCCATTATATCAATGGGTTGAACGAGGTTCGCCCTTTTTTATGAATAATCCGGGCTAAGCCCTCTGGATACCGCAGGGCTCGGAAGCAAGCAACATTGGGGATTGGCGAATATTATGAAATAAAAGAGGATTGGTTTGCGCCACTAAAAATAACCTTAAAAGAGATTTCTCGACAAAGCCTTCCATCACCATATGAAAGCATCTCTGAGCCAGATTCATGCGGCGTTGTAACAGATGCCGCTATTATCGAAGTGCGCCCTGGCTTCACAGTATATCCTGGGAGGTGCGTCAAGAGGCTATACGACCACGATTTAATAGATGACGCATTCGTAATGAGAAGCCACCACCAATCCATAGAGGGTGAGGGTGATTCGTCAATATTCTACTTTCTGACCGAGAACGACATTGACGGCGAGGCTTTTTTCAGATGCTTTGTACACCACATAAACACAAGCAAACAGGAAGTTGAGTTAGATATTTATTTTACGCATCTGGAAGCCGACGTAACAGACAATAATCCTATTTAACCAATCCCCAAACCGCCATATTATCAACCGTTCCAACCTTCTCGACAGTGCCCTTAGCCACTTGTCGGCCAATGGTGTTTAGAACGGCTGCATGGAAAGGCTTAATGCTCTCGCTATCGAAAGCAAACCCTTTCTTCTTAGACACTTTATCGACAACAAGTGCCGTACTCATCGGCGCTTTTTCTTCCCTTAACACGTCCAATACCAATCGTGCACCTTCATTCTGCTGGAAGTAGTTGTTCTTGCGCCGATACCGCTTCTTACGGATACCGCCAACGTTGTATTCCGGGTCAAATAGCTTGATTGCGGTATCGAGTGCGCCGACTTCTTGCTGGATGCGCTCAATCTCTTTGCGGTGATGGTCCAGCAGGCCCGCTAGTTCAGCCCGCTTCGCTACCAGCGCTGTGATAACATGAGATTCCGCCATTTCGCTTCACTCCTGAAGTTAAATGACTGGATTTTATCGGGTTATGGGGGTGGGGTCTTTGTGCGCTTGCTACATAATACCGGATATACTTGGGAAAGTTAATTTTGATGTAATTCTCATAAAGCCATACCCTGAAATCGCCAAGAGCCTTGACTGGGTAAATCCACGCTTGCACAGGATTGGCCGCAGACTGGGGAAACCAGTCGGGGTAATTGTGCGGGTGTTTCTTCGGATCATAGCCACAGCGGTTGTAGATAAACTCTCTAAGGGTGGAGCGAGCCAGGAGCCTATAATTCCGAACAGCTATTTCATTTGATCCCTGCGTAGCTTCAAACGCATAATATTCCAATATCGCCATACATACAGCGTCTGTATAGGCGTGCGTTTCCCCGGACTTACTCCTGGTCCTGACGTAGAGATTACTTCCGTCATGCCCCTGCGCATTCAGAAGCTCGCGTATTTTTGAGCCTCTCGGCTTGGTTTGCTCTTCTTGCCAGTTATTGGCGAGGCGGAGCAGGGCTGCATGATCAACCCCACATAATCTAGCCAAGCCTCTAAGGGTTAGATATGGGCTCCCATCATTAAGGACCCCCATCTGGATGCCATCAACTTCAGTTTCGGTGATAGCAAAAAGATCACCCTGCCTTGGCTGGTGACCGATAAGGTCCAAAACTTCTTTAGGTGTATGAATTTTATCCATAATATAGTGATGACCAAGTAATAAAAGAGGTAGCGCAACTTTTCTTTAAGCGCTAGCCAAATAAATCTTTTGTCTGCCCTATCTTTGGTTTCGCGCAGCTCAAGGCCCGCTCAAACGCTGCGTAACTTGGGTCTGCCCCAGCCAAAACAATATCCATCAAGAACATGCAGTTGGATAGGTGGTCGCGCAGCTCTGGCAATCCATAGTCGTCACTAAGCCACTGGGTATGTGTATATTTTCGCCTCCCAGTGGATAGCTTTGGATTCAGCTTTTGCAACTTCTCATGCAGCCCAGGGGCCAACCTATGATAGACCACGTCATTA
>JAZBPA010000327.1:0-3146 GCA_036351435.1 Candidatus Competibacteraceae bacterium
CTGCTCAGCCACGCTTAAACCCAGCGCGAAAAGGGCCGCACAGCCCAATTGAGCGATGGCGAACCCGCAACGCGCACGCATTGGATTGGACGCCAAGCGAGCGGCAATCGCCGCTCCCAAACTGATTCCGATCAGAAAGGTCGCCAACATGGTGCCGAAGGCATAAATGCTGCCGCCAAGCAGGTGACTCAGCAGTCGTGTCCAAAGCACCTCATAGCTCAACGACACAAAGCCAGATGCCAACATCGCCGGCAAAATCCAATGTATAGGCTGTTGTGTCGGTCCAGCAGTAGCTTGAATGTGCCTGACCGGCACTGGTGTTGAGCTTTTTCGATGTTCCAGCAATACGGCGAGCAAAAAGACCAGGCCATTGATCACAACGGCGACCCAAACTGTTGCGCCTAGCCCGAAATTTGGCAATAGCACAAAAGCAGCTAGCAATGCCCCCAACGCAGCACCGAGCGTGTTGATCATGTACAATTGGCCTACCCGCGGGCCGATCTGCTTATCCTCCCGGACCGCATGACGGATTAGCAAAGGCAGGGTGGCGCCCATCAAGGCCGTCGGTATCAACAAAATCAAAAAGGCGGCGAGCAAATAAAACAGCCCCGAATTCCATGCGCCTTGTGCAGCTAAATCTAACCCGCCAAGCAACCCTATTTGCAACCGACTGGCGGCCTGCAGCGCGGTGGGAACAGCCAACGCCGTTAGTGCGATTCCCAACTCCAATAGGGCGTAAACCAGTAACGGTCGGCGAATGCGTTCGATCCACCGTCCGGCAATACTCGCCCCGCTGGCTAGACCGGCCATATAGGCAGCCAGTACCGCAGCTATCGCTAATTCCGATGTGCCGAAAACTAACGCTAGTTGCTGACTCCATGCGGTTTCGTAAATCAGGGCAGCCACCCCGGAGAACAATAAGCATGCGTTCAGCACCGCGAAATCCTGTAAACGCAGCGCTTTTAATTTACTTTGGTAGTAACGGTTTGTTGATACGGGATTCGTGCCGGTGTGTGTGTCCATTAAAACAAGTCATTCGTGAATAACATGCAACTGCCAAATAGTATGCCATGATCAAACCGTTGAGCGCTGTTAAAGCGCAACCCTTTGCTACTGTACTTATACTGCTGTTACTCATGGCAAATCTTTGTCAAGCAGCGCAACAGGAAACGGTGCTGGCGACTTATGGAAAAGGTGAACACAGGCAGACGGTAACTGCTGAACAATTAGCCGATTGGAAGCAATACGGTTTTGGTTCTCAAGCGGTGCGTCGCGAATTCGCCATCCGAGAATTAATCCTGGTCGAAACCTTAGCTGCCGAAGCCAAGCGGTTGGCCCTGGATCGACAACCCAAGGCGAAATTCGAACTCACCATCAAGGAGGCTGCCCTGAGTCGGCCTTTGTTACGCAAACAGTTGGTCTCTTTAATTCGGATTTCAGCTGCGCAGGTGGAAGCGAAATATCAGTCAATAAAAGATACGTACACTCGCCCCCGCCGGGTCCGCTTATACAATATTTTCAAGCGCTATCCGCCGAACGCCACGACCGAAGACAAGGTAGCGATACTGAAGCAGATGCAGAGTATCCGTCAGCGGTTGCTGGACGGCGCAGACTTCGGGCAAATCGCCGAAGCCGAATCAGATTCGCAGACCCGCTTTCGAAAGGGTCTGATCGGCAATGTTCCGGCTGGCAACTTGCGACCGGAAATCGATGCTGTCGCTATGACCATGAAAGCAGGCGAGATCAGCGAAATTTTGCCCGGCCCTAATGGCCTGACGATTCTCTATTGCGAGCGAATTCTGCCGAAAGTCCAGCGCAACCCGGAAGAATTGCGGGAGATCGCCAAAAATCTGCTGGAGAATCAAACCTTCGATCAGCGGTGGGCACAATTGCTGGCGGATTTACTGGCCCGCGCCAATCCTCGCTACCATTGGCCGGTGTTGGAACACTACGCGGAAAAGCCAGATGCGATTTTAGTCGAATTTCGCGGCGGCGCCTTGTCTGTCCGTCAAGTGGAGTGGTTGATCAACCAAGGGCGCAACACGCCCTTATCGCGCTCAAACCAAACCGCACTGCGGCGTCGAGTAGAGAACTATCTGATCAATCACATGGGTTTGCAGGATTTGATTGATCAGGGTCTCCATCGACAGCCTGAATTCAAGAGCCGACGAAGTTGGATGCGCAAACAATGGCTTACTCAACAAATCCTCGTCCAGCGTATCCAACGGCAACTGACTCCGCCCGGCGAAGCGGAAATCGAACGGTATTTCCAGGCACATCGAGACACGTTTAAGCGTCCCCCGCATTACGACCTGTCAGTGATTGCGATGCCGCTCGCACAAGACGACAAACGCAAAACCTATCGCCAGGGCGAACGCATAGTGAATGAATTACATTTAGGAGAACTCGACTTTCCAACCGCAGCACGACGTTATTCGCAAGATACCTCCGCCGCGGATGGTGGGCGTCTTGGAGAGATTTCGCGGCTAGCTTTGCCGCGTCGTCTGGGCTTGGATGTGTTAAGGGCGGTGCTGAAAATGCAGGTCGGCGAAGTGAGCGATCTCGTGGAATCCGATCGGGGAATCCTGTGGATTCTCCAGTTGCACGGCGTTACAGAAGAACGACCGATGACTTTCGCTGAGGCCAGACGTTTGGCTGAAAACCGCTTGGGTAACGAACGGGTACAGGCGTTGGAAGGGGCAACTGTCGATGCTTGGCTCGAAAGCTTGCAGATTCGCTTCGAACCGCAACCGGATTCCTCATAACAATTCGTCTCTAACCTGGATTAGCAGTCAACGGCGAAATCCCGGCAAGCCGCTCGGGATAGAGACGAAACGCAGCCTCAGCTAGCATTTGCTGGGCGAGTTCCTCGTAAACCTGTGGCGAGTAGTACGTTAAGTAATCTTGTACAACCCGATCGCGCACCATAGCCAATGGCAACGCATCAGGTTCCTGACGGGCCAGGACTTTGAACATGACCAGCGAACCGTTCTGAGAATAGGGTGGAGAATGCTCACCGGGTCGCAATAGGAATGCAAAGCGCAGCGCCCGAGGATCAATCGCCCGTAATCCGGTCATCGTGACAAAACCCAAATCTCTGATTTGGCCGTTCAATTCTGCGGCCAGTGACTGAAGGTTTTCAATAC
>JAZBPA010000328.1:0-4862 GCA_036351435.1 Candidatus Competibacteraceae bacterium
AACTCATCAAGCAGTTTGTCAGCCGTGGCAGCGTCAGTCAGCGCTAGACTGGGACTGACATTCAGCATTAAGAAGGCGAAAATGAATAACGCACGGAATATCATGATTGAGGCTCCTCTGTGGGTGGAAAAGAATCGCTAGTCAGGGGTAAATCCAGCGCCAAGGCAGCGGCCTGATCCCAGTGCTCTATCCGGGCGGTGGGTATATCCCAGGGAGTAACGCGTTGGATCATCGTCCAGGTACTGGTGGGGTCTTGCAGCCAAAGCCATACCGCTTCGGCGACATTGGTCGTCAACTGTCCCTGCGACGAATAAAAGGTCACGGCAACCCGCCAAAGTTGTCCTTGCGGGTCGGTGCTGCGATAAATCGCAGTCGGGATAGTGGTGTAAGTGGGACCCAGATACTCCACTTGATGCCCCAAACCGGTCAGGCATTCATCGGGGGCGTGTAAATGGCGCAGCGGCGCGGCAGTGCGCACCAGCAATAGATTCAGATCACCGTATCGGCTACGCGCCGCGCCGCCGCCATACTGAGTGAAATAGCTGCTTTCGAGTGGAGTGAGTTGGCCTGCCTGTCCTGGAACTCCAGCCAAACTGACAGGCAACACGGGGGCAGCCGTCGGACGGGATACATCGACCGGATGCGCGGGAAACCATACGATAACCGCAGCAATCACAATAAAGCCGCCTGCTTTGACGGGCGTCAGTTTGAAATTTCGCTGGGTTTCTGAATGGGCACCCGTATGCACTAAAGAATCGAGAACGGGTTGCCGAGGGAGTGTTCGGAACGCCCAAATCAATACCGGAAGTGCACCCAGCGCTAGGCTAAGTAATCCAATGAGATCGTGCCAGGGCGCAGCCATCACTGAAATGCCCACTTGCTCGGGAAAAGCGATGCCGATAGCCAGCAAACAGATGCGCAGCACGTTGGCAGTGACGGCAGCGATCAGGGTCAGCAGTAAACCCAGTCCGGCCCTGATCAAAGTCGGTCGCAACAGCGCGGCAAGCGTGGCGAACAGCAACAATAACAACAGCAGACTGCGGGCACCGGAGCAGGGCAAATCGACCAGCACATCGTGCCCATTCAGCAATATCCGCACACCTTGGCATTCCACCGACGAAAAACCGAGATCCAGCCAAAAGCAAGCCCCAGCCGCCGAGAATTGCTGTAGAACAAAGCCGATACTGCGTTGGATCACGCGTTCCAGCGGCAGGGCAAAAATGAACACCACGGCTAACCAACCCGGTGCCAGCGAGCGGCGTCTGTTGTGCAGACCGGCCAGCAGACCGAGTGCGTAGACATCAAGCGCCAAAATCAGCGCACCCAAGGTATTGATGGCCAGCACTTGCCCGCTCAGCCGCACCAAAGCGGTGAGCATGAATAGCCCTAACGCCCAGGGCCGCTGTCGTTCGTCTATGATTTGCTGGGGACTGGTCAAACTCCAGCCGAACAGCAGCAATACCAGTAGAAAAACCGGTAAGCCGTGGGAACCGTAGACTGGATCAAACCAAGTGCGGACTAACCAAGCGACCGGTTCGGCAGCAAGAACCAAAGCGCCTACGCCGAATAGAGCAGCGCTGGCTGAAAGCCCAGAAAACTCAGGCCGAAACGGAGCAAGTAAACCAATGCCGTAATGCAGTACTCGGGTAACCATTGCTAATCTCCATAGGGTTACCCGGCAGTGTGGCAAACGCGAGTGAAGCGATTATGAGCGGTACAAGAGTATCCGGTGAAGTGTTGGTGAAGTCAGCGAATGTGATTGAAAAAACAGCACATGTTGTCATTTTCCCATCAGGGTGAATTTCCGGTAGACTCACGCCACCATCATCCAGCCCCCGACGTGTAGCGATAATCTATGAGCAATCCCGATTTCCTCACCTCTCTTGACAGCCCGTTGGTCAATTCCTTGGTCTTTTTTCCCCGTCCCGATATGGGCTTTCCGCCGCCAGCCGGCAGCGAAGATTTAAACATCGAAGTCGAGCCGGGCGTAAAAGTCATGGCCCGCTATCATCCCGCTGCCTTACATTTGCCAACGTTGTTGTATTTTCATGGCAATGGCGAAATCGTGGCCGATTACGACCCGCTGGCTACGACCTTTAAAGGGTGTGGGGCTTCGTTTGTGTGCGTCGATTATCGGGGTTACGGACGTAGCGGCGGACAACCCTCAATTCGGACGTTGATTGAGGATGTGTACCCGGTCCTGGACGCGGTGCTGGCTCATTTGCGCCAACGTGGGCATAGCGGTCCTTTGGCAGTCATGGGCCGCAGTCTGGGCAGTGCGCCCGCCATTGAACTAGCCGCCAATCGCCCCCAAGACATCGCTGGTTTGATTCTCGAAAGCGGGTTTGCCCGCACGCTGGATTTATTACAACATTTGGGTATTCCTACCCAGTTTGCTAGCACCGTCCAGCCGCAAGGCGACGACAATGCCGATAAGATGACGCGGGTGAACAGCCCTGTCCTGCTGTTGCACGCTGAATACGACAACATCATTCCGTTCTGGCACGCGGAACAGAATCATGAACAGGCGGCGAGCCAGCAAAAACGCTTGGTGAAGATTCTCAACGCCGACCACAACACCATTATGATGTTCGGCGGACAGACTTATTGGGGAGCGATTACGGATTTTCTCAAGCAGTTAAGCGTCTGATAGTTGCGATTAATGACTGGGGAGAATGGGCATTGCAAGACATCGAACGCACTTTTCGCGAACTCGCACCGGCGGTGGATTTCTGTTCCCTGCGGCTGGTGCGGGAGCGCCACGAACTGCTGACCGTGCGGCGCAATATCGTCCAGCCCGTGCGCCGCTCGGAGGATGATGGGGCGATGATCACGATTCATGATGGCGGCGGATTGGGTTATGCGGCCACCTCGGATCTCAGCCCAGCCGGTTTAGGCCAAGCCATCAAGCAAGCTCATGATTGGGCCAAAGCCACGGCAGGGCATCATGTGGTGGCATTGACAGCCTTGGATCAAGAGGTGCGGGTGGGCGAATATGCGCAACCGGCTCGCCGACCGTGGTCCGATATTCCCTTGCCGGACAAGCTCGCCGTATTGCAGCGGGAATGCGAGCGGCTCAAAATCGCCGACGCCATTGTGGAATGGCAGGCCGGCTTTTGGCACAGCGACCTCGAAACGCTGTATTTAACCGGTGACGGTAGCCGCATTCAGCAACGCTTTCACACCTTGTTGCCATCGTTGAGCGCCACAGCGCATCGCCAAGGCGAGACGCAGATCCGCAGTTTCGGCGGCGCGGCGCATCTGCGCCAAGGCGGTTTGGAAATTCTCGAAGAAACTGGTTTTTATGACGCAGCCCCGAGTGTCGCCGAACAAGCCCTGAACCTGCTGGACGCGCCCAATTGCCCCACGGATATGTTGGACATCGTGTTGGCTCCCGATCAAATGGTGCTGCAAATTCACGAATCTATCGGTCATCCCCTGGAGCTAGACCGCATCCTCGGCGATGAGCGCAATTACGCCGGCACCAGTTTCGTGACGCCGGAGATGTTCGGTCGGTATCAGTACGGCTCCGAATTGCTGAATATCACCTTCGATCCCGATCATGCCGAGCAAATCGCCAGTTACGGCTACGATGACGAGGGTCAGCCGGCACAGCGGGAATATCTGATTGAACAGGGTATTTTATTGCGTCCGCTGGGCGGGGCGATTTCTCAGGCCCGCGCCGGGTTGCCGGGAGTCGCTAATGCCCGCGCCAGCAGCTGGAATCGCCCGCCCATTGACCGCATGGCGAATCTGAACCTGGAACCCGGCGAGTCCCGTTTCAATGATTTGATCGGTGCGGTGGAACATGGCGTGTATATGGAAACCAACCGTTCCTGGTCCATCGATGATTCCCGCAACAAATTCCAGTTCGGCTGCGAATGGGGTCGGCTGATTGAGAACGGGGCATTGGGTCCGGTAGTCAAGAATCCCAACTATCGGGGCATTTCCGCGCAGTTCTGGCGCAATTTGCATGGGGTCGGTAATGCCGAATCCTTCCAGGTCATGGGCGTGCCTTACTGCGGCAAGGGCGAACCGAATCAGGTCATTCGGGTGGGTCATGCGGCGCCTCCCTGTCTGTTTCGTGACGTGGCCGTGTTCGGCGGGGAGTGAAGGCGATGCAAGCGTATTTCTACCGTATCGCCGATCTACTCACAGCGTTGCTGCGTGGCAAAGAAGACTTCACCTGCTCGTTCAGTGGTGAGGCATCGGATTTTGTCCGCTTCAACCGTAGTCAAGTGCGTCAAGCCGGTCACGTCACCCAAAGTTCGATCACCGTGGATTGGATCGAAGATCGTCGCCATGCTGCTGCCGAATTAACCCTGAGTGGTTCGCTCGAAACCGATCAACCGCGCTTAACGGCCTTGGTAGATGAATTACGTGCCATTCGCAATCACGTGCCTGAAGATCCTTTTCTGCTCTATGCCACTGAGGTGCATTCCAGCGAGCAGCTGTATCCCAACGAATTGCCAACAGGCAAGGAGATTACCGAACGGGTACTGAGTGCCGGACAGGATCGAGATTTGGTCGGGATTGCCGCCAGTGGCCCGATTCATCACGGCTTCGCGAATTCCTTTGGCCAGCGCAACTGGTCTACCCGCTACAGTTTTAACCTGGACTGGAGTTTTTATCTGCACGCTGACAAGGCGGTCAAGTCTCGTTATGCCGGTTTTCAATGGGAAAACGCCGTATTCGAGACGAAAATCCAAACCGCTTTACAACAGTTGGATCGCTTAGCGCGACCTACCCGCACCCTAAAACCGGGAGGTTATCGTGTGTATCTGACGCCCGTGGCATTGGAGGAAATTACCGATCTGCTGGGTTGGGGCGGATTCGGTCTACGCGCACATCGCACCGGCACC
>JAZBPA010000329.1:0-3581 GCA_036351435.1 Candidatus Competibacteraceae bacterium
GGCGGTGTTTGAGACTGGTGCACGGTAAAACGGGTAACCAAGCCAGTCGATTCCCGGCCACCTTCGGGATTAAGATCGCGGATGAAATCCACCGGCTGACCGGCAAAATCGGCCAGCAGCGGCGCAGTGCCTTTGCGAGCCAGCGCGGAGATCAGATAAGACTTGCCGGATTGACTGGGACCGAATACCCCGACACACATAGGCCGTTGCACGGCTTGATCCAGCCGCCGGGTTTGGGTTGTCAAACGTCGGAATTCCTTGCTTAACCCGATTTTTTCCTGTCCGACCCGGTCGGCGTAAGCCTCCATCCAGTTCAGAAATTGCTGGCTGACTTGTTCCAGAGTTCGGCAGGTGGTGCTGAGTTGCTGATCGGTGGCTGGCATAAAGTAGATCCGGACTATGTACGTTTAGTTATTCGCTAAAACTACCGAGTTATCAACACTTATACAACGATAAACTGCAAATTCGGAAACGCATATTGAGCCATTGAAATCCGCGTGAAACAAAGGAAACACTTCGACTGATTAGCGGAAATCCTCCTGAAATGGGCCGCTTCCTATAGTGATGCTCAATTTCAACAAAACATGAGGGGATGAATATGAATGCCAAACTGCCCAGTGCGGCAATAAAGCCAATTGACCTGCAGGTGCTGCGCGACTGTCTGCGTGGTGAACTGATTGAACCCGACCACTCGGATTACGCTGAGGCACGTTCCGTGTGGAACGGCATGATTGATCGTTTCCCGGCAGCAATCGCTCGTTGTAGAGGGGTAAGAGATGTAGCCGCCTGCATTGGTTTCGCCCATGACAATGCCATACCTATAGCCGTGCGCGGTGGTGGTCACAACGTGGCCGGTCATGCGACCTGTGATAACGGTTTGGTGATTGACCTGAGTCCGATGAATCGGGTCGAGATTGATCCCGCCGCGCGCATTGCCAAAGTGCAAGGCGGTGCGACCTGGGCAGATGTCGATAATGCAGCACAAGCTTTTGGTCTGGCTACTCCCGGCGGGGTTTATTCCGGCACCGGCGTGGCAGGTTTAACACTAGGAGGCGGGTTTGGCTGGTTACGCAACCAATATGGGTTGAGCTGCGACAACCTGATTGGCGCACAAGTGGTGACGGCTGATGGCCGGGTAATCCGAGCTGACGAAACCTATAACGCCGACTTGCTGTGGGGTTTGCGCGGTGGCGGCGGCAATTTCGGCATCGTGACCGAATTCGAGTTCCGTCTCCATCCGGTCGGACCCGAAGTCATGTTCGCTTTCGTTTTTCATGATGGCCGCGGCGACAAGATGCACCAGGCTATTCGGCGCTATCGGGACTTTTGTGCCGAAGCACCGGATCAGGTGAGCACGATTATGGCCTGCGGTGTGATTCCACCGGAACCCGATATTTTTCCGACGGAAATCCACGGTATCCCCTTCGTGCTGTTCGGTGGCCTCTACGCCGGACCGGCAGATGAAGGTCAGCGGGCATTGCAACCGCTATTGGATTTTGGCAAGCCATTAGTCGATCACAGTGGAATCATGCCTTACGTCGAAGCTCAGCAGGTATTCGATCCCGATTATCCGAAGGGTATGCGTTATTACTGGAAATCGCTCAATCTCCAGCACTTAGATGACGAGGTCATCGACCGCATCGTCGAGCACGCGAATCGGCAAGTATCGCCTTATAGCACCACTGATTTGTGGCATATCGGCGGGGCCGTGGCGCGGGGCAGTGCCGAGGACAGCGCGTTTTACGGTCGCCAGGCTGCGTTCCTGCTTAATCCAGAGGCCAACTGGCAAAATCCCGAAGACGATGCCGCCAACATCGGTTGGGTACAAGCCTTTATCGACGATATGGAAGAGTTCTCGGACGGCAGCCGCTATTTGAACTTCGCCGGTTTTCAGGAAGAAGGCGATGAGATGATGCGCAAAGGATTCGGACCTCAGCACGCCCGTTTAGCGGCACTTAAGCGCAAGTATGATCCGCATAACCTGTTCCGTCTTAATCAGAATGTGAAGCCTGCTTAAGGATAAGTTTGGCTCTCACGATACTGAAGCGGTAGGGCACACGAGGTGTTTCTGCCGCTTCAGTGTTTTTGAACATTCTCAGACCAACTCAAACGGAGATAGGTCAGTCGCTTAATCCGACATGGCCTCTAAACATTGTCAACTGCAGATAGTCTTCCGTGGTTTGAAACTCCGGTTCCACGCCGTTGTGTTGCTTAAGGAGCGGGATAATCTTGTTGCGCACCCCCATGCCTCGCGCATCTACGTAGCCGTAGTCGCGTAGGACTTCCACAATTAATGGGTTGCGCGCGGAACGCTGGCCGGCAATCATCTTCTCTATTGTCATTGAGTTCTGCAACGCGCCGGGACTCAATACTTCCAGGCGATCGGCATAGCGGGCAACCTCAATCTCCTCGTAACGCGTCCAGTCACGATGAGCGAGCGCATTCACGATCGCTTCGCGCAGCGCCTCAATTGGATAATGCCAACGTCTCTCTCGGCGCATGGTCGCGTCCACTTCAGCCATTTCTTCCGAGACGAATGGTCGCATGGCGCTTACCAGACTTTCTATGATTCCGTTCCCAGCGACCTCCACCCCACTCGAAGTGCCTATGCGGAGAGCGACCAGCGGCCCGTCAATGACCCTGTCGTCCAGTGCCTTGTAGCTTTTGTCTCCACCTTCGAATGCCATCCAACGTATACCAGCATGGCGAAGAAACCGGCGCGGCGCTTGGCCAAAAAGAACAAGCCCGGCAATAGTACATATCGATGGGCCGTCTGGACGTTCGACCATGAAACCCAGGCCGCACAAGCGTTCGTCCCACTCCTTTGCACTGGTCGGAAGCGTCTTGTCTCCAATAATATGTGTAAGGTAATTGGTTAGCCTATCCAAACTGAGATCGCGCAGTCCACTACCCGATACCGGGAGCATTTCCGCGTGCAGCATACCGCCGATTGCATAAAGCCGGGCTTGTTGCTCGCGGGAGGCAAGCTGCGAGGTGCTGCCCACTCGGATGTAGATGTCTTCTCGACCGCGCTGGCGTACTACATAGGGTTTGGTCGAGCCTTGGCTGATGGTGATGATTGCAACACGATGCTGTTCATCAACCTGAATTTCTTCGTAGAAAGGCAGGATCATTGGATGGACGGTACGGCCAAAAACCGTGTCCATAACCCAACGTTCGAGATTGTCCCGCTGTATGCCTGTGATCATTCCATCATCATCGACACCGAGCAGGATACGCCCGCCCTGAAAATTCGCGAGAGCCACAACCTCTTTGGCCAATTGCTCAGGACGTAGGTCATCACGCTTGAACTCCACACCAGAGTTTTCGCCATTGGTAATTAGTTCCAACAGCTCGGACTTAGTCATCAGTCTTCGAGCTCCTATTGTTTTCTCCGTTGCGTTTGACCAAATTCATCACGGTCAAATCATGGCCTTGAGTAAAATTTCTTGTCACTAATTTAACGCAAATAAGTCCCATCTTCACCGATCTTACCCGGTCCATTCAGCACATAAATCCCTGCCGAGTTGCCACGCACATGAAAGGAGATATGACCGTCGCCCACGTTGATGGTGTTGCCC